>NZ_NGFP01000104.1 GCF_002149035.1 Streptosporangium minutum
GGTCTCAGCCGGCGGCTCAGTGGGGGTCTCGGTGGGGGTCGCCGTGGGCGTCCCGCCGGCCGTCTGCGTCGGGGTGGGTGTCTCCGCGGGCGGCGGCGCGGGCGTCGCCGCCGACGCCGCGGCCATCCCGATGCCACCCGACGTCAGCAGCACCACGGCCGCGGCGACGGTCAGCGGCCGCTGAACGCCCCGGCGTGGCCCGCCCGCTCCGATCGGCTCCTGCCCGTTGGGCTTGTCACGGTTGATTGGTATCACCATGTCCTCCCGTCTGGGGTGTTCCGATTGAACGCCCGCCGGCCTGAGGCGACATGAACTCACCGTCCACCCGCCCCGCCGCGGATGACGATCACGACGGATCCGCCGAGACGATCTTCCAACGGGCATCCGGAGCCTGCCCCCTTCCGCACGGCCCATGCGGCCGCCCGACGGCCCGCCCTCGCGTGCCGCCGTCTTCCGCCAGCTCACCCCGGTGATCCGCACCGGGAGAAAATCCGGTGCGGGCGGTGCGGTCCCGGCCGGGGAGGCCGGGATGGAGATCACCGCCGGCCGCCCGGAGGCCGGTGTCCGAGCATCCGGCGGAGACCGCCGGCCGGAGCGGACGGCGGGGCCGATCCGGCGCAGGCCCGCCCCGTGAGGGTCCGCATCGCCGCCCTCTCCTCCTGCCGCGCAGGCCGCCGGGCACCGCCCGAAAGCTCAGGGCAGCAGCAGATCTCCGGCACCGTACGGCAAAGCCATGGCCGACGGCGGTTCGGCCCTCTCCCCGGGGGCAGGCGGTACACATGCGCGTAGTAGTCGTCGGGGCGACCGGGAACGTGGGCACGAGCGTGGTGTCCGCCCTCGTGTCCGACCAGAACGTCACCTCCGTCGTGGGCCTGGCCCGGCGGCTGCCGGACTGGCGGCCGGACAAGACCACCTGGCACGCCGTGGACGTCGGCAGCGGCGACCTGGAGCCGTATCTCGCCGGCGCCGACGCGGTGGTGCATCTGTCGTGGCTGTTCCAGCCCACGCGCGATCCGGTCACGACCTGGCGGACCAACGTCCTGGGCAGCACACGGGTCTTCGAGGCCGCCGCGCGGCACGGCGTCCCCGTGGTGGTCCACGCCTCGTCGGTGGGCGCCTACTCCCCCGGCCCGAAGGACCGGCCCGTCACCGAGGACTGGCCCACCCACGGCTGGCCGGGGACCGCCTACGGCCGGGAGAAGGCGTACGTGGAACGCGTGCTCGACGTGTTCGAGCGGGACCACCCCGGCACCCGGGTCGTGCGGCTACGGCCGGGCTTCATCTTCAAACGGGAGGCGGCGACCGAGCAGCGCCGGCTGTTCGGGGGGCCGTTCGTGCCCCAGCGGCTGGTACGGCCGAGCCTGATCCCCATCGTCCCCGACACCCCCGGGCTCAAGTTCCAGGCGGTCCACGCCGAGGACGTCGGCGAGGCCTACCGCCTGGCGGTCACCCGGCCGGTGTCGGGCGCCTTCAACATCGCCGCCGATCCAGTGATCGAACCGTCCGTGCTGGCCGAGCTGCTCGGCGCCCGGCTGGTGCCCGTCTCCGGCTGGGCGCTCAGGAGCGTCGCCGCGCTGGCCTGGCACATGCGTCTGACCCCCGCCGCGCCCGGCCTGGTCGACCTGGTGCTCAGAATGCCGGTCATGGATGTCACCCGCGCCCGTACCGAGCTCGGCTGGCAGCCGCGCCGTACGGCGGTCGACGCACTGAAGGAGCTGTTGGAGGGCCTGCGCACCTCCGCGGGCATGGACACCCCGCCCCTGTCGCCCGGCGCCGGCGGTCCCGCGCGGGCCGGCGAGCTGGCGAGCGGGGTCGGAGGCCGGCCGTAGGAGCCGGAGGCGCGCTCACTCACCGTCACTCCCGGCGTCCCGTCACCCAGGTGAGGAGGCGTCGGGACGGGGCAGGGGACGGACATGGCGACACAGCTCTCCCTGGAGGGAGTCACCCGGCCGGCCGGAAGCACGGAGGAACGGCCGGGGACGAGAAGGATCCTCGTCGGCACGGCCTCGTGGACGGACAGGTCCCTGCTGGACTCGGGCTGGTATCCCGACGACGTGTCCACTCCCGCCGCCCGCCTGGCCTACTACGCGTCGCGGCTGCCGATCGTCGAGGTGGACGCCACCTACTACCACCCGCCGGCGCAGCGCACCGTGGAAGCCTGGCGTGACCGCACCCCGCAGGACTTCGTCTTCAACATCAAGGCCTTCTCCCTGCTGACCAACCACCCCACCCGGCCGGAGTCCCTCTACAAGGACCTGCGGGACAGGCTCGGCACGCCGAAGCGGACGGTCTACCTGCGCGACGTCGGTACGGAGATCGCCGAGGAGGTCTGGCAGCGGTTCCTCAGCGCGCTCAGGCCGCTGCACGAGGCGGGGAAGCTGGGGGTGGTGCTCTTCCAGTTCCCGCCGTGGTTCCCGATCGGGCAGGGCAACCGGCGCTACATCCTCGAATGCGCGCGGCGTTGCGGGCCCATGCGCATCTGCGTCGAGTTCCGCAACCACACCTGGATGGAGGAGGAGAACCGCGCCGAGACCCTGGACTTCCTCGCCTCGCACGACATCCCCTACGTCTGCGTCGACATGCCGCAGGGGCACCCGTCGTCGATCCCGCCGGTCCTGGCCGCGACCTCCGACCTCGCCGTGGTCCGCCTGCACGGCCACTCCGACAAGTGGACCAGCAAGAAGATCGAGGAACGCTTCGCCTATCTGTACTCGGAGGCCGAGCTCAGGCGGTGGGCGGCCCGGATCCGCGAACTCGCCGGGCAGGCCTCGACGACCCACGTGCTCCTGAACAACTGCTGCGAGGACAACTCGCAGCGCAACGCGGAACGGC
The DNA here is from genome assembly GCF_002149035.1 of Streptosporangium minutum. GTDB lineage: Bacteria > Actinomycetota > Actinomycetes > Streptosporangiales > Streptosporangiaceae > Streptosporangium > Streptosporangium minutum. The sequence goes on from NZ_NGFP01000104.1 coordinate 2,833, forward strand.
TCGCCGTCCTCCTCGACGGTTCGGAAGCGGAGCGGACTTCCGGATGATCGGTGTCCGCCGCCCCCCGCCCGGCGATCACCGCGCCCTGCGCCTGGTCTCCGCCATGGCGGCTCTGCGCTCGTCGGGGGTGGTGCCGCCCCACACGCCGTACATCTGGTGGGTGTTCAGGGCGTAGTCCAGGCAGCGCAGCCGTACGGGGCAGCGGCGGCAGACGGCTTTGGCCTGCTCGTACTGTTGTCGTCCGGGCCCCTCGGAGGACACGGGGAAGAAGAGCTCGGGATCCTCGGTGAGGCAGGAGGAGCGGCGGGACCAGTGAATGATGGGTATGACGGTGCCTTGTACAGACATAGGCGGGATCCAATGAACGTGGAGAAGCTGACGGTGGGCGGCTCAACTTCTGGATCGGGTGCCCGCAGAAAACCTATTCATACCTTTTCGGATGAAAAATCACAGGGCTTTGACCTCGGTTTTCACGGTGCTCCCGGCGTCAGCGAAAACGGAAGGACCGCGGGCCGGTGATCTCGGTCTCGTCGAGATGGTCGATCAGGTCCTCCTCCTCACTCAGCCCGCTCTCCCTGACCAGCCGGGGCCCCATGTCACGGACCTGGTCGGCCATGTCCTCGTGGCCGATCGCGTCGAGCGCGGCGCGCAGCTTGGCCAGGCCACGCCCCATCTCCACGCTCGCCACGTGGGAGAGCGTCGCGGGCAGCGCCCGCCGCAGGCTCTTCACCGCGACGTCCCTGTCGCGCTCCGGCAGCTGGGGCAGGATGTCCGCCAGCGTCGACAGGGCCACGGCGCACGTCTGGTGCTGCCGTGAGGAGGCGCTGACGACCACCAGGTCGATCAGCGCGGCCACGATGCGCCGCTGCACGGCGTCGTCGTAGACCACCGGCAGCGGCCTGCCGTACACCGTGGAGTCGGGCACGCCCGCGGCGGCCCAGCGGGCGGACAGGTCGCGCAGGGCGCCGACCGCGGCCAGCGCCACGTCGGGGTTCTGCCGGGTGGAGGTGGCCGCCCAGGCGACGTTGCCGAGCTGCTCGATGGCGTGGTCGGGGTCGACGTCGGCGTTGCGGGCCCGGTCGATCATGACGCAGGTGAGGACCTTTCCGGCGATCCGGCCGCGCTCCTCGGGACTCCCGCCGCGGATCCGTGCGACGGTGTCGCCGTAGGCGAGCAGGTCGCCGATCCGCACCTGGAAGGCGACCTCGACCCTGTCCCCCGTACCGGCCAGCAGCGACTCCAGGCGGGCCGCACTGATGTCGATCACGTATCCCGTGGCGCGGGTGGTCACCGAGGTCGAGTCCCCGTCGAGCAGCGCCCTCGTGCGGGAACGGGCCAGCAGGGGCATCTGGCGCATCCGGGCCCGGTAGGCCAGTTCCTGGATCGAGCGGACCACGGAGGTGGGGCGCATCTGGTCGATCATGAGATAGCCCATGAACACCAGCAGGACGAGCGCTCCGGCGGCCAGCACCACCGCCAGGAGCGCCCCCACCCCGGCCCACTCGGGCCGCGAGACGGCCATCACGAGATAGGTGTAGGTGGCACAGCCGGCGACATATCCGAAGTACGCCTGGTTGGCCCTGCGCCGCAGGAACTGGTCGAACACCACGGGCGCGACCGACGTCGCGGTGTGGGAGATCGCCACCAGCAGCGCCGACAGGGTGAGGGTGGTCACCGTCACCAGGCCCGTGGCGATCACACTCAGCATCTTGATCAGGTTGTCGTGCGGGAACAGCCGCAGGAAGACCGTCCTGACTGCGGCGGGCCACTCCGAGGAGGAGGCGTCGGCGAAGACGGCGCCCACCGCCAGCCCCACGAATCCGAGCACCATGAGCAACGGCGTGAACAGGAACTCCCCCGCCGACAGCCGCCAGCGGACCCGGAGATCCTGCTGGGCAGGCACAAGGCGCTGAAGATCGGATATCTCAGACATCGCAGACCATTACCCCTGAGTCTGCGGAGCAAACGATCATCCTGCCGACGGGGGCGCGGCGCCTTCGCCGCGCCCCCGGGAACCTCCTGGACGGCGATCAGCCGTCACGCGGCTGGCTGCGCCCGTTCGTTGGGGACGCAGTGGGTCATCTTCAGGTCGCTCACGTCGCGCGGCCCGTTCTTCCCCAGTTTGGACAGCCGCTCACGCTCCTCCGCGCTCAGCTCCTGGCTCGCCAGCGGTTCGAGGTGGGCGACGTCCTCGGGACCGATCCCGAGCCCCTCCCCGACACGCAGCCCGAGCTCGTCCTCGGCCATCAGGAAGTGCCAGACCATGCGCTCCTGGACGGGACGCTCGGCCTGGGACAGGAGGGTGACGAGGTTGAGCACGAGGTCGTCGCGCTCCCACTGCTCCAGCAGCAGGTAGCGCTGGCCGGCCTGGGTGTAGTCGTTGGTCCTCGGGATGCGCTTGCGGGTCAGGCGCCCGGAGACGACCGGCCCCTGCTCGTCGTGGGTGGGGTAGTGCCCCTCGCGCAGCCCTCCGAGCAGGGACGGCTCGTAGTTGATGTGCGGGCTCTCCCCCTGGTCGTCGACGATGTAGGTCATCTGGCCGTCGCGCTGGTTGGTGCGCACCTCGGCGTGCTTGGCCTGGTTGACCGGGAGCTGCAGGTAGTTGGGCCCCACCCGGTGACGCTGGGTGTCGCTGTAGGAGAACGTCCGGCCCACCAGCATCTTGTCGTCGGAGAAGTCGAGCCCGTCGACCAGGACGCCGGTGCCGAAGGAGATCTGCTCGTTCTCGGCGAAGTTGTTGGCCACGTTCCGGTCCAGGACCATGCGGCCGACCGGCAGCGCGGGGAACTCGTTCTCCGGCCACACCTTGGTGTCGTCCAGCGGGTCGAAGTCCAGCTCGGGGTGCTCCTCGTCGGTCATGATCTGCACCAGGAGCTCCCACTCGGGGAAGTCGCCGCGGTCGATCGCCTCACGCAGGTCCTTGGTGGCGTGCCCCAGCTCCTGGCCCTGTACGGCGGCCGCGTCGGCGGCGGTCATGCTCCGCACGCCCTGCTTGGGCATCCAGTGGTATTTCACCAGGTGCGTCTCACCCTCCTGGTTCACCCACTTGTAGGTGTTGACGCCGAATCCCTGCATATGGCGGTAGTCGGCGGGGATGCCACGCGGGCTGAACAGGTTGACCAGCATGTGCATGCTCTCCGGCGTCTGCGACATGAAGTCGAAGATCCGGTTGGGCTCCTGCCGGAAGGTCACCGGATCGGGCTTGAGCGCGTGGATCACGTCGGGGAACTTGATGGCGTCCCTGATGAAGAAGACGGCCAGGTTGTTGCCGACGAGGTCCCAGTTGCCGTCCTCGGTGTAGAACTTCACCGCGAACCCGCGAGGGTCGCGCGCCGCCTCGGAGGAGTCCCTGCCACCGATCACGGTCGAGAAGCGCACGGCCAGGTCGGTCCGCTTGCCCGCCTCCTGGAACAGCTTCGCCCTGGTGTAGCGGGCGATCGGCTCGTCGCCCAGCTTGCCGTAGGCCTCGAAATATCCGTAGGACGTCGCCCCGCGGGCGTGCACCACCCGCTCGGGGATCCGCTCACGGTCGAAGTGGCTGATCTTCTCCAGGAACTGGTAGTTCTCCAGCGTGGCGGGGCCTCGTGCGCCGACCGTGCGCTGGTTCTGGTTGTCGTAGACCTGGTGTCCCTGCCGATTGGTCAGCACCGGCCGCTCGTCGCCCGGCTGCTGTCCCTTGCTCGACACGTCCGTCATGATGACGCTTCCCTCCTTGCGGCGATCATTTCCGGCGTACCGAATCTTGTCGGCACACGGGGGTTCCATATCCGGCAAAAGGCGGCTTATAGCACTAAAAGAAAAGAATCTCCGCAAGAGGGAAGGTCGCTTGAACGGCCGCCTGCCCGCGCCCGGACGGGCGGCGGGTCAGCGGGACCTGACGGGCCACAGGCCAGCGGGACTGACAGGCCAGCCGGACTACCACGGGTCAGCGGGACCTGACGGGCCACGGGTCAGCGGGACTCCACGGGTCAGCGGGACCTGGCCGTGGCCCTCCGGTTGGCCTTCTTGATGGCCTCGACGAGCTGGTCCTTGGTCATCGTGGACCGCCCTTCCACGCCCAGCCGCCTGGCCACGTCGTACAGGTGCTGCTTGGACGCGTTGGCGTCGACCCCCTCGGCCGTCTTGCCCGGCTTCGGGGTGCTCCTGGCCGCCTGGGCGTCGGAGGGCCCCTTCTCGGCCTTCGGCTCCCAGTGGTCGCCGACCTTCTCGAAGGAGTGCTTCAGCGCGGCGAAGGCCGTGCGATGGGCCCGCTGCCCCTCGCCATAGGTCTGCACCGCGGAGTCGTGGGCCTTGATCCAGGTGTCCCGCGCCTTCTCGGAGGAGCGCTGCAGGGTCGACGGGAGCTCTTGTCGTGCCGGCATCTTCAGATCACCTCTCTCGTCTCTCCCAGGCCCATGCCCGCGCGGTCACGATTCATGTCACGACGCCCCGCCACCGCTCACGGCGCACCCCCGGCACTACCGGCGGCCGGGCGGGGACGCCCCGGGACGCCCCGGGACAGCTCAGGGAGAGCGTTTCAGCAGGGCGACGACCGCCCGTTCCACGCCGCCGTGCGTGGCCAGCTGCCCGAACCCCGCGTCGGCGCCGAGCTCGGTCAGCGCCCGCGCGATCGTCCGGCCCTTCTCGTAGGCCTCGATGACGCGGGGATCCACGTAGGAGGCGCGGGCGACGGCGGGCGTGTTGCCCAGGTAGCCGGCCACCTCGTTGATCACCCGGCTGACCGCCCGCCGCCTGCCGGTCCTGGACCGGGCGCGGGAGGAGACCGCCAGGCCCACGGCGGCCAGCACCGTCGCGTGCCAGGTCCTGAAGTCCTTGGCCGACACCTCCGACTCGAACGCCTCACGGAGGTAGGCGTTGATGTCGTCGCTGCGCACGTCCACCCACCGGGGCCCGTCCTTGTAACGCAGCAGCTCCCCTCCGTCCCCGGCCCCGTGCAGGGAGGTGATCACCTTGCACACGTCCGTGTCCGTGATCTCCACCTGCCGGTGTTTGCCACCCTTGGCGGGATAGGAGCAGGTGACCCTGCCCGCCGTACAGGTGACGTGTTCCGTCCGGAGCGTGGCCAGCCCGAACGACTCGTAGGCCTCCCCTCCCACCCGGAAGAAGCCGATGTCGAGCATCCTCGCCGCGGCCGCCAGCACCCGCTCACGCGTCAGCCCCCGCTGCTCCAGGTGCTCGGCGACCCGCTCACGGAACTTCGGCAGCCGCTCGGCCATCTCCCGCACCCGCTCGAACTTCGCCAGGTCCTGCTCCACGCGCCAGACGTCGTGGTAGCGATACTGGCGCCGCCCGGCCCCGTCGACGCCGACAGCCTGGATGTGCCCGTCCGGGGAGCGGCAGATCCAGACGTCGGTCCAGGCGGGAGGGAGCGCCAGGGCCCTGATCCTGTCCAGGGTGCGGCGGTCGCGCACCCGGCTCCCACCGGGGTGGTGATAGCTGAAACCACGGCCCCGGCGCCGCCGCCGGATGCCGGGTTCCGCGGGGTCACTGCGACGGAGTTCGGTCATACCCGTCCCTTACCCGGGAAGGTCCGCCTGATGAGTCCGCGGCGGGCCTCCGTCACGGCGTGCCCGGCCTCTCCCGTCTCCCGTGGCGCTCCCCCGGCGCTTTCCCGGGCCGTGACAGGCCTCTGTAGGGTCATGGGTCATGACGCTGCGCGTGGTGATCGCCGACGACGAGGACCTGATCCGTGCGGGCCTGAGGATCATCATCGACTCCGAGCCCGATCTCACCGTGGTGGGCGAGGCCGCGGACGGCGCGGCCGTCGTGCCGGTGGTGCGCGAGCACCGGCCGGACGTGGTGCTGATGGATGTGCGGATGCCCGCCGTGGACGGCATCCAGGCCACCCGCCGGCTGGCCTCGCTGCCCGAGCCACCCAAGGTCGTGGTGGTCACCACCTTCGAGAACGACGACTACGTCTACGAGGCGCTCCGGGCCGGGGCGAGCGGCTTCCTGCTCAAACGCACCCGCCCCGCCGAGCTGGTCCAGGCGATCCGGACGGTGGCCGCAGGCGACTCCCTGCTCTTCCCCGCCGCCATCCGCGCACTGGCCGCGCGGCGCGAGGCCGTCCGGGCCGCCCCCGGCATCGACCGGCTGACCTCGCGCGAGGCCGACGTGCTGCGCCTGATGACCCGCGGCCTGTCCAACGGGGAGATCGCCGGCGAGCTGGTCATCAGCATGGAGACGGTGAAGACCCACGTGGGCAACGTGCTGGCCAAGCTGGAGGCGCGCGACCGCACCCAGGCCGTCATCACCGCCTACGAATCAGGTTTCGTCGCCCCCCGCTGAGGCGTGTCCCGCCGGTCCTGCCGCGGCCGGGATCGGTCCGGGGCCGACCCGCCCGACCCGGTACGTCACCTGGTTCGCCTCCGGGGTGTCCACCGTGTCCAGATGTTCTAGTTTCTTGGCCGCCGGATCGCCCTACTGTGAAGGGGTGACCATCGTGCCCGCTCATCAGAGGTCCGCGGCGCTGGCGCCGTTCGTGGCGACACTGAGCGCCTACGAGCTCGGCCCGGGCCCGGTCGGCGTTCATCGCGGGCTGCCCTCGTCCACGATGTCGATCACGATCCCGGAGACGGACTCGTTGGAGATCGCGTGGCTCGGGCGGCCCGGCTCGCGGGAACGGTTCCGGGCCGTCGTCGCCGGGCTTCACCTGGACGCGGCCGAGCTGAGGCAGGAGGGCGGCACGCGCGGCGTGTGGTTGACACTCAGCCCGCTGGGTGCCGGCGCGCTGCTGGGGATCCCGGCGTCGGCGCTGACCGGGCACGTCGCCGATCTCGCCGAGGTGGCCCCGGCGATGGCGCACCTGCCGGAGCAGCTGGCGGCCTGCCGGTCCTGGCCGCAACGCCGCGCCCTCGTCGAAGGCGCCCTGATCGCCGGACGGGTCCGGCACGAGGAGAACACCGGCGGCCACGAGCTGCAGGCCACGCTGGCGGCACTGTCCGGGACCGCCCGCGTGCAGGAGGCGGCTCGGCTTCTCGGGTGCTCCCGGCGTCACGTGAGCGGTACGGTCCGTACCGGGTTGGGGGTGACGCCGAAGCAGTACCAGCGGCTCCTTCGGTTCGAGGCCGCACGTGGCGGGCTCGTGGCCGCCGCCCGTGCCGGGACGGTCAGCCTGGCGGCAGTGGCCGCGGCGTCGGGATTCGCCGACCAGGCGCACCTCACCCGGGAATGGCGGGCCATGGCCGGGTGCACGCCGACCGAGTGGCTACGCGCCGAAGGTCTGGCCGCGCAGGGTCCGCCGGCCCGCGGCAGGCCTCCAGGCCATGAGGATGCGCCCAGATGACGGCGGACGCACGGGGCGTTCCCAAATCTTCAAGACCCCTGCCTCCGCCCGGCCCGACGATGGGTTCATGACGCCTGATATCCATCTTTCTCCCCGTCTCATCGTGCCCGACCCGGACCGTGCGTCGGCGTTCTACCAGGTCGCCCTTGGCGCTGAGCAGGTGTTCAGCGCTCCCCGGGGCGACGATGGCCGGCCCAGCGTCGTTGACCACCGCATCGGCGGGTCGTCCTTCCGGGCCTCGCCGGCCGTCTCATCGTGGGGGTGGCTGTCACCCGATGATCTCGGCGGATCCGCGGTCCTCCTCGAGGTCGAGGTCGCCGACCCGGACACGGTCGGCGAACGCATGATCGCCCACGGCGCCGAGGTGGTTGTGCCGATCGAGAACCAGCCCTACGGCAAGCGCTCGGGCCGCATCCGCGACCCGTTCGGCCACCTGTGGATCATCACGGGCGAGCTACGCTGAGCCGGCCGTCCTGTCGGCCGTCCCGCGCGCGGGACGGCCGCACGGGCTGCGGGTGCGCATTTTGGACGCGGCCCTGAGCGAGTACGCCGCCGCGCCGGAGTGCGCGCCGCTGCCGGCCGGGACCCGGCGCACCCACCGCTCGGCGTAGGGCTGCGCGAATGATGTCCGGGACGGGCTCGGTCAGGTCGAGCGAGTCCGCGATGCGGTCGCGGACGGTAGTCCTCGTCTCTTTCAGCGCCGTCGGCCATGTGGTCGACAGCGTCCCGGTTGACCTCATGGCCGACAGAAGGGGGTGGGGGCCTGACCGGTGAACTCACTGGGGAAGCAGTGGTACATCGGCGGTCGAGGTGTGGTTGCACGGCACGAGCGGCCCCCGGCTGTATTCGATACACGCCCTAGATGGGCGAGCCCTCGTCCTCATCACCCGGCCTCGGCCCCGGAGTCCCCGTGCCGCTCCGCGCGGGAGACGGCGACGTGGTGGGCTGCCCGGGCTCCGGCGACGCCGGGACCGGGGGCGGGGTCGGCACGAACATCGTCGGCGGCGGCGGCTTGGGCGGCGGCTGGACCTCCTCGTCGCGGCCGAGCAGCAGCCAGGCCATCACGGCCAGCATCACCAGCAGCACGGTCAGCACGACCCCGGCGATGATCACCGATCGGCGGGTCTCGACGGGCGGCGGCGCCCCCTTGGGCGGGGCGGGCAGCGCGGGCGAGCGGTCACTGATCCAGTGCGGCGCGAAGTCCGGGCCGTGCTGCTCGCCGATGAGCGTGCCGCGCACCAGCACCGGCTCCAGGAAGCGTTCGGCCCCCGCCCGATCCGGCTCGTACGGGGTGGCCACCCACGGCGCGCTCCCACCGTCCATGGCCAGCACCTGGGGGGCCGCCTCGGCCACCGCGGTGCGGCCGCGCGTCGCCCTGGCCATCCAGCCCCGCACACCCGAACGGCTGGCCGTCGCCTCCCGGATCCCGGTGACGAACCGGTCGCGGGCCGCCGGATCGAGCGCGGCGCCCCTGGTCAGCACCGCGACCGAAACCGCCCGGCCGTCGGAGCCCTGTCCGAGGTAGACCAGCCCCGCCGGCCCCACCCGCAGGCGGGCCTGGAGAACGAAGGGCCCCAGATGGGGCGGGTCACCGTACTGGAGCGGACTGGCCACGCCTGCCATGAAAGCACACGACGACGACCGGGCAACGCCCGTGTGGGTGCTGACACGAAACGCGTTTGGGTACTAACGGGAAATACGCAGTCGGCCGGTTGTGCGGCCCCGCATTTCGTTTGGTGGAATATCAACATGACCGTCGCCGAAGAACTGCCGAGCGAGACCGACACCGGACTGCTGCGCGAGGCCCTGGCCGAGGTCCGGCGGGTCATCGTGGGCCAGGAGCACATGGTGGAACGGCTGCTCGTGGCGCTCCTCGCCCGGGGCCACTGCCTGCTTGAGGGCGTGCCGGGCGTCGCCAAGACCCTCGCCGCCTCCACGCTGGCCACCGTGGTGGGTGGCGCCTTCGCCCGCATCCAGTTCACCCCCGACCTGGTCCCCAGCGACATCGTGGGGACCCGGGTCTACCATCCCTCCCGCGAGGCGTTCGACGTCGAACTCGGCCCGGTGTTCGTCAACTTCCTGCTCGCCGACGAGATCAACCGCGCCCCGGCCAAGGTGCAGTCCGCGCTGCTGGAGGTCATGGCCGAGCGGCAGGTCTCCCTGGCAGGGAAGACCCATCCGCTGCCCAGGCCGTTCATCGTGCTGGCCACCCAGAACCCGATCGAGTCCGAGGGCGTCTACCCGCTCCCGGAGGTCCAGCGCGACCGGTTCCTCTTCAAGATCCGCGTCACCCATCCCAGCGCCCACGAGGAGCTGGAGATCCTGCACCGGATGAGCGTGGCCCCTCCCACCCCCAGGGCGGTGCTCGACCCCGCGCGGCTGATCGCGCTGCAGGCCATGGCCGACCAGGTATCGGTCCACCAGCTCGTCGCCGACTACGTGGTCCGGCTGGTGATGGCCACCCGCTCCCCCGGCGAGTACGGCATGACCGAGCTGGAGGAGAACATCGAGATCGGGGTCAGCCCCCGCGCCACGCTCGGCCTGGTCGCCGCCGGACGCGGGCTGGCCCTGCTGCGGGGCCGCGACTACCTGCTCCCCGACGACATCCGCGACGTGGCCGTGGACGTGATGTCCCACCGGCTGATGCTCACCTTCGACGCGCTGGCCGACGGGGTCGACCCCGAGGACGTGGTCAGGCAGATCCTGGCCGTCGTGCCGCCGCCCCTGGTGGTGTGGAACCAGGGCTCCCGATGAGCCGCCGTGCCGCCCCCGGCGGCGTGGGAGCGGACCGCTCGGCGACCGGCCGCGGAGGCCTGCCGGTGGCCACGGCCGAGCAGGCGCTGCGCCGGCTGGAGCTGACCGTCGTCCGCCGGCTGGACGGGCTGCTGCACGGCTCCTACCAGGGGCTTCTACCCGGCCCCGGCAGCGAGTTCGGCGACAGCCGGGTCTACGTCCCCGGCGAGGACGACATCCGCCGGATGGACTGGGCGGTGACCGCCCGCACGACCGTCCCGCACGTGCGGGACCTGATCGCCGACCGGGAGCTGGAGACCTGGGCGCTGGCCGACCTGTCGCCCAGCATGGACTTCGGCACCGCCGGGATGGAGAAACGGGACCTGGTGGTGGCCGCGCTGGGCGCGGTCGGCTTCCTGACCGGCCGGATCGGCAACCGCTTCGGCGCATACGTGCTGCACGACGAGTACGTCCACCGGATGCCCGCCAGGGGCGGCCGCCCGGCCCTGTACGGCCTGCTGCACTCCCTGATGGAGGCCCCGCGGGGCCGTCCCGTCGCCGGTGCCCCCGACCTGGCCGAGGCGATCGGGGTGCTCGCCTCGGCACGGCGGCGGCGGGGCCTGCGCGTGGTCGTCTCCGACTTCCTGGACGCCGAGCCCAACCTCGACCCCGCCCTGGAGCTGCCCTGGGAGCGGCCGATCCGCCGCCTGGCCGCCCGGCACCAGGTGCTGGCCATCGAGGTGATCGACCCGCGCGAGCTGGAGCTGCCGCCGGTGGGGCTGATCAACCTGACCGATCCGGAGACCGGGCGGAGCCGCCGGATCCAGCTCACCGCCAAGGTGCGCGCGGCCTACGCCGAGGCGGCCGCGGCGCAGCGGGCCACGACCGCCATGGCGATGCGCCGGTGCGGGGTGGCGCACCTGGTGCTGCGCACCGACCGCGACTGGATCCTCGACATCGCCCAGTTCGTGCTGCGGCAGCGGCGCATGGCACACCTGACGCACCGGCACCCGACCTCAGGAGTGACGCGGTGACCTTCCTCTCTCCGGCCCTGCTGTGGCTGTTCGCCGCGCTCGCCCTGGTCGTGGCGGGCTATGTGGCGGCCCAGTTCGCCCGGCGGCGCTACGCGGTGCGCTTCACCAACCTGCCGCTGCTGGCGTTGGTGGCCCCCTCGGGGCCCGGCTGGCGCCGGCACGTGGCCCCGGCCCTGTTCCTGCTGATGATGGGCCTGCTGATCATCGGCGCGGCCCGGCCGGCCGACTCGGTCCGGGTCCCCCGTGACCGCGCGACCATCATCATCGCGCTGGACATCTCGCTGTCGATGGAGGCCGCCGACGTCCAGCCCAACCGGATCACGGCCGCCAAGGAGGCCGCCCAGAAGTTCGTCGAGGACCTGCCGGAACGCTTCAACGTCGGCGTGGTCGCCTTCGCCCGCTCCGCCTCGGTCGTGGTCTCCCCGACCACCGACCACCAGGCGGTGTCCGCCTCGCTGGGCAACCTGACCACCCGGGCGGGCACCGCCATCGGCGAGGCGGTGTTCAACTCCCTCGACGCCGTCCGCTCCTTCGACCAGCAGGCGGTCACCGATCCGCCGCCCGCCGCGATCGTGCTGCTGTCCGACGGGGACAACACCTCCGGCCGGTCGGTCGCGGAGGCCGTCGACGCGGCGATGAACGCGCGCGTGCCGATCTCCACGATCGCCTACGGCACCCAGGAGGGCACCGTCTCGATCGACGGCCGCGACGTGAACGTACCGGTGAACAAGGCCACCCTGCAGACCCTGTCGGAGGGCACCTCGGGCCGCGCCTACGAGGCGGAGTCGGGCAGCCAGCTCCGGGAGGTCTACGAGCAGATCGGCACCTCGCTCGGCTACCGGACGGTCCACCAGGAGATCAGCCAGTGGTTCGTGGTGGCGGCACTCCTGACCGGCCTGCTGGTCGCCGTGGCTGGCCTCCTGCTGGGGTCGCGGCTGCCCTGAGCCGGTCCCGCCCATTGGTAACGTTCTACGACGTGGCACATTACTTCGAGGAGCGTCCCGAGACCGCCAGCCGTCCCGGCTCGGTCACGCTCGTGCTCCCCGACCTTCACCTGAGACTGGAGACCGACAGCGGGGTCTTCTCCCCCGAGCGGGTCGACCAGGGCACCCGGATCCTGCTGGAGACGGTGCCCCCTCCCCCGCCCGATGGCGACCTGCTGGACCTGGGCTGCGGATACGGGCCGATCGCGCTGACGATGGCCTCGCGCGCCCCCGGGGCCACGGTCTGGGCGGTCGACGTCAACCGCCGTTCGGTCGAGCTGTGCGCCAGGAACGCACGGGCCGCCGCCCTTGACAAAGTAAGGTCAGTACACGTCGACGAGGTGCCTCCGGAGATCCGCTACAGGACCATCTGGTCCAACCCGGCGATCCGCATCGGCAAGGCCGCGCTGCACGAGATGCTGACCCGCTGGCTGTCCCGGCTCACCCCGGACGGCGTCGCCTATCTGGTGGTGCAGAAGCACCTGGGATCCGACTCCCTGCAGCGCTGGCTGAACGAGCAGGGCTGGCCCACGACCCGCACGGCCTCCCGGTCCTCCTACCGGATCCTCCAGGTCCAGGCCCGGCCCGGCGAACCGGGCCGGTGACCCCGGGCCGGCGGGCGGGGTCAGTCAGAAGAACGGCGGGCGAGGCACGGGCCTCCCGCGGAACGGACGAGAAACGGTGAACGAACGATGATTGCAAACCCGCGCAGGCAGCTGCGGCCGACCGACGTCAAGCGGCTCAACCGCACCTGGCGCCGGAACACCGAGGGCCGGCTCGCCCTGATCGTGGAGTCGGTGACCGGTCCGTTCAACATCGGCTCCATCTTCCGCACGGCCGCCGCCTTCGGGGTGGAGCGGATCTGGCTGGCGGGCAACGCCACTCCCCCGACCAACCCCAAGGCGCAGAAGACCGCCCTGGGCACCGACCGGCTGGTGGCCTGGGAGGAGCCGGTCCCCGCGGTGGAGGCCGTACGGGCCGCCAAGGCGGACGGGTTCACCGTCGTGGCGGTGGAGCTGACCGGAGACGCGGCGCCGCTGCACGCGGCGGAGCTCGGCGGCGACGTGTGCCTGGTCGTGGGCAGCGAGGACCACGGCTGCTCACCGGCGCTGCTGGAGGCCGCCGACGGCGTCTGCTACATCCCGCAGGTCGGCCGGGTGGGCTCGTTCAACGTCGCGGTCGCGACGGCGATAGCGCTGGCCGAGGCCCGCCGCCGGGAATGGTCCGGAAAGGAGGTCCCGGACGGGGAATGAGCGCCGCGCGGGCTCCCGTGACCCAAACGTTCACCCGCCCGCGATGACGAGCCGCGCTCATACCGGGCATACTCCTGCACGTGCAGCGCCGTTACCCCTTCCTCGATCATCCCGGCCCGCTCGCCTTCGCCCACCGGGGCGGGGCGGCCGAGGGCCGGGAGAACACCCATGCCGCGTTCGCGCGCGCCGTGGAGCTCGGCTACACCTACCTGGAGACCGATGCGCACGCCACCGCCGACGGGGTGCTGCTGGCCTTCCACGACCACACCCTCGACCGGGTGACCGACCGGCGCGGCCGGATCGCCGACCTGCCCTACCGCGTGGTGCGCGAGGCGCGGATCGGCGGCGTGGAGGAGATCCCGCTCATGGACGACCTGCTGGGCTCCTGGCCGCAGGCGCGCTTCAACATCGACGTCAAGGAGGCCTCGGCCATCGCGCCGCTGGCCGAGGCGGTCAGGCGGACCAACTCCTACGACAGGATCTGCCTCACCTCCTTCTCCGACGAGCGGCTGACCCGCGCCCGCGCCGCGATCGGCCGTGAGGTCTGCTCCTCGCTCGGGCCGCGCGGCGTCGCGGCCCTGCGGGCCGCCGCCGCCACCTCCGGCTACGGCCGCCTGCTCACCCGCCTGGCCCGCGCCGGGGTGCCGTGCGCGCAGGTGCCGCTGGGCTTCCGCGGCCTGCGCGTCACCACGGCCTCCCTGGTCCGTACGGCACACGCCCTCGGCATGCAGATCCACGTGTGGACCGTCAACGACCCCCGGGTGATGGAGCGCCTGCTCGACCTCGGCGTGGACGGTGTGATGACCGACAACATCTCCGGCCTCCGCGAGGTTCTGGAGGCGCGCGGCCAGTGGCACCCCGGCCGGCTCGCCGCGTGAGCCGCACCCCCCCGAGAAATCCCCCAGTGAACCGAGGATCGCCCATGACCGCCGAACAGGTCGTCGAGGACTCCCCCCAGGCCCGCCGCCGTGAACAGCGTGGCTGGTACTTCTACGACTGGGCGAACTCCGCCTTCCCCACCACCGTCCTCACGGTCTTCCTCGGCCCGTACCTGACGACGATCGCCGAGACCGCCGCCCAGGGCCGCCCGTATGTGGACGTGCTCTGGTTCGACGTGCGGCCCAGCGCCTACTACTCCTTCGTGGTGGGCACCGCTGCCATCCTGCAGATCATCCTGATGCCCATCGCCGGAGCCCTGGCCGACCACACCGGCCGGAAGAAGGAGCTCATGGGCCTGTTCGCCTACCTGGGCGCCGGGGCCACGATGTGCTTCTGGTTCCTGTCCGACGGGCGCTACCTGCTGGGCGGCGCGCTGTTCGTGACAGCCAGCACCGCGTTCGCGTCGGCGTTCGTCATCTACAACTCGTTCCTGCCGGAGATCTCCACGCCGGACGAGCGCGACAAGGTCTCCGCCCGGGGGTGGGGCTTCGGCTATCTCGGCGGCGGCCTGCTGCTTGCCGTCAACCTCGTTCTCTTCCTCGGCCACAAGTCCTTCGGCGTCACCGAGGGCCAGGCCGTGCGCATCGCCCTGTCCTCGGCCGGTCTGTGGTGGGCCGGGTTCACGATCATCCCGCTGCTGCGGCTGCGCAACCGGCGCGCGCTCCCCTCGGGTGCCGAGAGCGCCGGGCAGGCCGTGGCCGGGTCCTTCCGGCAGCTCGGCCGTACGATCGTGGAGCTGCGCCGCTACCCGCTGACGCTGGGCTTCCTGGTCGCCTACCTGATCTACAACGACGGCGTGCAGACCGTCATCTCCTTCTCGGCCACCTACGCCGACAAGGAGCTCGAACTGGGCCAGAGCGTGCAGATCGGGGCGATCCTGATGGTGCAGTTCGTCGCCTTCGGCGGCGCCCTGCTGCTGGGCCGCCTGGCCGCCTCCTACGGGGCCAAACGCGTCGTGATGAGCGCGCTGGTCGGCTGGACGGCCGTGGTGGGAGTGGCCTACTTCCTGCCCAAGGGCTCGGCGCCGGCGTTCTTCGCGCTCGGCTTCGCCATCGCGATCGTGATGGGCGGCACCCAGGCCCTGTCGCGCTCGCTGTACTCGCACGTGATCCCGGCGGGTAAGGAGGCGGAATACTACAGCCTGTACGAGATCAGCGACAAGGGCTCGACGTTCCTCGGCTCCTTCACCCTCGCCCTGGCGCTCCAGCTGACCGACAGCTACCGCCTCGGCATCATCTCACTGGTGATCTTCTTCGTGGTCGGTTTCGTCCTGCTGGCCGCCGTCAACCTGCCCAAGGCCATCCGGGCCGCCGGAAACGAGGTGCCGGACCGCGTCTGAGAACGTCTCCGAAAGGGCTCTGTCGCAGACCGGGTCAAGAACGCGCGATTGGATCACCCCATGTGTGGGAATCCACACACGGTATCAAGCGTTGTACGCCGTGGGAGACGAACCCCTCACGACGGGGCCCTCAGGAGGCATTCAGACATGGGCGAGCGTGCGCTACGCGGTACCCGGCTCGGGGCGACCAGCTACGAGAACGACCGCAACACCGATCTGGCCCCGCGCCAGGAGGTGTCCTACACCTGCCCGAAGGGCCATCGATTCGACGTTCCGCTCGCCGCTGAGGCCGAGATCCCGGCGACCTGGGAGTGTCGCATGTGCGGCGCGACCGCCATCCGGGTCGACGGCGAGCTGCCGGAGGCCAAGAAGGCCAAGCCCCCGCGGACACACTGGGACATGCTGCTGGAGCGCCGCACGATCGAGGACCTGGAGGAAGTGCTCAACGAGCGCTTGGCGATCCTACGCGCCCAGCGCCGTAAGAGCGCCTGACCGGCTCGGGGGACCCCCGGCACCCGACAGGGGGCCGGGGGTCTCCTCCGTTCCCGGGCACGCCTGAGGGCCACCGGGTCCGTTCCCGGGCACGCCTGAAGGCCACCGGGGTCCACGACGAGCTTGCGGACGGACCCGGCCCGGCCGCACCGTCATCGCCATCGCCATCGACCTGCCGGGCATGGGCGACCCGACCGGGGACACGGCCTCTACGACCAGGACGGTTCTGGCCACCACGGCATGGGCGCGGTCCCGCCACGCGGTCTCCCCGTGAAAGGGCGCGGCGGGGAACCCGGCGGGTGCTCAGGCGGGTTGCCGGGCGGCGTACTTCGCCGCGCCCTCGCGCTCCAGCCACGTGCGGAAATCCATCAACCCCGGGTGCCGCGCGCGCAGGGCCGGGATGTCGGCGTGCCAGCCTCCCGCGTGGTTGGCGAACTCGTAGCCGGCGAGGGCGTCATGGCCCATGTCGAGGAGGGTTTCACGCGGGACGGCCCGGTAGGTGATCGTCCGGCCGACCGCCTCCCCCATGATCCGCGCGATCTCGGTCATGGCGAGCTCGTCGCCGGCCAGTTCGAGCGTCTGACCCAGGTACTGCGCCGGGTGGGTGAAGGCCAGGGCTGCGAAGGCGCCGATGTCGGCGCCGGCGATGAGCTGCACCGGCACGTCGGGAAAGACGACGTCCGCCATCACGCCGTCACGGGTGCCGAAACGCGGATCGATCTGGTTTTCCATGAAACGGACCGGCCGCAGGACCGTGATCGGCAGTCCGAGCCGCCGGGCGTACGCCTCCAGCTCCGCCTTGCTCTCCCAGCGGCGGATGCCGTGGCCCGCGTCGGCGGCGCCGACCGACGCGTACACGAAGTGCCCGACTCCGGCGTCGGCGGCGGCGTCGGCCACGTTCCTGCCCAGCCGTAGCTCGTCCTCGACGGTGAACGAGGGTGGCGTGCCCGGGTAGCCCATGGTGGGCTGGACGCTGAAGACGCCGTGTACCCCGCGGAGTGCGGCGTCGAGCGAGGCCCGGTCGTCCATGTCGCCGCGCACCACCTCGGCGCCGACGTCGGCCAGCACACGACCGCTCGCCGTCCGCGGGTCGCGTACCAGGGCCCGCACGCGCCACCCGGCGGCCAGCAGCTCGCGCG
Source organism: Streptosporangium minutum (assembly GCF_002149035.1). Lineage (GTDB taxonomy): Bacteria > Actinomycetota > Actinomycetes > Streptosporangiales > Streptosporangiaceae > Streptosporangium > Streptosporangium minutum. The sequence goes on from NZ_NGFP01000104.1 coordinate 20,030, forward strand.
CCGCCGCACCGCCCTGGGTGCCCGTGGCGCCCGTCACCAAAACGATGTCCTTCATGACGTCCTCCTCGATCAGGTTCCGAACAGCCGGCGCGGCCGGAGGCCAGGTCGTCCAGCAGGCGCCGCCTCCAGGGCGCTGGAGCACGGCGCGGGTCAGCCCGCGCGTCGTACCGCCGGGCTCCGCCGCGGGCCGTCGCCGGTGGGCATCCGCAGCGGGAGAACGCCGTCGTACCGCTCCATCGCGAAGCGCTCGACGTGCCTGGCCGCTTACTTCTCCGGCTCGGCCGTACAGATCTCCCGCCCCAATAAACGGGGAATGTCCCCGGTTAACCTCGCGATACGATACGGGGACTATCCCCGTTTCACAACCCGGGAGAGTCGTGACACCACCACCCGCCAGACCCGTACGCGCCGACGCACTGCGCAACTACGATCGCCTGCTCGCCGCGGCCGGCGCGGCCTTCGCCGAGCTGGGCCCCCAGGCACCGCTCGACGACATCGCCAAGCGGGCGGGCGTCGGCAACGCGACGCTCTACCGCCACTTCCCGACGCGGCAGGCGTTGCTCGAAGCCGTACACCGCGACCACATCGAGGCCCTCTGCCGCCAGGCCGAGGACCTGCTCGAGGCGCCTTCACCGGGGGAGGCGCTGACCTCGTGGCTCAAGGCCGTCGTCGCCCAGGGCGGCACCGGCCGCGGCCTGGCCGCCTCGCTCATGGCCGCGATGGGCACGGGCGAGGAGTCAGGGTGTCGCGACGCCGTCTTCGCCTCCGCGTCCGCCCTGCTCACCCGGGGCCAGCAGGCGGGCGACATCCGCGTGGACGTCACGGTGCGGCAACTGCTGAAACTCGTCAACGCCATCGCCCTGGCCACGGAGACGGAGCCTGACCGCGAGGAACAGGCCGACCACCTCGTCGACCTGCTGCTCGACGGGCTGCGCGCCGCCGGTCAACCGAGTGGCGGATCGCCGTAGCCACAGGAGTTCCGGGCGGGCTCCCGGAAAGTGGCCCAGCGGATTGCCCCCTTATCGGATCTTAAAGTCGGTCCACAGGCCCTCTAGAGTCCTGCCATGACCACAGAGACCGGCACCGGTGACACGATGGACCCGACAGCCGCACAGCGGGCGGCGACGCTCCGGGCGCTGCACGTACCGGGAGCCCCCTTGGTGCTGCCCAACGTCTGGGACGCCGCGTCGGCCCGCACCGTCGAGGCGGCCGGGTTCCCCGCGCTCGCCACCGGCAGTGCCGCGGTCGCCTCCGCACTCGGCTACGACGACGGACATGCCGCGCCGGTCGAGGAGATGCTGGCCGCGGTCGGCCGGATCGTCCGGGTGGCCGGCGTCCCCGTCACCGCCGACCTGGAGCGCGGCTACGGCCTGGAGCCGGCGGAGCTGGTGGGACGGCTCGCCGCCACCGGCGCGGTCGGCTGCAACCTGGAGGACTCCGACCCCCGCACGGGTGAGATGATCGACGCCGATGAGCAGGCCGCCTTCCTGGCGGCGGTCCGCGCCGCGGCCATCGAGGCGGGCACCGACCTGGTGATCAACGCCCGGGTCGACACCTACCTGCACGGCGAGGGGACCCCCGCCGAGAGGCTCGCCGAGTCCGTCCGGCGCGGCCGCCGCTACCTGCGGGCCGGCGCCGACTGCGTCTACCCGCTCTTCGCCTCCGGGGCTGACGAGATCCGGGCGCTGGCCGAGGAGATCGACGGCCCGATCAACATCCTGTTCCGTCCCGGAACCCCGTCACTCGAGGAGCTGGCCGCGAGCGGAGTGGCCCGTGTGAGCTTCGGCCCCGGCCTGCACCGGGCCGTGCAGGCCCACACGGCCCGGATGGCCGCAGCGATCCGGGCCGGGCGGAGCCCGTACCCGCCGGAGGACTCCACCCGCTGAGGCGTGCCGCGGCACCGCTCCCCGTGCCCTCCAGGCCGTACGGACGTCCGGGTGACGCCGGCCCGTGTCCCTCCGGGACGCGGGCCGCGGGGCCGTGCGAGGATCATCCGAGGGGGACTGACATGCGAATAGTCATCGCGGGTGGACACGGGAAGATCGCTCTACGGCTGGAGCGGCTGCTCGCCGGACGTGGCGACGAGCCGGTCGGGCTGATCCGCAGGCCCGAGCACGAGCCGGACATCCAGGCGGCCGGGGCCCGGGCCGTCCTGTGCGATCTGGAGAAGGCCTCGGTGGAGGAGGTGGCCGCTCACCTGGCGGGGGCCGACGCGGTGGTGTTCGCCGCCGGAGCGGGGCCGGACAGCGGCGCGGCCCGCAAGGACACCGTCGACCGCGGGGCCTCGGTCCTGCTGGCCGACGCGGCCGAGCGCGCCGGGGTCAGCCGCTTCGTCCAGATCTCCTCCATGGGTGCCGGCAAGCCGCCGGAGCCGGGCGGCGACGAGGTCTGGGCGGCCTACATCACGGCCAAGACCGAGGCGGAGAACGACCTGCGCGGCCGCGACCTGGACTGGACGATACTCCGCCCCGGAGCGCTGACCGACGTCCCCGGAACGGCCCTGGTCACCCTCTCGGATCCGCCGCTGCCCCCTGGCCAGGTGCCTCGCGAAGACGTCGCCGCGGTGATCGCCGCGCTGCTGGACACCCCCGCCGGCCACCACCGCACCCTGGAGCTCATCGGCGGCGACACCCCCATCGAGACGGCTGTCCGGGCCCTGGGACCGTAGGCATGGGGGTCACAGGCGAGTTCCTCCCGCTCGCCACCGCGACCGGAACAGCGCGGACCGGCGCGGAGTGGACCGGGCGTGACGGAGCGGGCCGGACCGGGCGGTTCGGACCGGGGCAGACCGGGGCGTGGCGGACCGGACCGGGGCGTGGTGGACCGGACCGGGGCGTGGTGGACCGGACCGGACCGGCGCAGAGTGGACCGGGGCGTGGCGGAGCGGGCCGGGGCGTGAGGCGCGGGCCTTTGCGCCAACGGGTGCCGCCGGCGAGAGGGGGCCCGGCCGGCCGCGCAGCGGGCGTCCAATAAAATACCCTGGTGCGCGATCTTGGTGAGGACCCGCGACCGGCCCGTGGCGCGGTCCGGGAGGTCTACGACGTGGCCCGGGCGGCGACCATCGACTACTCCCCCGACCTGGACGGGTTCGCCGATCCCGGCGAGATCGTCTGGGCCTGGGTCCCCTATGAGGAGGATCCGGACCGGGGCAAGGACCGGCCTCTGCTGGTGGTCGGCCGTCACGGGCGGCGGCTGCTGGCGATGATGCTGTCCAGCCGCGGCGGGGGCGGCGACCCCCGCGAGTGGCTGGAGATCGGCCCCGGACGCTGGGACCAGGACAACCGGGTCTCCTACCTGCGACTGGACCGGATCTTCGAGCTCGACGAGGACGACATCCGGCGTGAGGGGTCGGTCCTGGACCGCGAGCGGTTCGCCCGCGTCGCCACCGTCCTGAGAGGCGTTCACGGCTGGGCCGCCGACGGGTAGCCGACCGGGGACGGCCCGCTAGGCCTCCCGGTGTCGGCGATGATCTGGAAGGCCGCGCCCGACCCGCCGGCGGCCGACTCGACCGCGGCCTGCGCCTCGGTGACGAGGTCTCCGGCGGCGTAGACGCCGGGCACGCTGGTGCGGAATGAGCCGTCGACCTCCACATAGCCGTCCTCGTCCATCGCCAGTCCCCGGTGTTCGGCGAGGTGGGCGATCAGCGGCACGGGCCTCTGGTCGAGCTGCCAGAGCAGGGTCTGCCGGTCGATGACCGTGCCGTCGGCCAGTTCGACCGCGCGCAGGTCCCCGCCGATGTGGTGCAGCCTGCGGATCTTCCCCTCGACGACCGCCGCCCCACCCCACTCACCCGCCGGCGTGGCGCCGTCTGTCAGGACGATCACGTCGTCGCTCCAGGCGGAGAACCCGGCGGCGGCGGTCGCGGCGAACTCCGGGTCGCCGGTCACCACGCCCCAGGTGCGGTCGCGGTTCTCCCAGCCCAGGCAGAGCGGGCAGTGGATGACCGTCTTGCCCCAGCACTCGCCGAACCCCTCGATCTCGGGATGGACATCGACCATGCCCGCGGTGAGCAGCACCCGCCGGGCCCACATCGGACGGCTGTCCTCGGCGGTGACGGTGAATCCGTCCTCGGGACCGGGGGTCACGTCGGTGCCGGTGACCTCGTGCAGCTCGGCCATGCCGTACTTCTTCAGGTCGTCCCAGGCGCGGCGACGGTATTCGCCGGGGCTCACCCCGTCAAGGCCGACGATGCCGTGCACCTCCTTGGCGAAGACGTTGCGGGGCGGGCGCACGGAGTCCAGGACCACCACCCGGCGCAGGGACCGGCTGAGCGCCATCGCCGCCGTCAGCCCGGCCGGCCCGCCACCGATGATCGCCACGTCGAAATGCTGCATGACGGCCTCCTTCCATTGGTGACCGGCCGTCCGCTTGTGACCGGCCGGTCACAAGCTGATCACCAGCCACAAGTTCGATCCATGGATATCCGGAAAGCCGTATTCCGGAGACAACACGGCACGCCAGGAGGATGCCCGCTGGCGGACGCACCAGTCGCGGCCGGCCGGACCGCGCACCGCATACCGGGTGGAGAACAGCCGATCAAGCCGGCATGCCGGCGTTTCAGGGACGGCAGAAGGCTCATCCACGCCTCCGAATCCACGCCTCCGGCCTTCTCTCCGGACGCCTGCGCCGGGCGCATCGGGGAGACCCTTGATCCCGCAGGGCTGGACGGAGATCGACGCCCTGCCGGCGGCGAGGTCCGCCAAAAGGGCGGTCCCGGGTCCGCGCATCGGTGAAATCACCGGTCCCACGGCGGACGGCCGGGCGGCGGCGCAGGCCACGGGGCCGCCGCGGACGAGCACCGCGCTCGACCTTTTCAGCCACGACATGTCCGCGTAACACTGAGGCATGCCTTCCGTCTCCCCCGTCATCCGGTCACCGGCGCTGCGCGGCCGTGACGCGGAACAGGACATCCTGCGACGGCTGGTCGACGGCGCCCGCGGCCGGTCAGGGGGCGCCATGGTCCTGCTGGGCGCGCCGGGAATGGGCAAGAGCGCGATGCTCGACTTCGCGGTGGACCAGGCGGAGGGATTCGTCGTGCTCAGGACCCGCGGCGTCGAGGCGGAGGCCGCACTGCCCTGCGCCGGACTGCACGGCCTGCTCCGCCCGGTCATGGACCGGCTGCCGGCGCTGCCCGCGGCGCAGGCGGAGGTGCTCGCGGGGGCGCTGGAGCTGGGGGCGACCGGCGGCGGGCTGGCCCTGCCCGCCTCGGTTCTCAACCTCCTGGCGGCCGTGGGGAGGCCGGTGCTGGCCTGCGTCGACGACGTCCACCATCTTGACGCGCCCAGCCGCGAGGCGCTCTTCTTCGCGGCCAGGCGCCTGGCCGGGGAGCGGATCGTGCTGCTCTTCGGGGCACGTGACGACGGCCCCGCCCCGGAGGGCGTCCCCGAGCTCCGGCTGGGAGGTCTCGGCGAGGACGCGTGCCGCCGGCTGGCCGACGATCTGGCGCCGGAGGGGCTCGGCGCGGAGCTGCGGGCATCGCTGATCGAGATCGCCCGCGGCAATCCCCTCGCCCTCCGCGAGCTCGTCGGATCGCTCAGCGCGGCCCAGGTGACCGGCGCCGCCGCTCCGCCCGACACGCTTCCGCCGGGCGGGCGGCTGTGGCGTGCGTACGCGGACCGGCTGGCCCGGTTGCCCGCGGCGACCGGGGACCTGCTCCTGCTGCTGGCGGCCGACCCGGACCTGGACATGGCCTCGCTGGTCCGGGCCGCCGAACCGGCGTGCGCCCTCACCCTGCTCGAACCGGCCGAGCGTGCGGGTGTCATCGTCAGCGCGCCCGGAGACCGCCATGACTTCCGCGACCCGGCGATGGGGCCGGTGGTCTACGCCGAGGCCTCATCCGCCCGCAGGCGGGCGGCGCACCGCCTGCTCGCGAGCGTCCTCGACCATGATCACCAGCGGTTGCGGCGGGCATGGCACCGGGCCGTCTCGCTGGACGGCCCCGGTGAGCGGCTGGCCGACGAGCTGGCCGCGGCGGCCGCCGCGGGCTCCCACAGAGGTTACCCGGCCCCCTGGCTCGCCTTCGAACGGGCCGCGGAGCTCACGGCCCGCGGTGACGTCAAGGCCGCCCGCCTGGCCGCCGCCGCCAACCGGGCCTGGCACGCGGGGCTCGCGCGGCGCGCCAGATCGCTGCTCACCCGCCTGTGCTCCCTGACGGTATCGGAGGAGGTGCGGGGCCAGGCCGAGTTGATCCGGGGCAGCCTGGAGCTGCGCAGCGGGAAGACGGGCAGCGCCCGTGACGAGCTGCTCTCGGCGGCCGGTTGGCTGCTCGACCGGGACCGCGGGCGGGCCGTCCGCGCGCTCCTGCGTGCGAGCGAAGCCAGCTATCTGGCCGGGGACAACTCCCGTTTCCTGGCCATAGCCCGGCAGGCCGCCGCACTACGCCGGCCGGACGATCCGGCGGCCACCCAGCTGATGTTCGAGTATCTGGCGGGCATCGCCGCGACCTTCCGCGGCCGGCACCGGGAGGCGGCGGATCCGCTCCGCCGGGTCCTGGAAATCGCCCCCTCGGTCCGCAACCCGTCGGTGCTGGTCTGGGCGGGCGTCGCCAGCCTGCTGCTCGGCGACGACGTCCGGGCGCTCGGGCTGTCGACCCGGGCAGTGGAGGCCGCACGCGTCCGGGGAGCCGTGTCCGCGGTGCCGCAGGTGCTGGAATTCATGATCCAGACCGAGATCTGGGTGGGCCGCTACGCCTCGGTCGCCGCCAACGCGGTCGAGGGCCTCCGGCTGGCCCAGGAGTCCGGCCAGCTCAACAGCGCGGGTCAGCACCTGGCCTGGCTCGCCCTCACCTCGGCGGTCGAGGGTGACGAGGAGACGTGCCGGATCAGGGCCGGCAGCGCCATCGAGCTGGCGGGCGCCCACGGCCTGGGCGTCGCCGGAGCGCTCGGCAACTGGGCGCTGGCCCATCTGGATCTCGCCGCGGGACGCCACGCGGGCGCGGCGAAGCGGCTGCGGGCGACGGCCCGGACGGACGGCACGAACGGTCACCTCGTCGTGCGGGTCATGGCGACTCCTCATCTCGTCGAGGCCGCCGTGCGGACGGGCGAGCACGAGCAGGCGCGGGCGGCGCTGCGGGTGCTCGACCGGTGGGTGGGCAGCACCCGCAGCCCCGACCGTCTGGCGCTGGCGGCGCGCTGTCACGCGCTCCTGGCCGCGCCCGGGGAGGCCGAGGAGCGGTTCCGCGACGCGCTGGACCTGCACCACCAGGGACTGTGCGAGTTCGAGACGGCACGCACCCAGCTGCTGTTCGGCAGCGTGCTGCGCCGCAACCGGCGGCCCGGCGCGGCCAGGGAGCATCTGCACAGCGCGCTGGAGACGTTCGAACGATCCGGGGCGCGGCTCTGGACCGAGCAGGCTCGCGCGGAGCTGCGCGGGGCGGGGGAGACCGTCCGGTCACGCGGCCCCAAGGCCGCGGAGAAGCTGACGGCGCAGCAGTTCCAGATCGCGCGGATCGTCGCCGACGGCGCCACCAACCGGGAGGTGGCGGCCCGGCTCTACCTGAGCCCGCGCACCGTCGAGCACCATCTCAGGAACATCTTCGCCAAGCTCGACATCCGTTCCAGGGTGGAGCTGGTCCGGCTGCTGTCCTGACCGGCGACGGGTCTCCCTTCGGCGACGGGTGATTTCACCGATGCGTGGATGACATCGCGACCTGACAATTACGACTGCCGGCGGTCATCAGGGACCGCCCGGAGGCCGTGACCGCATACCTCCCCGTATCGGCCGGTCTCCGGCGTGGACGGCCGCCGGCCTGGTCCCCCTCCGAACAGGGAGTACAGCGACGTGCAGTCAGACAACCCCACCCCCCTCCGTCCGCAACCGCACGTGTCCGGCCGTGGCGAGACGGCGTCCGGACCGGCCAGCAGTGCGGGGACGGTCGCCAAACTGACCCTCGCACTGGTCCTGGCGGGCGGCGCGCTCGCCCCCGCCGCCCACGCCGCGCCCTTCGCGGCCCCCGCCGCGCAGGCCGCGGCGAACCCGTACGAGCGCGGCCCCAACCCCACCGTCTCCAGCATCGAGGCCGTCCGGGGCCCGTTCGCCATCGCGGAGACCAACGTCTCGTCACTGCGTGTGACCGGCTTCGGCGGGGGAACGATCTACTACCCGACCAGCACCGGCGAGGGGACGTTCGGGGCCGTCGCCATCGCCCCCGGCTACACCGCCGACAAGTCCAGCATGGCCTGGCTCGCGCCCCGGATCGCCTCCCAGGGCTTCGTCGTCTTCAACATCGACACCCTCACCCGGAGCGACCAGCCCGCCAGCCGGGGCCGTCAGCTCCTGGCCGCGCTCGACTACCTGGTCGAGGAGAGTTCGGTGGCGCGCCGGATCGACGGCGGCCGGCTCGGCGTGATGGGCCACTCCATGGGCGGCGGCGGCACGCTGGAGGCGGCGGCCGACAGGCCGCAGCTGCAGGCCGCGATCCCGCTCACCGGGTGGAACCTCACGAAGAGCTGGTCGGGGGTACGGGTCCCGACCCTGGTCGTCGGCGCCGAGAACGACACGATCGCCCCGGTGGCCTCGCACTCGAAGCCGTTCTACAACAGCCTGCCGTCCTCGCTGGACAAGGCCTACCTGGAGCTCGACGGCGCGGGCCACTTCGCGCCCAACACCTCCAACACCACGATCGCCAAGTACGGCATCTCCTGGCTGAAGAGGTTCATCGACGACGACACCCGCTATGAGCAGTTCCTGTGCCCGGCCCCCCAGGGCGACAGGAACATCTCGGAGTACCGGGACACCTGTCCCCACTCGTAGGCGGCCGGGTCCGCGGATCCCCGTACGGCGGGGATCCGCGGCGAGGATCCGGGACGGACGGCGGCGGTCGCCTCACGTCCCGCCGCCGGCGCGCTCCGGGGACGGCTCCCGGGCGCGGACGGTCACGGCAGCAGCCGGTAGAAGCGCCAGAACCCGAAGTCGCTGATCGGCAGGACCTCGACGGCACGGTAGCCCGCCTCGATCGCGTAGCGGCGCAGAGTGGCGGGGCGCATCACGGTGCCGGTGCCGGCGGAGGGCTGGTGGGACATTCCGTCGGGCAGGCAGATGAGCAGGCTGAAGCCGTACAGCAGCCGCTCGGTGTCGTCGGCGGGCGCGGTGAGGGAGACGGCGGTGGCCTCGTCCATGACGACGACCGTCCCCCCTCGCCTGAGCGCCCGCCGTATCTGGGTGAGCGTGTCCACCGGCTGGGGCATGTCGTGGATGCACTCGAAGGCGAAGACCGCGTCGTAGGCGTTGCCGGCGAGCGCGTGCGCGTCGCCGTGGCGGAAGGCGGCGTCCGCTCCGGCCCGGTCCGCGTTGCGCACGGCCAGCTCGATCGAGGGGCCGTCGATGTCGATCCCCTCGACGACCGCCTGCGGGTAGGCCCTGGCCAGGGCGATGGTGGACCAGCCGCCGCCGCAGCCGACGTCGGCGACGCGGGCGCCGGGACGGCGCAGCAGCGCGTCGAGGTCGGGCACCCCGGCGAGGGCGTCCGGCAGCGCCTGCTCGAACCAGGGCCGGTTCATCTCGGCCTGGGACTCCCGCACGTCCGGCCCGAAGGCGGCCCAGCCGACGCCGCCGCCGTCCCGGTAGGCCTCCAGCAGGGCGGGCGTCTGCGCGGCGGCTCCGGCGATCATCCGGGCCAGCGGCGCGAGGTAGGCGAGGCTGGACTCGTCGGTCAGCACCTCCGCGGCGCCTTCCGGCAGGGCGAAGCGGCCGTCCTCGCCGACCGTCAGGATGCCGCAGGCGGCCTGCTGCTCCAGCCACTCCCGGGCGTATCGCTCGTGGCCGCAGGCGCGGGCGGTCAGCTCGGCGGCGGTGGCCGGTCCGTGCCCGGCGAGTGCCCGATACCAGCCCAGCCGGTCCCCCAGGTGCACCGAGAGCACCTCAAAGGCGCCCAGCGCGGATCGGAGCAGCCGCTCGGCGAACTCCTCCGTGGTCTGCGACGTCTGCGTGGTCTGCGTCGTCATGACGTCTCCGTTCGGTCGCCGCCGTCCGGCACCGGCGACGGGGGGCCGGCTGTCGATCCGCCGTCGCGCCACTGCCCGATCACGACCTCCCCGGCCTGATCGACAACAGCGATGGAGGTAATAAGGTTTACGGCCTATGTTCAGGAACGTAAAGCGTTGTGACCTTAAATCCGTTGTGTGGGTTCTTGCCCTGAGTATTTCAGCTTCGCTGCTGGTCGGCGGCAGTGCCTTGCTGAGCGGTCACCTCGCACCGGTCCCCGACGGACCCGTATCCCTCCCCGCCAGGCC
>NZ_NGFP01000105.1 GCF_002149035.1 Streptosporangium minutum
GGACTAAAGACTCCTCCACAACAAACAAGGCTTACGGCAGCGCGGCGGCGCCAATCGAAGCGATCATCAGTGCCCGAGCTGCCCGGGAAACGACGGCCCATCCGTTCCGGTCGGTTGCGACACACTGGACCCTCCGCGCCGCGGAAGGCAGTGACCGGTGGGACATGCTGACACTCTGCTCGCCATGGGCGGCGCCTTTCTGGCAGCCGCTGTCCTGGCTCGTCTCAGCAGCCGGATCGGCCTGCCGCCCCATCCCGCCGTTCATGCGCGCCGGTATCCTGCTCGGCCCTCACACGCCGGGCTTGGTCCTGGTGGAGGACACGCACGACTTCGAGATGATTAGCGTGCCGAGCACCAGGAACAGCGGGATGGTGATCGCCGGGCGTTCCTGGGCTCCGGTGGCGCCGGGTGGGGCCACCGCTTCGCGCACCGCCGACAGCACCTCACCGAACACGCCCGGCAGCCGCGCGGATTCGGCCCGGTGCGCCTCGCACAACGCCTCCAACTGGTCGCGGCCCTTCTTGTGGATGGCGGCCATGCGCTTGCAGGACATGGTCACCACCTCATCGCGGGTGCTGGTCCGCACGGTGTGCAGCAGGCTGATGATCAGCGTGAGCCGCTTGTCCTCTGCCGGCACCTTGCGCAGGTCGGCCACATCGGTGACCTTCGCCTCCCCGGTGAAATGTGCCACCTTGCCCGATGGCACGCCCTCCAGCCACTGCTCGGTCGGTCCCAGCGCGTCCAGCTCGCACAGGAACTCCAGCCGCGTTTTGAACTTGGTCAGCGAGACGGCTTGGGCCACGTCCTTCAGCTTGTCGAACTCGCTGCGCCGGCTGACCGGATCCACCAGCAGCAGCCGGGCCAGTCGCGCCCGCGCCGCCGCGTCCACCCGGCCCGCGACCATGCTGAACAGACCGGTATTGATCCCGGTGCGGATCGTCGCGGTCATCTTCTCCAACGACCAGGGCAAACAGCCGTCGTCACCGAATCGTCGTCAAGACCGTCTCTCTAGCGCCAAAATCCGGCCGGATCCTCCCCCGGGGCCAGTACGCGTCGCGTCGGTCTGGGCGCGGACCCGGCAGTCGTCGTCCTGGGCTGCGGCGAGCTGGGTGGCCAGGGTGTCGGCGCGGCCGCGCTGCCGTAAGCCTTGTTTGTTGTGGAGGAGTCTTTAGTCCATTGTAAATGATCTTGAATTTCGCCGAACGCCTTTACAATGTAGATCAATAATCTTCGCGTCCATATAGATAAGCCGTCCTAGATCCGATTGGCAACCTCGCCGATGAGGCGCAGGTGTGATCCCCGACATCGGGCGATGGCCTGCTCGGTGCCGGAGACGTCGAGCTTGCGGGCGGCGTAGGAGCGCGTCAGCAGGTTCTCGCCGATGACGTCGTCGTATTTGTCGATTCTCTTGTTGGGGATCAGGCTCGCCAGGTCAGCGGCGTCGGGGAGGCCGGATGCGGCCAGGCCGTCCAGCAGGTCCGCGGCCATCTGCGGCGGGGTGGCGCAGAGCAGCAGGGCGACACCGTAGCGGGCGACGTCGATGATCTTCGTGTGGGTGTCGATGGTCAAGATCCGCCGGCGAAGATGAGCAGCGCCCCTCGGGCGGGGAGTTCTCCAGCGGAAGGCTGCCAAGTGCCCGCCCTGCTGTGACGGTGCGGTACTCAGTCGGTACGGCGAAGGCGGCGTAGAAGGTGTAATGGTTGACCAGCCGCTCCCCCACCTCTCCGTGCAGCAGCAGGCCGTCGCTTTTCTGGCGGATGAGCCGTCCCGCGCCGAGGTCGCGCAGCAGGGCGGCGAACGTTGGTGCGTCGATTGCGCGAAACAATCCCTGGGCGCACAGGGTGCGGTAGGCGTCGGCCGGGGTGATGCCGCCGTGCTGCGCGATGAGGGACAGAAGCTGCTGCGCCGGCGTCGACAGGTGCAAAGCCGCCCCCTGGGGAGGTTCGTACCAGCGCTGCAGAAGTACTTCGATGGCCGCGACGGCCTGGACAAGCTGGGCACGGAGTTCATCGGCCGGGTGAATGGTGGGGGCCGGTTCGGGTTCGCTGATGTAGAGCCGCAGCGGGGTGGTCAGCCCCAAAACCCGTAGAAGCGACACCTGGCCGGTGGCTCACCGGTCGAGTTCGTCCCGGCCGAGCAGGTGAATCCGGAAATCATCGGCCGTCTGCCGGGCGTCGCGGGTGAAGGACCCGACGTCAGCGGTAAATCCATCATCCGATCGGCCCGGCGGCGACCGGCGGTGACATGCCACCGTGACCACACCATGATTGCGATGACGAGGCAGGCTCCCGCCGGAATGCCGATCCCAGCTACGACGTCGCCAGGATCGGCCTGTGCATCCCCGTCCGTCAACCCACCGACGGCAACGTCTTCGATGTCGCCACCCGCATCCGCGACATGCTGCTACGCGCCCTGCGCTGCCTGGGCGAACGCGGCTTCGCTCTCCTCACGCAACGCTGGCGCACCCTGCAGCGCATCACCGTCAGCCCCAGCAAGATCGGTGACATCGCCCGCGCCGTACTTGTCCTCGCCCATTTCGAGCACAGCAGACTCATTTAAAAGTCGCTGAGATCACCTCAGTGCGCAGTCATCGCATTTGGAACCGTCCGGCACCCGGTAATAAAGGCAGCACGTGGTGCGCCGGAAGGCCGGCTCAGGGGAGATGAGCGCCCCTTTCCCCGCCAAGTGGCCGCGAGCCAGCAGGTCGGCGACCAGGTCGGCGGCGGGCTCGGCCAGGTCCGGGCGGATGGCCGCTATCGCGCGACCGGCCTCGGCCAGGGCGGAGGCGGCGTTGCCGTACAGCAGGCCGGGGGCGACCTTCACCCGCAGGCCGGCCGCCAGCGGTTCCAGATGATGGCGAACCACCAGGTCGTAGAGCTGATCCGGTGATTCGTAGCGCCATCCAGCGGGGGCGGGCAGGCGGAGATTCGGGCCGTCGTCGGCGCGGTCCAGGCGGGTCAGGTCGGGCACCACCGCGTGGGTGAGCACGGTGCCCAGGAGCGGCGACCAGAGCCGCGCGGCGTGGCCGAGCTGGGCGATCGAGGCGCCGATGCGTAGTTCGCGGGTGCCGTACCTGGCGGCCGTCGCCTCCACCAGGTCAGCGAAACCGCGTCCGTAGTCGGATTTCACGTCGTGCCACCCGGCCGGGTCGCCGCCGACGCGCAGAGAAAAGAACGAGCCGAATCCGGCGACCGCTCCGAGGGCCGTCCGAATCGATTCGGTCGATGCCGATTCCATTACGCCGAAGCTCCATTCGTGAAAGTCGCACGGTAAACAAGCGGGAGGGCGGATCCGACTTTTCGTAAAATGGGGGGGTCAGTTCGTGACGCGGCTCCCTCCGGTTCGGAGGCTCACCTGCGGCACCCCTGTCCGCGGGTGGATCACCACCTCGGCGTCGACCCGGTAGACCTCGGCGAGCAGAGCGGGGGTCAGCACGTCGGCGGGGGCGCCGAGAGCGACGATGCGGCCGGCGTCCATGACGCAGATGCGGTCGCAGAACGCGGCGGCCATGTTGAGGTCGTGCAGGGCGACCACCGCGGTGACGCCGAGGCCGCGCACCAGGTTCAGCGCGTCGAGCTGGTGGCGCAGGTCCAGGTGGTTGGTCGGCTCGTCCAGCACCATCGTGGTCGGTCGCTGGGCCAGCGCCCGCGCGATCAGCACCCGCTGCTTCTCCCCGCCCGACAGCCGGTCGAAGGGCGCATGCGCCAGTCCGGCCACGTCGAGCCGACCCAGCGCATCGGCGATGATCGCCTTGTCCGCCGCGTTGTCGCCGTCGAAGGCCCGTTTGTGCGGGGTGCGGCCCATGGCGACGACGTCGTACACCGACAGCTCGAAATCACCGCCGCTTTCTTGGAGGACCGCGGCCAGCCGGCGGGCCAGCCGGCCAGCCGGCATGCGCCACACGTCCTCGCCGTCAAGCAGCACCCGGCCGCGGGTCGGCCTCCGCGCCCGGTAGAGGGTGCGCAGCAGCGTCGTTTTGCCCGCGCCGTTGGGTCCGGCCAGGGCGAGCATCTCCCCCTCGGCGACCTCCAACGAGACCTGGCGAACCAGGTCGCGGCCGCCGATGCGGACCGACACATTCTCCACGGTCAGTGTCACTTGGAGCGCCTCCGCATCAACCACAGGAAGAACGGCCCGCCGACCAGCGCGGTGATGATGCCCACCGGGATCTCCTCCGGCGCGATCAGGGTGCGGGCGGTCAGGTCGGCCACGATGAGGAAGGCCGCGCCGAGCAGCGCCGTCGCCGGGAGCGCCCGGCGGTGGTCGGCGCCGATCAGCAGCCGGACGACGTGCGGCATGATCAGTCCCACGAAACCGATGGCCCCGCTGACCGCGACGGTCGTGCCGATCATCATGGCGACCAGCACGAACAGCGCCGACCGGAAGCGGTGCACGTCCAGCCCGAGCGAGGCCGCGGCCTCCTCCCCCGCCAGCAGCAGGTTCAGCGGCCGAGACACCCCGATCAGCGCGACGGTCCCCAGCAGGACGGCCGCCGCCGGGATCCACACCACCGTCCAGGTGGTGCCGGCCAGGCCGCCCAGCATCCAGCGCACCGCCGCCTGCGTCTTGTGCGGGTCGTTGGAGGTCACCACCAGGAAGCTGGCCACGGCCGACAGCACCTCGGCCATGGCCACCCCGGCCAGCACCAGCCGCACCGTCGTCATGCGCCCGCCCGAGCGGGCCAGGAAGTAGACCGCCACCAATGCGGCCAGCGCCCCGAGGAAGGCCGCGATCGGCAGGCTGAACGCGCCGAACACGCTCAGGCCGAACACCACCACGGTCACCGCCCCGACGCCGGCGCCGGAGGAGACCCCCAGCAGCATCGGGTCGGCCAGCGGGTTGCGCACCAGTGCCTGCAGGGCCATGCCGCAGACCGACAGGCCCGCACCGATCGCCCCCGCCAGGACGACCCGCGGCAGCCGTACGTCCATCACGATGGTCTCCCGTACGGGGGTCCAGGTCGGTTCGGCCAGGGCGGGATGGAGGTTATGGAGCAGGATGCCCCACACCTGCCCGGCCGGCAGGGGCAC
Source organism: Streptosporangium minutum (assembly GCF_002149035.1). Lineage (GTDB taxonomy): Bacteria > Actinomycetota > Actinomycetes > Streptosporangiales > Streptosporangiaceae > Streptosporangium > Streptosporangium minutum. The sequence goes on from NZ_NGFP01000105.1 coordinate 5,031, forward strand.
CGACCCGGCCGCGATGGCCGCGGTGACCGCTCCCCCGAGCAGGAGCACGAGCAGGCCGATCATGACCGGGTAGGGCGGTCCCGGGCGCCGCGCCGACAGTACGGCGCCCGCGGTCGGTTCGATCACTTGAAGCGGTCCGCGTGCAGCTGCCGGGCCAGCGCCTCGACAGCCCCCGGGGCCCGCACACCGAGTACCACCGACGACAGCGGCAGCACCGCGAACCGCTTGTCCTTGATGGCCGGCACGTCCTTCAGCGCCGGGTTGGCCAGCAGGAACCTCTCCTTGTCGGCCACCGACTGGTCACCGTAGTCGTAGATGACGATCCAGTCGGGCGCGCGCTCGGCGACCTGCTCGAACGACACGTCGCCCCACACCTTGTCGACGTCGGCGAACACGTTCTGCGCCCCGGCCAGCTTGATGATCTCGTTGCCGACGCCCTTGCCGCCGGCGGTGAAGGCGGTCTTGTCGCCGCTGTCGTAGACGAACAGCTTGACCGGGGCGGCGTCGCCGAGCTTGGTCTTCACACCGTCGAGGGTTGCCCGCAATGTGGTGATCAGCGGTTCGGCCCGGTCGGGGACGCCGAAGATCTTCGCGACGTTGCGGATCTCGGTGTCCATCAGGCTCATGGACACCGCGCCTTCGGCGCACTCCTCGACGTTCAGATATGTCTTGATGCCGGCCTTCTGCAGGGCGTCCCGGCTGCGGCCCTCCTTCTCGTCGAAGGTGCTGTCGAAGCCGCCGTAGACGAAGTCGGGCTCCTCGGCCAGGAGGGCCTCATAAGCCGGGTACTCCTTCGAAACCACCTTGATGGCGTCGTAGGCCGCCTGATACTCCGGCAGCACCTTGTCGTCGAGGTAGGCGGTGCCGATCATCGACTTCTCCAGGCCGAGCGCCAGCATCACCTCGGTGGCGTGCTGGTTCATGGATATCGCCCGCCGCGGTGGCTGCTCGTACGTGCTTGTCACGCCGCAGTTGTCGAGGGTGACCGGGAAGCCCGCGGGCGCGGAGGCCGCCGGAGCGGGAGCCGGGACGTTCTCAGCCGGGGCGCCGCCGCAGGCGGCCAGAACTCCGGATACCAGGAGGGCGAGCAGGAGGGAGGTGGGGCGTCTGCCCGTCATGAAGTGTTCCTCTCACGGAATCTGCACAACGGGGCGGATCTGAAAGAGGGAATGCCACAGGGCTTCTCGGCGCGACCACCGGCTCGACGGGCACGAGAGCCCACTCCTCTCCGGGGAAATCCGCCCCAGTTCATCGAGGAGGCGACCGCGTGAGTCTCCTGGCTCTCGGGTCGAGGCTCGTCCCGGCCTTCCCACCCGTTGTCCGGGCAGTGGCTCGTTCGGGATTCGCTCGCCGATCACAGTGGCGGGACCGCGCCGGATTCACACCGGCTTCCTCGTTCCGCGCTCGCCTACGTCGACCATGCTCGCACACCACCCATCAACGACAAAGCGCACACACCCGTCAGGCCCGGTGAGCCGCCCCGCGTTCGACGGGGGCACCGGCGCATACCTCGTGGAACACCTGGACGAGGACCTCCGCCCCTCGCACCACGCGAGGTCCGGGCCTGTTGAAGTACGCCGGGCCGTCAAGAGCACCGGAGTTGCCCGCGTCGATGACGAGAATCCCGGCGGCGGCCGTCATCTCGTTCCCGCCGGTGAACGCGATCATGCCGACGGCGATGCACCCGAAACCAGCCGCCGTCGCGTGCGCGCGGCGCAAGCGGAGGGCCGGGTCAGGCGCAGGCTTTGCTTCGACCTGTCGACCTGTCGACCTGTCGGCCAGATCGCTGGAGTAGGCGGAGTCGGCCCAGGCCGGCGTGAGCGGAGGGTGAAGGAGTGGAGCCGCAGCAGCAGGTTGCAGGCTTGGTAGCATCTGCCCGATGACGATTGCTTATGACATTGGCGGCGATGGGCCGGTGGTGCTCCTCCTGCACGCCGGGGTGTGCGACCGGCGGATGTGGAACGATCAGTGGCAACCGCTGATCGATGCCGGATTCCAAGTGATCCGTTGCGACCTGCGCGGTTACGGGCAGAGCCCGCTGCCTGCCGAGCCGTACAGTGATTGCGAGGATGTGCTGGCTCTCCTGGACGGCCTGAGCATCGACCGGGCGTCGCTGGTCGGCGGTTCCTACGGCGGGAAGGTGGCGTTGCGGGTCGCCGCGAGCCGTCCCGAGCGAGTGGAGTCGCTGGTTCTCCTCGCCGCCGCTCTGCCCGGGCGCGAACAGAGCGCTGAGCTACGCGCGCTGGAAGAGCGCGAGGAGGCGCTGATCGAGGCGGGTGATCTCGCAGGGGGCGCGCGGCTGATGGCCGAGAGTTGGCTGGGGCCCGACGCTGGTGAGGACGCCCATCAGGCGGTGCGTGAGATGCAGTTGCGTGCCTACGAGCTGCAATCGGCTGACGGGCTCGCCGGGCCGGTCGAGACCGAGGTCGATCCGGCGGATATCAAGATGCCGTGCCTGGCCGTGTCGGGCGCGTACGATCTGGCTGACTTCCGGCAGCCCGAAGCCGTCCTGCCCGCCGCGCGCCACGTCGAGCTGCCCTGGGCAGGCCACCTGCCGAACATGGAACGGCCGGCCGAGGTCACCGAACTGATCATCTCGTTCCTGCGCGAGACACTGCACGAGTAGGTTCCCGGAACCGACTTCGGGCCAGGCCGTTCTGTGCGCGCCACGGAAGCGGTGGGCCGAGCTGCCCTCGGGTGGCTGGTACGTGCTGCCTTGCTTGTCTGACTGCTGACTACGCATGCGGGAGTGCACGGCCTCGAGCGTCGCCACGAGCGGAGTGGTTGTGTTTCGACCGGTCAGAGGCGGGTTGCTCAATCTTGGGAGAGTGCTTCTGGGCCCGCCTCCAGAAACAGTCAACAGAAGGATGTGCACCCGGTTCAACCAGATGGAGGAGAAAACCGCCCCGCTGGGTCAACATGATCGGTACATGACCATCAGCCTGCTGGCCCTCGCCGCGCTGGCGATCGTCGACAGCACCAGCTTCGGGACCCTTGGCATCCCCGTCTTCCTGCTGCTGACCTCGAACCGGTCGCGGACGTCGCGGCTGCTGAGGCCGAACATCAGTTGCGGGCCTGTCGCCCGGCTCGACGGCGTGAACCTGATCTCGCCTGCGACGCACATTCCCGCAGGAAGGTGTTCCGCCGCAGCAGCCGGAGCTGTACGTCGGCGCCCTACGGACCTTCGTGGGTTCACCGGACGGCCGGAAGCCGGTAGCGGAAGAGCGGACGCCAGCCGATGCCCAAAACGAATAGCATCGCCGGCGTGCGATTCTTCGAAAACGCGGACTTTCGCTTATTTCTTGATCACGTAGCGCAGGACTACCACGCCGCTTTCGAACGAGGTGGCCTCGATCAGCTTCAGGTCTTGCCGATCCTCGAAAATCCGCGTTCCCCTGCGGCGTAACGCCGGGCAGACGAGCAGGGTGATCTCGTCGACGACGCCGGCGTCCAGCAGGGAGTGCATGAGTTTCAAGCTCCCCCACAGCCAGATGTCATTGCCGCTCTGCTCCTTGAGCTCCCGGATGGTGGCGGCCGGGTCGCGCGTCACGGTCGCGGCGGGAAAGTCACCCCAGGGGGCGTCATCCAGCTTCGACGAGGCGACGAACTCGGTGAGGTCGTTGAGCTTCTCGCCGTACTCCCCCTGCTCGTCGGCGTACGGCCGGTAGTCCTTGGCCTGGGCGCCGGTAGTGCGTGAGCACCAGGTACTTGACCATCATGTTCTCCTCCGTACAGCACGCCCATCGTGGCCGTGTTCACCGCGGGGACGAAACCACGCGCGGGTTCTCGACATCCCACCGCGACATTTCCTTGCGGACTGCACAGACTCCGAGTACCGCGGTGGGGATACGGCGTGGGCAATCCACCCCATGCGAGCGACCGCCCGCCGCTCAGCCGCGCTGACGCTCCTCCCGCTGCCGGACCAGCTCCTCGACCGCGCTCGGCAGAGTCGTCTCGAAGTCGATCAGCTTCGCCCACGTCGGGGTCACGACGATCCGGACCATGCCGTCGTGGTAGAGGGAACACACCTCCGCCTCCCACTCGACCCGTTGCTCGGGCGTCATCTCGTAGGTGCTGGTCGCCTGGAGATATTCGTCCGGGATGCCATCGACGAAGTCCAGCTCGGCCCGGCCGCGGATGAGCAAGATCTTGGGCGGGTGCACCTCGGTGTCGATCGTCAGGGCAACCGTCGGGTTGTTGCGCAGGGCCGGGAGCTTCGGTGCGTTCTTCGTAGTGCACATGACGATCTCCGAGCCGTTCCAGGTGAACGCGATCGGGACATTGCGGGGTGTGCCGTCCTTGGCGACGTAGGCCAAGCGGGTCAGGTCGCGGGCCAGCAGTTCCTGGCTGATCGGTCGGTTCAGAACCTCGGTGATTTCGTTCGGTTGCACGGTCATCTCTTTCATTGTGCTCTTCCGCGTAATGGGTCATGACGTTGCGTAATCTTCGGTCAGGTGTGTCGGCCGTGTTCGAGTTCGAACAGATGGCGCTTGGTATCGAGACGCTCGATGGTCAGAAGTTGATCGGATACGTCGCCCTTGGTGAGACTGACTTCGTCCATGGAGAAGCCACCCTGCAGAGCGTCGCCATCGGTGAGCGTGACCATTGGGGTGGCGGATACGGGAGGGATGCTGTCCGGGTGATCTGCCGGTACGCATTCGAGGAGATGGGCTTGCATCGTGTGATGCTGTGGGTGGTCGCGGACAACGTTGCGGCGGTGCAGGCGTACAGGAAGGTCGGTTTCGTCGAGGAAGGCAGGCGTAGAGAGGCGTTCCGTACGGGAGGAAAGCGATACGACTACCTCATGATGGGCCTGCTGTCCTCAGAGCTGAGGTGAGCTGAGCCCGCACGCCGCGTGGCGCCAGGATCAGGGCCCCGAGCTCAGCCGGCTCCGGTTCTGGTCCTGCCGATCACCCCGGGAGCCGGAGCGTCCCATGGCTCTTTGCGTAGTGGCGATAAAGGACGTGATGTCCGGTTCGCGGGGGTGACGGGTGCGAGGTCGGCTGGGTGAGCAAGCAGGCACGGACTTCGGTTGCTGTGGAAGCAGGTCCCCATCGCTATCCCGTGACGCCGGCAGGCCCAGCAACCGGGAACCGGGAACCGGCCCGCCCGGCCAGCGCGAGCCGCTCCGGCATGCGCCGCAGCAGGGCGGCGCTGCGAGCATGTCGCCTGGCCAGACCACTGATCGGCTCGGCGAACGTCCGTACCTCGCACCCCGGGCTACCGAATGTCAGACGACGTACGGTCAGGCTGATGAGGACTTGGCTCCCACCAGGGGGCACACCTGACCTTAACATTACGCAACGTCATGACCCATTACGCGGAAGAGCTCATTGTCGTTTTCTTGGTCCGTCCAGCGGATCGTTCTGGTTGGTCGCAGATCGGCCGCGACGGGCTGTTAGCTGAGCTGCTCGGCCAGCGCGACGATGATCCCCTCGGGGCCGCGGACGTAGCAGAGCCGGTAGCTGTCCTCGTACTGGGCCAGCTCACCGACGAGTTCGGCGCCGTGAGTGCGCAGGCGGGAAACGACATCCTCGATGTCGTCGACGGCGAACATGACGCGATGCATGCCCAGCGTGTTGTGCGGCGGGTTATGCGGTCTGGCGCCGATCGCCGCGGGGGTGCGGTATTTCGCCAGTTCCAGCCGGCCGTGGCCGTCTGGGGTCCGCATCATCGCGATGTCGCAGCGGACGCCGTCGAGTCCGACGGTGCGGTCCGCCCAAAGGCCCTCGATCTGCGCTTCGCCCTCCAGCTCCATGCCGAGTTCTACGAAGAACGCAATGGCGGCCTCAAGGTCGTCGACGACAATGCCGACGTTGTCCATCCGCTGGAGCGTCATGGTGGTTCTCCTTCTTCGTCTTCGTCGCGTGGCCCGTTGTGGCCACTGGTGTACCTGGGACGGAGCCGGCACCACGTTCTCGACATTGGGAAGCGTGCTGATTTCTGGCTCCTGCTTCCGGACCCGGACGGCCCCGATTTCACCTGTTACGCGCGTGATCTGAGGTAGGCCTGCGCGATTCAACCGACGTGGGACCGTCAGCCGAGCTGGTCCGACAGAGCGACGTCCGTGCGGGCGTACACCAGGGGGGCGAGCGCGAGGCCGTTCAGCGTGGTCGAGGCGACCTGGGCGCACGAGGCGGTGAACAGCAGCGTGAACTCGCGGGTGCGGAACAGTTCCGGCTCACCCCGGAGGCGAACTGCTCGCCCGCCGCGCCGCAGAGATCGTCGGCCGGGTCGACGCCACCGGCGCCGACCCGGCCGCCCAGGTCGGGATGCGGACCTGCCGGGTCCGACTCACCGCCTTCAGCTCCGCTCTGAGCGTCCTGGTCCCCCGGCGCCGTGGCCCTGCGCGAGTCGTACCCGAACATCGCACTGCACCTCGGCGACGCCCATCCCACGGCCGCTCGCCGGATGCTGCGCGAGGGAGCGGCCAAGCGGTGGTGGCCTGCTGTGCGTGAGTGGCAGCGGGGAGGTGTTCTGGCTGGAGGCGGGAGCGGCTGTGGTGCGCGCGACGGTCTGCCGGTCGGTGGTCTGCCGGTCGGTGGTCTGCCGGTCGGTGGTCTGCCGCCACGAAGCAAGGATGTGCAGGTTGGCGACGCAGACCATGAGCGCGACCAGAATGGTCTGCGCGACGCGGCCGCTGTCAACAATTGAGGGCGGCGGTGGTCTGGGGCCGGCCCGTGGCGGGATCCAAGGCTACGGGGAAGGTTCGCCCGTCGGCCACCCGGATCTCAACCGAACTCGGCCCTGTCCACTTGACCGAGTCGAAGGCGTCGTCGGGGACGTCGTCGTTGAAGCAGCCGAGATCCCACTCCTTGCTGAGCAACCCGCCGTCCCTGCGGACGCTGAGCCACATCACCATGTCCGGCCCGAGACCCGCCAGCGACTGCTGGAGCCGGATCCTGTACGGGGCCGGTCCGTCGACGGAGCCGACCTCCTCGGTAGAGGCGAACGTAAGGGCGACCCACCCCCCGAACAGTGCGGCACTCGCGCCCAGCCCGGCAAGGACGACGATCACGACGCGTAGCCACATCCATCGGAGCCCGACGGCGGCCAACGCCATCAGGAGGCAGGCCAGCACACCGAGCGCGAACGGATGGTTCAGATGTTCCCTCAAGAGCACCAGGTCGGAGTCGTGGAAGTACACCAGAGCTGCGAGGCCGCCCGCGCCGAGCGAGACGGCCAGCAGCATGAGCGAGCGAGGAGGCATCGCGGATCCCATCGGTGAGGTGCCATCGAGATCATGACAGCACCGCGGTGCCGTAACCGCGGAGTGCACGGAAACTCGACGAAACCCGCACAACCTCCCGGGTGCCAATAGCCGCTGGAGTGGAACGGCCACAGGTCGCGATCCGCGCTGCCGGTAGATCTTCGTTCTCGCCGCTGCCCGTTAGGCGCCTTGGCGAGCGCCTCCGGTTCTTCCGACTGAGGTCGGCCAGCAGTGCTCGCACATGCTGAGGATGAAAGCTGGGCGTTACGGCGGTTCGAGGGCCAGCCCGGTCTCATCGACGATGAGAACGCCGCCGCCGCCGAAGTGCTCGATCACGTAGGAGCGTACGTCGTCGCGGACGGCGTCCCAGCGTGCTGTGCGCAGCAGGCGCTGCGGCACTCTCGCATCAGAGCAGGTCAGGAGGGATCTGGCTGACTTCGCCGCCGCGGCGCGGGCGCTGGGCTCCTCCAGGCACACCATCTCCCGCTCGCGCAGACAGGCTTCACCCAGTTGTACTCATCCGCGGCTGCCGATCAAACCGGCAGGAAATCAGGGGCGCAGCAGGGGACGTCCTTCAAGCGCGGCTTCCCAGATCTTTTCCGAGGCATCTTCAGTGTCGCCGTCCAGGAACTCGGGCAACAGGATGTCAGCCGCATCGTTCGCGTCGGAGTGTTCGAGGTAGTCGCTCTTGGACACACGCAGCCGACGGGCCTTCAGGTCATCGACAAAGGTGACGTCGCCTCTGTCCCATGTTTCGAGCCACGCGCCCGCAGATGCGGCACCGTGTACGACGAACATTCCCGCGTCGGAGAGTTCTGTCATCAGCAGGCCCCCGACGGTGAGCGAGCCGCCGATGAACAGATTGCTGTCCATGAGGCATATCAGGTGCTGCGCGGTGACCGAGCCGGTGATATAAAGCGGCGTGTAGACGTCTGCGTTCAAAAAGCGCATCGGCCCGTTGACTGTCAGGTCGCCATCGATGACGTAAACGGTGTCCTGCGCCAGACCAGGATCGTTCCCTATCGACAAAGGCCCGTCTACGGTGAGGTCACCCTGGTGAACGAAGAAGCACTCTGGTTCGTCCCCGAAGAGTCCTTCCAGGTCCTCCACGTGGTTGTCGCTGGCTTTGCAGATGTCGTAGCGCTCTACTGCCTCGGACAGCGGTACTGATTCCCAACGTGTGCTCCACTGTTCGAAAGACACCTGACTCCTCGCGTTCTGTCCGATCCCGGTCGCTGTGTCGCGGGCCGCAGCACAGCGAAGGCGATCCAACGAATCTTGCCACTCTGTCACGGGCGGCATCAGTAGAACTACGCAGTCCAGTCCCTATCTCTGGATGGGTACCCGGAGGGCAGGCCGCGGCAGGGCGGGAGTCCTGCCCTGTCGCGGGTCGCGCGGCCCAGGGAGCGGTGGCCACTGGCCGTCCGGGGTCCGGGCGGGTCACGGCGTACGACTCGGCATGCGGCTGCGGGTCACCCATCAGGCCCCGAGCCGAGGGGGACACCTCACGCTTTCATCGCAAGTCCCTTATCGTGGCGGGTGGTTGGGATGCCGAGGGAGACAGGTGCCCGGCGTGTCAGGCGGGCTGCGTCGGTTCGTTTGGTGCGGACGAAGGTCAGGGTCATGTCGATGCCTTCGATCTCGCTGAGCCACTGCTCTTCCTCGGCTCACTTGCGGCGGAGGATCAGTTCTGTCTCGATCTCCGCGAGTCGGGCAGCATCCTCGGGTTGACCTGCAGCATCGGACATCGGATGCAGGCTTCTCCGAACCAAGGCCGGTCTTGGCGTTCCGTTCAGAGTTGATGCGGTTGATGCGTCTGTGTTGCTTCGCGTTCGGCTGCGAACCCGTCGAGGAGTCGGAGAAGGACCTTGATCGCGTGCCTGTCGTCGTCGGGTGGCAGGTCCCAGTACGTGTTCCAGCCGTCTGGGAGCGCGATGTGCAGGACTTGGCCCGGCCAGACGTGGTTGCAATCGCGGCCCCGGCGGGCGACGAGCCACTCCGGCCAGTCGGCGAGACCCTGCCCACCGTGTCAGATCGCGCTTTGGTCATAGCCGTTCAGGAACGCGGTGATCGTGTGGAAGGAACTGTTGCCGACGAAGATTCCGGGGTGTTGGCCGACGCCTACGAAGTACTCCCGTTCGCTCATCTCCGCGAGGGGCTTCATCTGCCCACAACAGAGATCATTCTGTTAGCGGCTCTTGGTCCACGTCGACATGGTCGAGGAACCGGAGGAGGCGCGAGAGCACCCGGATGCAGGTGTCGATCTCGGTGTCGCTCAGATCGCCGCCGGCCTGGCGTAGCACCGCGCGCTCGCGGTCGATCACGGCGATGATGGCGGCCCGGCCCTCCTCGGTCAGCCGGATGAGCGAGGACCTCTTGTGTGCCGGGTTAGGGACGGACTCAACCAGGTTCCGCGCGGCGGCGTCGTTGATCATGCGCTGCACGAACTGGCGGCTCAGCGCCTGGGCCCGGCCCATCTGGGGGACGGTCATGGGCCCGTGCTCGCAGAGCATGTTGAGCACAGCCCGTACCCCGACGGACAGCCCCTCGACGGGCGCGTCCTGCTCCACCTTGCGTTGGGCGCGCCGGTACAACGGCCCCACCAGGTTGAATACCTCGGCGAGCCGATCGGCTGGCTCATTGGGCGCCAGGTTGCGGTCTTTTTCGTTCACCCCCCCATAATGACACCCGGGTTGTCATTATGGGTCGATAATGACACCCTGGTTGTCATGAATGACCTGTTCTGGCTCGACACCGGCGCCGGCCGGCCCCTCGTCCTGCTGCACGGCGGTTTCCTGGACCACGGCATGTGGAACGACCAGATTCCGTTCCTCGCCTCCCGGTACCGCGTCATCACACCCGACGCCCGTGGTCACGGCCGGTCGGCCAACGCCACCGAGCCGTTCCGGCCCACCGACGACCTCGCCGCCCTGCTGCGTCACCTCGGCACCGGCCCCGCGATCCTGGTGGGGGTCTCCATGGGGGCAAGCGTCGCGGTCGACACAGCGCTTGAGCACCCGGAACTGGTCAGCGCCGTGGTCGTCAGCGGCGCCGGGACCAGTGAGCCGTACTTCACCGACCCCTGGACCATCCAGACCATGACCGCGTGGCACTCGGCGATGGCCGTCGGCGACCTGGACGCCTCGGTCGAGGCGTTCACGCTCTTCGCCGCGGGCCCGTACCGCACCCTCGACGATCTCGACCCGAGGCTCGTCGCCCACCTGCGCCGGATGACCAGGGACACCATGTCCAAGCACTCCGCCGGCGAACCCAACCTGCTTGTCCAGGTACGCGACACCTGGGAGCGCGTCGCCAAGATCGGTGTCCCCCTGCTGGCGGTCAACGGCTCCGTCGACTCGCCCGACCACATCGGCATGGCCGAACGCCTCGCCCGCACCGTCGCCAACGGCCGAGCGATCCCGGTCGACGGGACCGCCCACTATCCCAACATGGAGCGTCCGGACGCCTTCAACGAGATCCTCGAAGGCTTCCTGCGCACCCTATGACCCCACGGACGGTGGCCACCGCCCGCACTCTCAGCGTGCAGACGCGCGCGAACGTCGTGGACGTGGACTTGGACGACACCGCGTCGTCGACCACTTAACGGGGGTTGAGGATCTCGGCGACGCGCATGAACCCGTCGGTGTCGTGCCCCAGCCCGATGGCGCGGCGGGCCAGGCGCCCGGCGGCGCGCATCAGGCTGGCGTCGATGCCGTGCCCCTCACAGGTGTGGACGATGTGGGCCATGGTCGACACCGTCGAGGTGATCGGGTTGACGCCCGCGGGGTATCCGCCGTTGCCCACGTCCTTCATACCCTGCAGGAAGGGCGGCGGCAGGATCACTGCGACGCCCCGGGCGAATGGCGCCAGCCCATGGGCGGTGGCGCGCAGCAGCCGCTCGACGCTGTAGCTGCTCATGGTCGCGCTGGCCGTCACCGGCATTCGCGCCTGATCGGCAACCGGTTCCCATTCCGGCGGCGCCTAACGCCGCCGATATCTGGTGACCTTGGCCGAGGTTTCCGGATCAAGCGTCATGCACCGCCCACCGCCCATACCGGCTGGACAAGCAGCCGTCTCGCTGTTGGACGACATCCACGCCTCCTTGACTGGAGGCTCGTTGATCGCGCCAGCGGTCGCGTCGATCAGCAGATGGTCCAGGCTCGGAAAGTACATGTACACCGTGCGGCGGGACACGTCGGCGGCGGCCGCGATCTCGTCGATGGACGGTGTCGTTCCGCCAGCGCTCAGGCGGACCCCCATGGCTGCCTTGGTGATCTGCAGCCGCTTGGCGTGGGAAAGCACGGGTGACGGCGAGCCGGGTCGCCGTCACCCGGGCGTCGGGATGCTACGCGGACGGCTGGAGGACGGTGACCACGTGGGTGGTGCTCGCTGACTCGATGGTCGAGTTGCCGAGCAAGTTGACGGTGTACGTGTGTTCGCCGGCCGTGGTCGGCGTATCGGAGAAGCTAAACGACCCGTCGGCGGCGGGGACCAACTTCACCAGGCCCTTCGAGGTGACGGCGCCATCCGGGCCAACGACCTTGCGCGAGACGGTGATGATCGTCCGCGGGAAGGCGATGCCGTCGGCGCCGAAGGTGCCGCTGAAGTCGAGTCGCTCGCCGACGTTGCCCGTCGCCGGTCCGGTCACGGTGAGCGCCGGCTCGTACGAGGCCACCGTGACGGTCACCGAGGAGCCGCTGCCCCGGAACCATGAGTTGCCCGGCCAGTACACCTGATATTTGAACGCCCCGACGGACGGTGGGGCGTCGGTGAACTGGTAGGTCCCGTCCGCCGCCGTGCTGATCTCCTGGAACGGCCTGGAGGTGCCGTCGGGGAGCCAGCGGTACAGTTCGAGCGTCTGTACGCCCGGTGGCAGTCCGCTGCTCAGCGTGAGTCGTCCGCTGAGGGTCGACTGCTTGAGCGCGGTCACCTTGGAGGGAGCCGTCAAGGTCAGCGTGGAGGAGTGGTAGGGCGAGGGCGGCAGCCGCCAGAGGTGCATCCGCCCGGTGCCGGGCTCTTTCAAAACCGCGAAGGTGAGCGTGCCGTAGAACTCGATGCTGCCCGCCACCACCGCCTTCCCCTGGTGGGCGGCTGTGTAGATGACCTCCGCGGTGGTCGCGTCGTACACCACGAGCTCCGCCGCGTCGCCCGTGGAGGAGTTCCAGCCGCCCACGACGTAGGCGCCGTTCGGGCTGGCCGCCACAGCGGTGGGGAGGCCGTGCTCGCCGAATCCGCTGCTGTCGTAGGCGCGGCCCTGAGTCAGGGCTGTCGTGTCCCAGGCGTCGAACCGGCGGGTATCGTCCAACGCCGACAGCGCCGCCGATCCGTACTCGGCGAGTGCGAGATCCCGCAGGGCCGGCAGCTCGTTCGCCTCTCCGCGGATCTCGCCGCGCGAAGTGGCAGGCGTGGTGCTGATGTCGTACACCTTGACTGTGGCGGGGCTGGCTCCCGGCTCTCCGGCCACCAGCGTGTTCCCGGCGACGGCGACGAGCGGAGCCTGGGTCGTGGCCGGCCCGACCCGGACGGGGGTGGGTGTCGCCGCCGCCGGAATGAGGCCGAGAACCCCTCCCTCTCCCGCTTCGCCGCAACCGAATCCGATCCACAGCCGGTCGTACGCCTGCGCCAGACTCGACGGGCACGGGTACGCGGTGAGGTCGATGCGCTTGGTGATGGCGAGCGTGGTGGTGTCGATCTCGATCACTTCATGCGAATCGCGCAGCGCCGCGTACACCTTCCTGCCGGTCTCCGGCGAGGCCAGGGCGACAGCACCGGACAGGCCGGGGATCATGTTGATGACCTTGCCGTCGATGGACGCGACCACGATCTGGTCGCCGGCGGCGACGAAGACCTTGCTGCTGCGCGCCACCACGTCTCCGCCCTTCCCGGTGACGCCGAGGTCGGTGACGGTCGCGGCGGCCGCGGCGGTCGCGGCGGTGGGCGCGTGAGTGACGAGCAGGGCCGCCGCCAGGAGCAGGGTCCCGGTCCAGGCGACTAATCGGCGGGACAGAGGAGCACGGGCAGAGGTTGGTGGGCGCACAGGCACTCCGTTCTGGAGGGGAAGGGGAGAGTCGAGCACCCCGGCATGACTACGGGACCCGCCACCGCTGACGATCTTCGTAAATCGAACACATATTCGCATAGTGTGGGATTGCCGTCTAGAGCATCGGCCAGTTCGGCGGCGGAGGCCGCGTTCACCGCCAGCGTTCACCGCCAGCGTCCGCCGCCACGTCTCGGGGGGCGGCCTCGGCGACGGCTTCGACGGGAGAGATGCCCGCGCAATGCACCAGCGCCTGCACGTCCTGCAGTTCTCCCGCATCCTCCAACGCTCCCCCGGCGGCGGCCGGCGTCCTGGGTCCGGCCGGATCCGCCTCGATCCCGCGCACGTCCAGCCGCCCGACATCGCGCTCCACGGCGATCACCCGATGCCCTGAACGGGTCACCACCTGCATCGAGGTGACGACGAGCCCCCGAGCTGTCGTGTTCCGCACCGAACGAAAGAAGGCGACCACGGACGTTGGTGACGGCGAGTCCCCGCCTGTTCTGGCATTCATCTGGCACGTGGTCCAGGGAGGCTGTGGATCGGCGGTTGTTTCCGATCGGCATCGAAACGGTGCGTTTCTCGCTTCTGGGATCCCCCTGCACTATCCGGTCGTCGTAGAGCTCGAATCGTGCCGAGCGTCGCCACACACTCCGGCCTCGCCAAAAGCCGTTTCGCAGTTGTTTACAGCGATCTCAAGAAGATCAGTAAGGTTTGCTGCCATGCGTACCCTCCTCGCCGCCCTCATGGCCGGCGCGCTGTTCAGCCTGCCCCTCAGCGGGACCGCCCACGCGGCCCCCGGGACCTCGGCGGTCCTCACCGGCAACCCCCTCTACAAGACCGGCACGATCCCCCCGCAGACCTGTGAGGAGCCCGCCTTCACCAGCGCCAGCCACGACGGCGCACGCCTCTACGTCATCGAGATGTCCGCCTGTCTCGACCGGGTGTGGTCGGCGCAGGTGCGGAAGGCGGGCTTCACCTGGACCAAGCCCAAGGTCGTGGTGTCGCACAAGGACCGTGTCAAGACCGCCTGCGGCCCCTACTACCCCGGCGACACCTTCAGCCTGTACTGCATCGGCACCGGGACCATCTATCTCATGGTCACCGACTCGGCCCTGAGCAATGAGCTCAACCACCCGCGCATGCTGGAAAGCCTGGCGATGGGCTACTCCTATCACGTGCAGCAGCTAGGCGGCATTCTCCGCGAGCAGCTGCGGGCCGAGGCGAAAATGTCGAAGAAGCAGCGATGGACGCTGAGCGCGAAGGTCTCCCTGCAGAACCTCTGCCTCACCGGGGCCTTCCTCGGAAGTGTCTGGGACTCTCTCTCCCACACCAAGGCCTACGGCACCGACCTCATCATCGACTGGAAGTCGGTGGAAGGCGACCACAAGGAGCAGGGCAAGGCCAAGAACCGGGTCTACTGGGAACAGCGCGGCTTCGACACCCTACGGCCCGGAGCGTGCAACACCTTCACCGCACCGGCGGGACGAGTCGCCTAAGACCTGCGAGGGGTCCGGATCACGAGGTTGCGGATCCGCCTGCACGGTGCGGTCTGGCTCTGGTAGAGCACAGCCCACCTGATCGACACCAGCGGCGGATCCCACCGGCCGGCCGGGGCCCCGGCCGGCCACGGCGTCGTCCATCCGACGACCGGCAATGGCTCTGTCTTCCCGCGTCCGGACCTGTGGTAGTCGGGCCTCCACCGGTGGCACGACTTCAGCGGGCACGCTCGACCCGAGCTTCGTCCCAGACCGGTTCGCTGCTCTCGTAAACGGTTCCGTCGGCACCGAAGATGAGAAAACGGTCGAAGTCGGCGGCGAACCAGCGGTCATGGGTGACCGCCAACACGGTGCCGGCGAAGGACGCCAGCCCCTGCTGCAGGGCCTCGGCACTGGCCAGGTCGAGGTTGTCAGTCGGTTCGTCGAGCAGCAGCAGCGTCGCACCCGACAGTTCCAGCAGCAGGATCTGCAGCCGGGCCTGCTGCCCGCCGGACAGGGTCTCGAACGGCTGATTAGCGGCTGGTGCGAGTTCGTAGCGGGCAAGCGCGGCCATGGCGTCGTTCAACGTCAGAGCATGCCCGGCCGTCACCTGCTCGGCGGGGGTGCGGCCGTACAGGTCGGGCCTGGCGTGGGTCTGCACGAAGTGGCCGGGCACAACCCGGGCGCCCAGCCGTACGGAACCGCTGTGGCGTACCGAGGGGACCGCGCCGTCCGCCGCTTCGGCGAGCGATCGCAGGAAATGAGATTTGCCCGAGCCGTTGGAGCCAAGGACGCCCACGCGTTCGCCGTACCAGATCTCGGTGTCGAAGGGCCGCATCAGAGCGGTGAGTTCCAGGGCTTCGCAGATGACGGCGCGTTTGCCGGTCCGGCCGCCGCGCAGCCGCATCCGGACGTTCTGCCGTTTGGGCGGGCGCTCGGGCGGGCCCGCCTCCTCGAACCGTGCCAGCCGCGTGCGGGCTGCACGGTAGGCGGAGGCAACGGCGTCGTTGTTGGCCGCTGTCTGCCGGAGGGTCCGCACCAGGCGCTTGAGTTTGGTGTGTTCCTCGTTCCAGCGGCGGCGCCGTTCCTCCAGTCGGTCGATGCGGTTCTGGCGGCCCTGGGCGTAGGTGGCGAAGCCCGCGCCGTGGACCCAGACGCCGCGCGACTCCACGGTCACGATGCGGTCCGTGGCGTTGGCCAGCAACTGTCGGTCGTGGGAGACCAGCAGCACGGTCTTGGAGGTGGCGCGCAGCTGAGCTTCCAGCCATAGCTTGGCGGGCACGTCGAGGTAGTTGTCCGGCTCGTCCAGCAGCAGGACCTGATCAGGTCCGCGCAACAGGGCCTCCAGGACGATGCGTTTTTGCTCGCCGCCCGACAGGGTGCTCACCGGGCGTTCCCGGACCGCGTCGTAGGGCAGGCCCAAGGCCGCTGTCGCGCAGGTGTCCCACACCACCTCCATGTCGTAGCCGCCGGCGTCGGCGTAGTCGCTGATCGCCTGCGCGTAGGCCAGTTGCATCGTCTCGTCGTCGCATTCCGCCAGCGCCGACCCCGCCCGCTCCAGGCCTGCGGCGGTGGCGCGGACCCGGTCGGGTGCAACTGACAGCAGCAGATCATGCAAGGTCCGGTCGTCGCGGACGCTGCCGATGAACTGCCGCATCACCCCCAGCCCGCCCGAGCAGACCACCCGGCCGTCTTCCGGTTGCAGATCTCCGGCGATCAGTCGCAGCAGAGTGGTCTTGCCCGCGCCGTTCGGCCCCACCAGCCCGGCCTTGACACCGTCGCCGATGCGGAACGACACCTCGTGAAGAAGCAGCCGCCCGTCCGGTAGCACGTGGGTGAGGCGGTCCACCTCGATATGTCCCGCCACCGTGTTCCCCCTTGCCGGTCGATCGCCTGCCGGCCAAGGACAGGACCGTTGTTCTAGTGACCGGATCATTGATCCGGTGCTCGAACACCATACTAGACTTGCCTTCGCAAGGACGAGGAGGACCGCATCGGAACGAAACAGTCAGGAACCGGGGGTGAGGGACCGGCGGACAGCCGTTACCGATGAGAACGGTCCTGCCAGGGGGCGAAGGCAGAAGCGGGATACGGGCGGGATAGCTGCCGGTCAGCGTCCCGCGAGTGCCACGTAGGCGGTGGAGCGGCCAATTTCGAGGTGCCGCCAGCCTCGGTGATCGAGACACCGTCGCCGGCCGGACGGCGTAGTGTGGCCGGCTCGGCGGGACCGATGACGCGCGGCCGGCCGGTCTTCTTCCTGCCGGGCAGCACGGCAGCGGTGGCCTCACGGCGCTTGGCAACGGCGACCCCCTCGACCTGGCGCTGGCTCGCAGCTCCAGCTCGTATTCCGCGGCGGCGGCCAGGACCGCGAACATGAAACGGCCCTCCTCGGCGCCCAGATCAAAGTTCTCCGTCAGCGGCACCACGGTGATGCCGCGGTCGCGGAGCTCGTTGACGGTAGTCAGCACGTGCCCCGCCGAGCGACCCCACCGGCCGGACTTCCAGAACTTCAGCGTGTCGCCCGCCTTGGGCAGCGCCAGGAGCGTCTCCCACGCCGGTCACGCGACGAGGACCGGGTCCACCTCGCCACCCAGTCATCGGTGAACGGGGTGCGCGACATCGAGACCATGGACCAAGTGGCCGCCGGCCAGACCGACGGGGAGCAGTTCCCCCGCCCCGGATCGGCGATCCGGGACATCGTCGTCGCGCAGCACGACAGGCAGCAGCGGTCACGCCCAGATCCACCAGCGGCTCGGGGAGGTCGATGCGGGGCGACATCACCTGGCAGGCGCAGGAACGGCCGCACCGTGTGGTGCTTCTCCACCAGTGCGGCCCGCATCACCGCCACATCGCCATCCGCGCCCTCCCGGTCGACCAGGCCGAGCTGGTCGACCGGCACACGACCCGCCTCGTCCCCTCGCCGCGGACGGCGACCGGGGCGCCGGCTTCACCTTCGGCCCTACCTGGTTCCTCGACGGCATCCAAGCCGGCGTCAGTTTCTCCAGTGCCGGCGGCGCCGCCGACGAGGCACCACGAAGCCCGCAGACCACGCCCGCCGATGAGATGGCGGGATCACCGGGCAATCACGGCTAGTGATCTGCTCCTTAATGAGGTGCGGTATCCGAAACGACTACTGACGAAGTGGCCGCAACGCCTCACCCCAGGCGACGACCTGGTCCAGCATGGCCGTGACCGCGTCCTCCTGATGCGCCGCCGGATTCAGGACGCTGAAGTGCTCGAAGTCGGTGAACAGCGACAGCGCGACCTGGGCACGCACGTCGGCGACCTGGAGCTCGCCCATCACCAGCCGCAGGTGTTCCACCGCGCGGGTGCCACCGGCGCTGCCGTAGCTGACGAACCCGGCTGCCTTGTTGTTCCACTCCGCGTACAGGAAGTCGATCGCGTTCTTCAACGCTCCCGACGTCGAGTGGTTGTACTCGGGCGTCACGAACACGTACCCGTCGAAGGAGTCGACCGTCGCAGCCCAGGCCCTGGTGTGCGGGTAGCTGTACTCCCCCATCGCCGCCGGCATCACCTCATCCAGATGCGGCAGGCCGAAATCTTTGAGATCCACCAGCTCGAACTCGGCGTCCTGGCGCTTGGCGGCGATGTCGTGCACCCAGCGGGCCACGGCCTCCCCGTTGCGCCCTGGCCGCGTGCTCCCGATGATGATCGCAATCTTGGTCATGACGATTCTCTTTCTTCGGACGCCGTGGTACCCGGGCCCGAGACGCTCGGTTCAGGGGAAGACGGTGATCTTGCCGTGGGTCTGGCCCGCCTCGCTCCTGCGGTGGACCAGGGCGAGGTCGGACAGCGGGTGGGATTCGGCGACGTCGACGATGAGCGCGCCGGCGTCGAGGAGTCCGACGATCTCGCTCAGTTGCTTGGCGTCGTTGCGGGCGACCATGTGCAGGGCGGTGACATCGGCGCCGGCGGGCGGCTCGACGGGGGTGGCGACGGAGGCGATGACGCCGCCCGGCCGCAGGAGGGAGACCAGCATCACCGCGGCCTCGGGAGAGATCGGAGCGAGGTTGACGACGGCATCGACCGGGCCGTCCAGCGCATCTGCGAGAGCGGTGGTCGTGTAGTCGATGATCTGGTCGGCGCCGTACTTGCGGACCGCCGCGGCGCTGCGGCCGCTGGCCGTGGCGACCACTGTCGCACCGGCGTGCCTGGCGAGCTGGACGGCGAACCCTCCCACGCCGCCACCGGCGCCGTTGATGAGCACGCGCTGGCCCGCGGTGATGTGGGCGTGCTCGAACAGCACCTGCCAGGCGGTGAGCGCGGCGACGGGGATCGTGGCCGCGTCGGCCAGGGGAACAGTGGCGGGCGCCTTGGCCAGCACGCCGGCCGGGGCGACGACGTACTCGGCCGCGGCGCCGCCCGCGTCGAGACGGCCGATGACCCGGTCGCCCACGGCCAACCCCTCCACGTCGCCGCCGACCTCGGCGATCGTGCCGGAGACGTCCCAGCCGAGGATGTAGGGCAGGTCCACCGGCAGCGCGGCTCGTAGCATCCCGGACCGCAGCGCCGTTTCCGAAGGATTGAACGAGGTGGCAGCGACCTCGATCAGGACCTCGCCCGGCCCGGGGGCGGGCCGCGGTACTTCTTCGTATCGGATGACGGAGGCATCGCCGTACTCATGGATGCGGGCGGCCTTCATGATGTCGCGGAACTCGCCCGCGTGGTCGGTCACCCAGGTGCGGAACGTGCGGGCCGGGACTCCGGTGACCTCTGCCACCGTGGCCGTGGCCGCTCTCGGCTCGGTCACCATCTCGGCCTGGGCCTGGAGGATGCCGTCCACGGCCGCGGGCGGCCAGCCCTGGGTGAGCATCTGCTGCCGCGCGGTCTGCGGCGAGGTCTCCTCCCAGCGCACCGGGCGGCCGATCACCTCCCCGATGATGCCCGCTTGTTCGGCCTGGGTCAGTATCTCGGGCCCGGTCAGCTCGTGGATCACGCCGCTGTGCCCGCCGTCGACGAGGGCGCGCACCGCCACCGCCGCGAGGTCCCGCTCGTGCAGCGGAGGCATGGCGGCCGCGCCGTACGGCTCACGCACGACTGCCTCGGCGCGGATCTGCCCAGCCCACCGCAGGGCGTTGGCCGCGAAGGCGTGCGGTCGCAGGAACGTCCATTCCATCCCGGACCGCTCGATCAGCCGCTCGATCTGTTGTTCGTGGTCGCGGACGGCAGCCGAAGACAGGTAGACCACGCGTCGGGCATGTGCGGCGGCCACCTCCAGAACCGCGGGCATCCCCTCGGCCGTAGCGAACGGCCAGAGGAGGAACACGGCCTCGACCCCGTCCAGGGGGCGTGCAGGGTGTCCGGATCGGTCAGGTCTCCATGCGCGATCTCGACGCCGTCCGGAAGACCGGCCGTTCCGGGATCACGGGCCAGCGCACGGACCTCGGCCCCCGCCTCCAGCAGTTGCGCCACGACCTGCCGGCCGACCGTGCCGGTCGCCCCGATCACCAGAACCTTGCGTTGCTCCGGCATGAAAGACCCCCAATGGTTGATCACTTCGTGTGCGCTCAACCGTATGGGCAGGAGAAGAGACAGCCAATGCGTGAAAATCTCGTATTTATACGCGTACGTCTTCGTGAAGGCGTCGACATAGACTCTCTCCGTGGACGTACTCAGCGATGTGATCGCCGCGATGCGCACCGGACAACCCCGCTCGGCGCGCGTTCGATGGCACGCCCCCTGGGGACAGCAGTTCCCCACCGTGCGTGGCTCCGCCGGCTTTCAAGTGGTCCTGCAGGGATCGTGCCGACTGATCCCCCCAGGCGGCGACGCCCCCATCGCGCTGAACGTCGGCGACGTGGTGTTCCTGCCCCACGGAAGCGGCTACGCGCTCGCCGACAGCCCTACCACCCCGTTGACCGAACCCGCCTGCGACCCACTGAACGACCCTCGATTCGAAGACCGCTACGCCTCCGCGACCGTGGGAAAAACCGGCCAGGACGGCTCACAGGCGGTCACCGTGACCCTCTGCGGTGGATACCGGCTCGACCCCAGCCGAGCCCATCCGCTCCTGGCCGACCTGCCCGAGATCGTCCACCTGCCCGCCCGCCTCGGGCACCGCCCCGAACTGCGCGCCGCCGTCGGTCTCCTCGGCGGCGAACTCGACAACCCCCGCCTCGGAGCCGACACCGTCGTGCCCGCCCTGCTCGACACGCTGCTGCTCTACATCCTGCGCGCCTGGTTCGACGAACAGTCCGAACGCGGCACGACCGCCGGCTGGGCCGCGGCACTGGGCGACCCGGCGATCAGCGCCGCACTGCACGCCCTCCACCGTGACCCCGCACTCCCCTGGACGGTCGAGACACTCGGCACCCAGGCGGGACTGTCCAGGGCGGCTTTCTCCCGGCGCTTCACCACTCTGATCGGCCAGCCACCCCTCACCTATCTGACCTGGTGGCGCATGACCACCGCAGCCCGACTTCTCCGTGAGTCCGATGCCTCACTCGGCGAGGTGGCCACCCGGATCGGCTACACCTCGGAGTTCGCCTTCGCCAACGCCTTCAAACGGGAGTACGGCACCGCACCCGGCAAATACCGACGACAGAGCCGAGCGGAACCCCAGAGCAGTGGACTCGACGTGACGGCACCACAACCAGTGGTCACTTCGCCGGTGAGGAACGCCGAACAGTGATCAAAACTGATCATCAGCGTCTTGGCCCGCATGCCCAGCCGATACAGGAAGGCCGCCCAAGCTCATAGCGGACCGCCCCACCCTGCCGCGCTTCTCTCCAGCAGTGCTCCTACCAGGGAAAATACTCGCTTTACGGTATGCCCCGAGCTGGTCTTCCATCCCGGCCTGACAGCGGTGCCGCAGTTCCCCCTTGCGGCCGTGAAAGACGTGCTTGGCCAGGTCATGGCAGCCCTCCTGGAGATTGCGGATCTCGCGACCGAAGGAGCGGGGGTTGGGGCGGGCGTGGATGAGGACCGCTCGGACGCGCGCCGTTCCGCGGCGAGGCGCTTGCTCACGCCTTGATCTGGCCGAGCGCGCTCCAGCCGTGTTCCAGGAGGTCGAAGGCCCGGGTGATGGCCTTGCGGGGGTCGTCGTGGGCGTAGGCCGCGCGGGGGGCTTCGAGGGCGAAGTGGGCCAGGGCAGCGCAGATGGGGTCGCCCGCGGCGAGGCCGCTCTCCTCGGCGATGGCCTGCGCGAGTGCGGCGGTGTGGCGCAGCCACATGTTCTGGGCATAGTCACGCAGCGCGGGGGTGCCGGCCACCAGGTTGGTGAAGGCGGTGAAGCCGGCGTCGCTGTCGGAGGCGGCCAGCCGGGTCCTCAGGGCGTGTTCGCGCAGCGCGGCGGGGATGGACTGGCCCTCGGGCCGCTCCCGGACGGCGGCGAGCAGGCGGGTCTCCTGGTCGGAGTCCTCGTCGAAGACGAGGGCTTCCTTGACCGGGAAGTGCTTGAACAGCGTGGTGGTGGACACGTCGGCGGCGTCCGCGATCTCGCGAATGCCGACCTCGTCGTATCCGCGCTCCAGGAACAGGCGCAGCGCGGCGTCAGCGATGGCCTGGCGGGTGGCGGCCTTCTTGCGCTCGCGTCGACCCACCGGCGCGGGAGAGGGACCTGTCGCGGTGTCGGTCGTTGTGCTGGGCATACCGGCACCCTACCTCCTCAGTTGACCGACTTCAAAAGTTATGTTGTTGCACTTATTGAGTTGGTGTGTTTTTCTGGAGCGGCGGTTCCGAGGTACCACCCGGCCGCCCTTTCTCCTCGGCGGGACCCGCCACCCCCTGACCCAGGCATCCCCTCAGCACGGCAGTCATGGCACTGCCGCACGGAACGAACGGAGCACCATGAACACCCCCCCGACATCCCGCATCGCCATCATCGGAGCCGGTCCCGGCGGCCTGATCTGCGCTCGCATCCTCCAGCAGCACGGCATCACCGCCACCGTCTACGACCGCGACGCCGGCCCCGCCGCCCGCGACCAGGGCGGCACCCTCGACCTGCACGCCGACAACGGCCAGATCGCCCTACGCGAAGCCGGCCTCCTGGAGGAGTTCTTCCGACTGGCCCGGCCCGAGGGCCAGGAGATGCGCCAGATGGACCCGGCCGGCACGATCCTCTTCCACCACGTCCCCGAGCAGGGCGAGCGGTTCAAACCGGAAATCGACCGCGGCCGGCTGCGCGACCTGCTGCTCAACTCGCTTCAGCCCGGCACCGTGCGCTGGGGCCACGCCCTGCAGACCGTCAGCGGCCCCGCCCAAGGCCCCCGACAGCTGCACTTCACGGGCGGCGCCACCATCGAAGCCGACCTCGTCGTCGGCGCCGACGGCGCCTGGTCCAAGGTCCGCCGCGCCGTCTCGCAGGCCACCCCCCGCTACAGCGGCGTAAGCTTCCTGGAAGCCTGGTTCCACGACGTCGCGACCCGGCACCCCGACATCGCCGAGCTCGTCGGCCAGGGCGGCGCCGCCGCAGCCGACGGCGACCGCGGCCTGTTCGCCCAGCGCAACAGCGGCGACCACATCCGCGCCTACATCATCCAGCGCGTCCCAGCCGACTGGATCACCGCCGGCGGTCTCACCCCCCAGGCCACCGACGGCATCCGCGCCCTCCTCCTGGAGCGCTACCGCGACTGGTCGCCCCGCCTGCGCCGGCTGATCACCGACAACGACGGCCCCTACGTCGACCGCCCGATCTTCGCCCTGCCCGTCCCCCACGCCTGGGAGCACAACCCCACGGTGACCCTGCTCGGCGACGCCGCCCACCTCATGCCCCCGCTCGGCGTCGGCGTCAACCTCGCCATGCTGGACGCATGCGAACTCGCCCTCGCCATCGCCCACCACGACACCATCGACGAAGCCGTCCACGCCTACGAGAAGACCATGCTTCCCCGCTCCACGGAGATGGCCCAGCTCCTCGACGGCGCCGCCGACGAGCTGCTGTCCACCGAGCTACCCGACTTCGCCACCGCCGACGACCACTGATCGTCCATCGCAGTCAGCCGGATGGCCCGCACGCTCCACCACAAGCCCTCCCGGCGAACCGGGCAGGCAGCAGCTAAATCACCGCGATCTTGATCACGGCCTCGGCCGTCGCGGTCAGCCGGCCGACCTCGCCGCGACCGTACCCGCCGGCTGCCGCCAGGTCTGCGCCCAACCCCCTGGCCGCGATGCGCATCGTGGCTGTTCATCGACCCCGTGAGAAAACCGGTATCCCAGACGACTGCGAGGCGCTACGGCTTCGCAGCCTGATCAAGGATCCTGCCGGGCAGCTTTGACCTGGTCTTCCCCGCCACTTTGCCTCTGGTGGCGTCGACCCGACTGGAGGGCCTATTACTTTGAGTTACCGATGCATCCAATCGTGTCACGGAAAGGCGCAGCCGCGAGGGGCCGCTCCGGTGCGCAGTCAGCCGTCTGCCGGCCCGACGAAGCACCGTTCCGTCAGGACGCGACATCACCAGCAGGGCCGGGCCGCGCGCGCCGGTCTCCGCAGGAGGAGAGTCTGTGATTTCGAAGAGCAAGAAGAACGCCCGTTCCATGGCCGTGGCGCTCACCGCAGCCGCCGCCTTCACCGTCACCATCCCGGGCGGCACCGCCTTCGCCATCGATCACGTCCAATGCGTCGGCGGCGAGAACTTCCTGAAGATCTGGTCGCACCTCGACGGCCGCGAGAGCGTCGACTGCTACGCCAACGGCGGAAAGACCGACTTCGGCGGATGGTGGGTCGACCGGATCTCCACGGGCAACAACGACCTGATCTACTACGACGCCAACGGCGACTCGGTGAAGATCGAGCGCTGGCACGACATCACCTTCCCGAACCGCCCCCCGAAGGTCGTCGCCATCCAGATCGTGTGACACGTCGACATCCGGCTGCAGCCGGAATCGCCGGCCGGTCACGCCCCGCAGGCGGACCGGCGGCGGGCAGTGCGACAGGCCGGCCTGGGCGATGCCGGCAGCTGCTGGGCCGATCGGCAGGCTGAGCAGCTGCCGGACGACCGGCCACCTACGCGGGCCTTGAGCGATAACGGAACGGCCGGTGACGTAGCGAGCCGGCTCGGGCGGAATTGCCGCCATTTACCGCCCTACGTCGCTCAAGGCCCGGCGCGCCGCCTGCACACCTGCTGCGTCAGCCACTCGGTCAGCCGTTCGGCGTCGGCCACAGTGCACTCGCTGAAGTCCAGGACGGAGCTGCGCCTGTTCTGAGCCTGGGTCAAGCCGGCCGCACATGTTCCGGTGGCCAGTGAGGCGGTGGCCCTCGATAGGCACCTGTCGCCCTCACTATCAACCGATCGGTTGATGCCGGAATCCACCACCCCGCTCTCCACCCGGACGATCCGCCACCCCCCGCCTCCGCGCGATTCTCAAG
>NZ_NGFP01000106.1 GCF_002149035.1 Streptosporangium minutum
GCCCACGACCCCACCGGGGACGGTCCCCACCGGCACCGCCCCCACCGGCACGGCCGCGACGACCGGGACCACCACGACGACCGGGACCACGACGGGGACCACGACCGGGACGACGACCGGGACCACGACCGGGACCACGACCGGGACGACGACCGCCACGACGCCCCCCGCCCCGACCGCCGCGCCCACGGCGGCGGCCCGCGGCAAGCAGGACCGGGAGGGCGGGGACAATCCCCGATACGCCGACTGCAAGGCCGCGGCCAAGGAGGGCTACGGGCCCTACTACCGGGATCAGCACAAGGAGTACAAGTGGTACGTCGACAAGGACAATGACGGCGTCGCCTGCGACCCCGACGACATGGTCTAGCCGATCAGCACCCGGATGCCCTCGATGGCGAAGTAGGCCGCGAAGACCAGGGTGACCACCCACAGCAGCCACGGGATCCGCCGGACCCGGCCGGTCGCCGCCTGGATGACGGTGTAGCTGATCACACCGGCGCCGACGCCGTTGGTGATGCTGTAGGTGAACGGCATCATGACGATCGTCAGGAAGGCCGGGATGGCCAGGGTCAGGTCCTCCCAGGGCACGTTCCTGGCCTGCGTCATCATCAGGGCGCCCACCAGCACCAGCGCGGGGGCCGCCGCGGCGGCCGGGACGACCGTGGCCAGCGGGGTGAAGAACAGGGTCAGCACGAACATGCCGCCGGTGACCAGGGCGGCCAGGCCGGTCCTGGCGCCCTCGCCGACACCGGCCGCCGACTCCACGAAGACCGTGTTGGCCGAGGCACTGGAGAACCCGCCGATCGCCCCGGCCACGCCGTCGACGGTCAGGATGGCCCCCAGCCGGGGCACCCGGCCCTCGGCGTCCACCATGCCCGCCTCGTCGCTCACCCCGATGATCGTGCCCATCGCGTCGAAGAACCCGGACAGCACCAGCGTGAACAGCACGACCGTCGCGGTCACCGCCCCGGCGCGGGCGAACCCGCCGAACACGTCCACCTGGCCGATCAGCCCGGCGTCCGGCAGCGCCACCACCGCCTCCGGCAGCCGGGGCACCACGACGCCCCAGACCGCCGGGTCGATCCTCGCGACCGAGTTGACCACGATCGCCAGCACGGCGGTGACCACGATGCCGATCAGGATGGCCCCCCGGGTCTTGCGCACGAACAGCACGATCACCAGCAGCAGGCCGAAGCAGAACAGCGCCACCGGCCAGCCGGTCAGGTGCCCGGTCCTGCCGAGTTGCACCGGCGTCCCCGTCCCCCTCGCGACGAACCCGGCGTCCACCAGCCCGATCAGCGTGATGAACATCCCGATGCCCACGCTGATCGCGTGCTTGAGCGCCAGGGGGATGGAGTTCATGATGAGCCGCCGCACCCCGGAGACCGCCAGGATCACGATCACCAGGCCTTCCAGCACGACCAGCCCCATCGCCTGCGCCCAGGTCATGAACGGCGCGGCCTGGTAGGCGACCACCGCGTTCAGCCCCAGCCCCGCCGCGACGCCGAACGGCGCGTTGCCCACCAGCCCCATCAGGATCGTGCTCACCGCCGCCGCGATGATGGTCGCCGCGGTGAGCTGCGGGATCGACAGCTTCGCGCCGGTGACGTCGACGGCCCCGCCCAGGATGATCGGGTTCAGCAGGATGATGTAGGCCATCGCCATGAACGTGGTGAGACCGCCCCGGACCTCCTGGCCGACGGTCGAACCGCGTGCCGACAGCTCGAAGAACCGATCCATAGCTCCCCCCTCGCGCGGGGGGACGATCGGTTCCTACCCGTTCGGCACGATGTCATGGGGGCGGATGGGCACCCGTGACAGGGGCAGGCCGGTGGCGGCCCGTACGGCGGCGGCCACGGCGGGGGTGGACGACAGCGTGGGAGGCTCGCCCGCACCGCGCAGGCCGTAGGGGGCGTGCGGGTCGGGGTTCTCCAGGATCGACACGCGCATCGGGGGCATGTCGAGGACGGTGGGGATCAGGTAGTCGGTGAAGGAGGGGTTGAGCACCCGCCCCTCCGCGACCTGGATCTCCTCCATCAGCGCCAGCCCCAGCCCCTGCGCCGAGCCGCCGTGGATCTGCCCCTCCAGCGCGGACAGGTTCATGATCTTCCCCACGTCCTGCACGGCTGCCAGCTCCACCACCTTGATCAGGCCGAGCTCCACGTCCACGTCGACCACGGCGCGGTGCACGCACAGCGCGAGCTGGGTGTGGGAGTCGCCCTGCCCGGTGACGGGGTCCATCGGGAAGGTCGGCCGGTGCCGGTACTCCCGGGTCTCCTCGACCGCCCCGGCCCGCTCCAGCGCCTCCACCAGCGACGACCCGTCGGCCCGCAGCTCGTCCAGCCGCTCCCGTACGGCCTCGCAGGCGGTCTTGACCGCGCCGCCCGTGACGTACGACTGGCGGGAGGCCGAGGAGGACCCGGCCGAGCCCACCGAGGTGTCGGCCTGGGCGACCGTCACCCTGTCGACGCCCAGCTCGGTGCGGGCGATCTGCTCCTGGATCGTCACCAGGCCCTGGCCGACCTCCGCCGCCGCGGTGTGCACGAGGACGTGCGGCTCGCCGCCGAGCAGCTCGACCCTGACCCGGGCGGTGGAGTAGTCGTCGAAGCCCTCGGAGAAGCAGATGTTCTTGATGCCGACGCCGTACCCGACGCCCCGCCGCACCCCCTCGCCGTGGGTGGTCTGCGACACGCCGCCGGGCATGTCCAGCAGGTCCGCCCCCGCGGCCTCGGGCAGCGGCATGGACGCCAGCTCGCGGAGCATGTCGGCCAGCGGCGCGGGACTGTCGATCACCTGCCCGGTGGCCAGTGTGGAACCCTGGGAGACCGCGTTGCGGACGCGGACCTCGACCGGGGAGATGCCGCACGCCTCGGCCAGCCTGTCCATCTGCGACTCGTACGCGTAGCAGGCCTGCACCGCGCCGAAGCCGCGCATGGCCCCGCAGGGCGGGTTGTTGGTGTAGACGCCGTAGGCGTCGATCCGGACGTTGCCCACCTCGTACGGGCCCACCCCGAGGGAGGCGGCGTTGCCGACCACGGCGGGGGAGGAGGAGCAGTACGCGCCGCCGTCGAGCAGGATCTCCGCCTTGACGTAGAGCAGCCTGCCGTCGGAGGTCGCGCCGTGCTCGTAGCGCATCCAGGCCGGATGCCGGTGCACGTGACCGAAGAACGACTCCTCGCGGTTGTAGACGATCTTCACGGGACGGCCGGTGCGCAGCGCCAGCATGCACGCGTGGACCTGCATGGACAGGTCCTCGCGGGCGCCGAACGCGCCGCCCACCCCGGCCAGCGACAGCCGTACCCGCTCGGGGGGGAGCCCGAGGCAGGGCGCGATCTGGTCGCGGTCCACGTGCAGCCACTGGGTGGCGACGAACAGGTCCACCCCGCCGTCCTCGGCCGGTACGGCCAGGCCGGACTCCGGGCCGAGGAAGGCCTGGTCCTGCATGCCCACCTCGTACTCCCCGGTGACCACCACGGGGGCCTCGAAGTCGGAGCCGACCCGGACCGGCTGGTGGCGCAGCACGTTGCCGTGGTCGTGGACCGTCGGGCAGGAGGGGTCGAAGGCGGCCCGGCGCGGATCGACGACCGCCTCGCGGACCTCGTACTCCACGACGATCGCCTCGGCCGCGCGCCTGGCCCGCTCGGGATGGTCGGCGGCCACCAGCGCGACCGGCTCCCCCTGGTAGCGGACCTGGTCGACGGCCAGCACCGGCTGGTGCCTGTGCTCCAGGCCGTAGAACTTCTCGCCCGGCACGTCCTCGTGGGTGAGCACCGCCAGCACGCCCGGCATGGCCAGCGCAGGGCCGATGTCGACCGAGCGGATCCAGGCGGACGGGTGCGGGCTGCGCAGGGTCACCCCCCAGATCATGTCCGCGAGGTAGAGGTCGGAGGAATAGGCGAACTCGCCCGTCGCCTTCAGCGTCCCGTCGGGGCGCGGCACGCTCTCGCCGACGCCCTGGCTCCGGCCCTGCCGGGTCTCGATGCCGCTCACCACAGCAGTACATCAGCCCAGGTCAGAGGTGAACATGGCGGACGCGACGAAACGCGGGACGGGGCTGTTGACGGCCCTTGTAGTTTTATCCAATTATGCGGATACGTGACCTGGTCGGGATGGCGGAGCTCGGGCTCACCCTGCTGGCGGGCGAGGAGCACCTGGACCGCGACTTCACCGGCGTGCAGATCACCGACCTGCCCGATCCCGGGCGCTACCTGTCCGGCGGGGAGCTGGTGCTGTCGGGCCTCATGTGGCGCAACGGGCCCGAGGACTCCGAACGGTTCGTGGGCCGCCTGGCCGAGGCCGGGGTGGCCGCGCTCGGCGCCGGCAGCGCCTGGCTCGGCCAGGTGCCCGACGACCTCGTCCGGGCGTGCCGCGCGCACGGCCTGCCGCTGCTGGCGGTGCCCGTCGAGGTCTCCTTCCGGACGGTCGCGGAGATGGTCGCCCCCCGGCACGCGGAGCTGCGCGACGCCCTCGGCCGCCACCGCAGGATCGTCGCGGCGGTCGCCGAGGGCGCCGGCCTGCCGGAGCTGTTCGCGCTGATGGACGGGGAGCTCGCGATGGCGGGCGCGGTCGTCTCCTCCACCGGCGCACTCATCGCCGGCGCCCTGGACCGGGCGGACGCCGTACGGCTCGCGCACGAGTATCTGACCGCCCCCCGGCTGCCGCACGCCGTCCGCGCCCCCTCGGGGACCTTCACCCTCTTCGGCGTGGGCCGCGAGCACCGCGCCGCGGGCTGGGCCCTGGTCTGCGGGGGCGACCTGCTCGGCGAGGCCGACCTCGGCTTCGAGCTGGCGGCCTGCGTCGCGCTGGAACGGACGAGGATGGAGGAGGGCAGGCGGGTCGAGCGCCGCCTCGCCGAGCAGCTGATCGCGCTGGCCCGCTCGGCGGGGAGCGATCCGGCCGAGCTCAACGCCGGCCTGCGGACCTGCGGGATCGGCCCGGCCGAGCCGTACTCCGTGGTGAACGCGACCGTCGCCCGGCCCGGGGCGACCGGGGGGCCCGACCCGGCCGGGCTCGGCGGCCGGGTCCTGGAGGAACTGCTGCGCCCCCGGGTGGTGGCCGCCGCGGGGGCGGACGGGGCGGTGGCGCTGGTGCCGCTGAGCGGCACCGCCGGCGAGCTGGCCGAGACGCTGCGGGCGGGCGCGCGGGCGCTGGCGGCCGGGCTGCCCGGGATCCGGGTGTCGATCGGGGTGAGCGCCGCGCTGACCGGTCCGTCGGCGATCCGGGGCGGCGCGGAGGAGGCGGGTCACGCGCGGCGGCTGGCGGAGGCGCGCGGCGGGGGAGTCGTGACCAGTGACGAGATCTACACGCACGCGCTGCTGCTGGCCACCGTCCCCGACGACGTGCGGCGGTCGTTCGCGGCGAGGACGCTGGACCCGCTGTCCGACTACGACCGGCGTCACAACTCCGACCTGGTGCGGACGCTCGGCACGTTCCTCGACTGTGTGGGCTCGTGGAACGCCTGTGCCGAACGCCTGCACGTCCATGTCAACACGGTCCGCTACCGCATCCGCCGGGTGGAGGAGCTCACCGGACGGGACCTGTCCACGATGGCGGACCGGGTCGACCTGTTCCTCGCCCTGCGAGCGAACTGATCCTTCGGTCAGTCCGGGTGGTTCCAGCCCAGGGACTGCATCACGTACCACTCCGAAGAATACTCAGAGGCGGCCTCTGAGGGGGCAGACGAATCAGCGCTTGCGGTCGTAGCATTACCGGTGACGGCAAAAGCGGCCGTAAACAGCACGGCGAGGGCGGACAAGGCGAGACGTCGGCGCACGGGGAGACTCCTGTCGTAGGTTCTGCTGCTCGAATGACATCTTTCAAGGGGTAACGTGACTGGTCAAGACTTGGTCGGGCAGCGCATCAAGACCGTCCGCCGGCAACGGGGCCTTTCCCAGGCGCAGCTAGCTCATCCGGAACTTTCGGACAGTTACGTGTCGCTCATCGAGAGCGGCAAGCGCACTCCGACCCCTTCCGTGCTGGAACTCCTGGCCGAAAAGCTCGACTGTTCCCTCACCTATCTGATCAACGGCGTAACGGCCGAGCAGATGCAGGAGATCGAGCTCGCGCTGAGCTACGCGCAGCTGGCCATGGACAACGGCGAGGTCGCCGAGGCCCGCACCCGCTACGCCGAGCTCCTCGCCGACAACGGCCTGGCGGGCCTGCCCCAGCTCAGGCAGGACGCCGAGTACGGCCTGGCGCTGGCGACCGAGGCCTGCGGCGACCTGGACGAGGCGATCGTCCTGCTCAACACGCTCCGCAGGAACGAGGCCGCGCTGATGGCCCCCGAGCGTCACGTCGCGGTCGCCGTCGCGCTCTCGCGGTGCTACCGCGAGCAGGGCGACCTGGCCCAGGCGGTGCAGGTCCCCGAGCAGATCATCGGCGGGGCGGTCCGGCCCGCCTGGACCGACGACCTGATGAGGCTGGGCGCCCAGCTCCTCGCCGCCTACGTCGAGCGCGGCGACCTGCTCCGGGCCCGTCAGTTCTCCGCCGAGGTGCTCGCCGCCGCCGACCTCCTCGGCTCGCCGCAGTCGCTCACCCTGGCCCACTGGGGCGCCGCGATCGTCGCCGTCGAGACCGGTCACTCCGATGAGGCCGTCACCCACGTCGAGCGCGCCATCGCCATCCAGTCCGAGTACGGCGACCCCCGCCGGCTGGCCCGCCTGCGCGGCGACTACGCCCAGGTGCTGCTGACCGTGCGGCCCATGGAGGCGGAGGCCTGGCGCGACGTGCTGCTCAAGGTGGAGTCCGAGCTGGTCGAGACCTCCGCCAACCCGATGGACAAGATGCGCTGCGCGATGAACCTCGCCCGGGTGGAGCTGCTGCTCTCCCAGTCCGAGCGCGCCGGCGAGCACATGCGCGCCGTCTGCGACCTGCTCGACGGCATGCCGCAGGTCCTGCAGGCCGAGGCCCGGCTGCTGCACGGCGAGACCCTCGCCGAGCTCGGCAGGCAGGACAAGGCCATACAGGAGCTGCTGACCGGGGCGGAGTGCCTGGAGCGGTCGCCGACCACCCGCTACACGGCCCACGCGTGGCTGACCGCCGCGCGGATCCTGGAGCGCATCGACGAGCCCGCCCGGAGCGTGGACGCCTACCAGCGGGCACTGGCCTGCGTGGGACTGTAGATCGGGACGGGGAGGGGTCAGGACCGCGTGATGGCGTCGGTAGCCTTGGGATTGCCATGAAGACTTCCCCTGTCGCGGTCGTTCTCGCGCTCATCGCCGCCCTCGTCCTCGGCACGGCCTTCGCCTCGCCCGCCCTCGCCCACGACACGCTCAAGAGCAGTGATCCTGCCAAGGGCGCCAAGGTCGAGAGCCTCAAGCAGGTGAAGCTGACGTTCAGCGCCTCGGTGCGCTTCCCGAACGTCGTCGTGCACACCGCGGACAACGTCGCCCACCAGGACGGCAAGCCCGCCGTCGACGGCGCGGTGGTGACCCAGCGGCTCAAGGACGACCTCCCGCCCGGTGACTACGTCATCGCCTACCGGGTGGTCTCGTCCGACGGCCATCCGATCGAAGGGGAGATCCCCTTCACCCTCGTCGGCCCGGAGACGCCCTCCGCGGCGCCGTCCGAGAGCGTCTCCGAGTCGCCGGCGTCCCCGGCGGCCCCGGCGCCCGCCGAGAGCGCGGCCCCGGCCACGGCCGTGATCAGCCCGGCTCCCGCGGCCCAGGCGGAGCAGGAGCCGGAGTCCTCGGGCGGCGTGCCCGGCTGGATGTGGCTCATCGTGGGCGGCGTCACCGGCGTCGGCATCGGCCTGTTCTTCAGCATGCGCAACAAGAAGAAGCCATGAGCGGGCAGGGGCAGGCCACCCAGGCCGAGCGGCGGGCGGAGACGGGCCGGACGGTGAAGCTCGTGCTCGCGGGCATCGCCGCGGCCGTGGCCGGCCTGGTGATCGCCATGATCGCCGGAGGCACCGCGAGCCCGCGCATCATCCCCGGCCTGCCCGACGAGGGCGCGCTCACCCGCTGGGGGCTGCCGCTGTCCAAGCTGGCGATGGACGTGGCGGGCGTGCTCACCGTGGGTGTGCTGCTGGCCGCCACGGCCTTCCTCCCCAGCGACAAGGGCCTGCTCGGCAAGCCCGCCCTCGTCTACGTCAGGGCCGCCTCGTGGCTCGCGCTCGTCTGGGCGGGCGCGGCGGCCGCGACGATGGTGTTCAGCCTGTCCGACGCGCTCGGCCTGCCCGTCCTCGACGTGCTCGGCGGCAACGAGCTCACCAGCTTCGCCAGCCAGGTCTCCCAGGGCATCTCGCTCACCCTGGTGGTGCTGTTCGGGGTGGCGATCGCGCTGTTCGCCCGCGGGGCGATCACCGCCGGCGCCGCCGCGGGCCTGCTCCTGCTCGCCCTGATCACCCTGCTGCCTCCCGCGCTGACCGGGCACTCCGCCTCCTCGCCCAACCACGACCTGGCGACCACCGGCGTCGCGGTGCACCTGCTGGTCCTCGCGCTCTGGGTGGGCGGGCTCGCGGTGCTCTGCGGCCACGCGCTGCGCCGGCAGCCGCACCTGGCGGTCGCCGCCGCCCGCTTCTCCTCGATGGCGCTGTGGTGTTTCATCGGCGTGGGACTGTCGGGCCTGTTCAGCGTCCTGGCCCGGCTCACCTCGCTCTCGGAGCTCTTCACCTCCGACTACGGCCTGCTGCTGCTGGCCAAGACCGCCGCGTTCGCGGTGCTCGGCGCCATCGGCTGGTGGCACAGGAAGCGGACCCTGCCCCAGCTCGCCGCCGGCGGGCCGGGCGCCTTCGTCCGGTTCGCCTCCTGCGAGATCCTCGTCATGTTCGCGACCGTCGGGCTGGCCGTCGCGCTCTCCCGCACCGCCCCGCCTCCGGCGGTGCTGCCGGCCGACCGCGCCTTCGAGCTGCTCGGCTACCCCATGCCGCCGGAGATCTCGCCGGCCAACCTGGCCTCGCTGTGGTGGCTCGACCTGTTCTCCGGCACCCTGATCGCCCTGCTGGGCGGGCTCTACCTCGCCGGAGTCGTACGGCTCGCCCGCCGCGGCGACTCCTGGCCCGTGGGCCGCACCGTCGCCTGGTTCATCGGCGTGCTGATCCTGCTCATCGCCACCCAGAGCGGCGTCTCCCGCTACGCCAAGGTGCTGTTCAGCGCCCACATGGCCGAGCACATGACGCTGTCCATGCTGGTGCCGATCTTCCTGGTGCTCGGAGCCCCGGTCACGCTGGCGCTGCGCGCGCTCAAGCCCGCCGCGCAGCGGGGCGACCGGGGGCCGCGCGAGTGGCTGACCACGATCCTGCACAGCAGGTACGTCAGTTTCGTCGCCCACCCGGCGATCGCCACCGCGATCTTCGTCGTCTCCACCTACGCGCTGTACTTCACCCCGCTGTTCGCCGCCGCGATGGAGGAGCACCTCGGCCACATCGCCATGACGGTGCACTTCCTGATCAGCGGCTCCCTGTTCTTCTGGGTGATCATCGGGGTGGACCCGGCGCCGCACAAGCTGCCCCACTACGCCAGGTTGATGCTCCTGTTCGTCACGATGCCCTTCCACGCGTTCTTCGGCATCGCGCTGATGAGCATGGGCACCGTGCTCGCCGGTGAGTGGTACGACCAGCTCGGCCGCACCTGGGGCGTCTCCGCGATCGCCGACCAGCGGACCGGCGGCGCCATCGCCTGGGGCTTCGGTGAGATCCCGACGCTGATCGTGCTGATCGCACTGGCCTTCCAGTGGTGGCAGGACGACGACCGCAAGGCCCGTCGCGCCGACCGCCGGGCCGACGCCCTCGCGGCACGCACCGGCGGCTCCGGCGACGCCCAGCTCGACGCCTACAACGACTACCTGGCCGAGCTCGACAAGAGGGAGCGCGCAGAGTAGCGGGACGGCTACGGCCCCCTATCTTCCATCCCCGCCCCAGGCGCCTCCGGTAGCCTGGTAGGCGGGGGTTCGGGCATCACCGCAGCGGGTGCAGCGCTTGGTCGTCGCGCGCCACGTCGAGTCAGACCTGCCGGCCGCGTGCCGTGCCGGGAGACCGGTGGTCGCCTTGTGCGTCAGGAAGGTTGATCAGTGTCCGAGGAAGTGCGCATGCGTGGCGGGCGGAGCCGGAGTCTGGCACAGGCCCTTGAAGAGCATCTCACCGAGTGGGCCGAGCGCACCGGGACCGTCGTCGAGATCTGGGCGCTGCCCGGTGAGGACGTCCCTCCCCGAGCCGCCAGGGCCGTTCTGGCCACGCTGGACGAGGCCCTCTCCAACGTCGAGCGGCACAGCCGCGCGAACATCGTCTCCGTCGCCGTGACGCTGGGCGGGGGCGGGCTGCGCATGACGGTGAGCGACGACGGCGTCGGCTTCTCCGGTCCGGCCGCGGGCCGGGGGATCACCGCCATGCGGGCCCACTTCGCCGACCTCGGAGGCACCCTCACCGTCAACGGCGTCATGGGCGGGGGCACCACCGTGACCGCCGCGGCGCCCCGTTAGCCCTCAGGGCAGCGTCAGGATCTCGTGGCCGGTGTCGGTGACCAGGATGGTGTGCTCGAACTGGGCGGTCCGCTTGCGGTCCTTGGTCACGGCGGTCCAGCCGTCGGGCCAGATGTCGTAGTCGATCGTGCCGAGGGTCAGCATGGGCTCGATGGTGAACGTCATGCCGGGCTCCAGGGTGACCGCCAGCGACGGGTCGTCGTAGTGCGGGACGATCAGGCCGGAGTGGAACGTGGTGCCGATGCCGTGGCCGGTGAAGTCGCGGATCACGCCGTAGCCGAACCGCTTGGCGTAGGCCTCGATGATGCGGCCGGCCACGTTGAGCTGGCGGCCGGGCGCGACGGCCTTGATGGCCCGGTTGGTGGCCTCGCGGGTGCGCTCGACCAGCAGGCGTGACTCCTCGTCCACGTCGCCGACCAGGAAGGTGGCGTCGGTGTCGCCGTGCACGCCGCCGATGAAGGCGGTGATGTCGACGTTGACGATGTCGCCGTCGCGCAGCACCGTGTC
The DNA here is from genome assembly GCF_002149035.1 of Streptosporangium minutum. GTDB lineage: Bacteria > Actinomycetota > Actinomycetes > Streptosporangiales > Streptosporangiaceae > Streptosporangium > Streptosporangium minutum. The sequence goes on from NZ_NGFP01000106.1 coordinate 10,924, forward strand.
GTCCGGGATGCCGTGGCAGATCACCTCGTTGATCGAGGTGCACAGCGACTTGGGATAGCCCCGGTAGCCGAGCGTGCTGGGGTAGGCGCCGTGGTCGCAGAGGAACTCGTGACCGATCCGGTCGAGCTCGTCGGTGGTGACGCCGGGCGCCACGTGCCTGCCGACCTCCTCGAGCGCCTGGCCGGCGAGCTTGCCGGCGATGCGCATCCGCTCGATGATCTCGGGCGTCTTGACATCGGGCTCGCCGGTCTTCGGGGATTTCTTCCCGACATACTCCGGCCGCTCGATGCCGGCGGGGACCTTGCGGATGGGCGAGATCCGCCCGGGCTGGAGCAGTGTCGTCATGGTCCCCCAGTCTAGTTGTGCTTCCCAGTGGGCAGTATTGCCGTCATGAGTGATCAGTGGTGGTTCTGTCTGAAGCACATGGCGGTCGAGCCCGACGAGGGATGCCCGAACAAGGACCGGCTGGGCCCCTACGAGAGCCGGGAGGCCGCCGCCAACGCGCTGAAGACGGCGGCCGAGCGCAACGAGGCGTGGAAGGAGGAGGACAAGACCTGGAACGGGGACGACTAGCGGCCCCGGCCGGGGAGGCCGCCCCGGCTCCCCGCCGATGCCCCCGATGCCGCCGATGCCGCCGGGTCGCGGAAGGCCGGGCTCGGGGCCGTGGGCGCCGGCCTCGGTCGGGTCTCCGCCGGAGGCGCGGGTGGAGACACCGGCGACGGGCCCCTGCCGCCGAGCAGGCTCCCGCAGGACTGCCACGCCGGGGCGGACAACCGGTCGCGCGCCCCGCTGAACAGCCGGAAGTCGCCGCTCAGCCGTCCAGGACCGCGTAGGCGCGGACCGGGAAGGTGCCCATGCCCGCCACCATCGGCGGGGTGGCGTGGAAGCGGAACCCCGTGTCGGGGAGCGCGGCCAGGCCGGTCATGTGCTCCACGATCGGGATGCCCGCGCCCAGCAGGAGCGTGTGCGCGGGACGTTCGCCGCGGGGCGGGGTGTCGTCGATGTTCAGCGTGTCGATCCCGACGAGTGCCGCGCCCTGGGCCACGAGCCACTCGGCGGCCCCGGCTTCGAGGTAGGGGTGGCCGTGGAAGTAGTCCTCGGTGCCGAAGTGCCGGTCCCAGCCGGTCTGGACGAGCACGGCCCTGCCTCGCACGTCGCATCCGGCGAACCGGTCGCGGCCCACCGAACGCAGGCCCTCGGCCCGTACGACCACCCCCGGCAGGTCGGCGACGGCCTCCAGCGGCACCCCGGACAGGTCGGGGCCGTCCGGGTAGCGGTGATAGGGGGTGTCCAGGTAGGTGCCGGTGTTGGCGACCAGTTCGATGCTGCCGATGTGGAACTCGGTGCCGGGGGCGTAGACCTCGCGCGAGGCCTCCCTGGTCAGGTGCGCGCCGAGCCGTGGCCCGGGGATCCCCGGGTAGGTGCGCATGCCTTCGGTGATGCGGTGGCTCAGTTCGACCAGCCGGGTCATGGGACGTTCACCGTCTTCTTCCTGGTCCGGGCCATGACCATCCTGGTGACGGCCACCAGGCCGATCACGCCCCAGACGACGTTGAGGATCGCCGAGGGCCACGCCGAGTGGTAGGCCGTATTGATCATCAGGGCGATCGCCCCGACGAGGTTGATCGTCTGGAACGGCATGCCGTCACCGGCCATCCGGGAGGCGGACACCATGGCGTAGCCGTACAGCATGACGCCTGCGCCGAGCCAGCCGAGCGCGTTGATCAGGAGGGACACCGGATCACACGCCGGTGGGGATGGTGGGCATGCCCCCATGATCCTGGCGCCCATCCCTGAAGGGCAAATAAAGTCTCCTTAACATCCACGTAAGCTCAGCTGCATGGAAATCGATCCCCGCCGCCTCCGGGTACTCCATGAGGTCGCGCGACGCGGTGGCGTCGTGCGCGCGGCCGAGGCGCTGCACCTGACCGCCTCGGCGGTCTCCCAGCAGCTCGCGCTCCTGGAACGGGAGGTCGGACTCGCGCTCGTCGACCGGTCGCAGCGCCGGATCGCGCTCACCCCGGCGGGGCGGGTCCTCGCCGGATACGCCGAGCGGGTCGAGGAGGAGCTGACCGAGGCGAAACGGGAGCTGACCCGGTTCTCGGAGCTGCTGGCCGGGCCGGTGTCGATCGCGGCGTTCCCCACCGTCATCAGGCATCTGCTGGTGCCCGCGCTGGGCACGCTGGCCGAGCGCCACCCCGAGATCAGGCCGCGCATCCACGAGCTGTACGGCCCGCCCGCGCTGCAGGAGCTCCGCCTCGGCGGCATCGACCTGGCCATCACCGAGCAGGACGCCGACAAGCCCGTCCCGGTGCGGCCCTCGGTCGTCTCCCACCCCCTCCACGTGGACGAGTACCGCATCGTGGTGCCGCCGAGCTGGACGGAGATTCCGCGCGGCGTCGCGGAGCTGGGCGGCGTGCCCTGGGTGGCGGGACCGGCCGACCAGGCGTGCGGGCACGCGCTGGAACGGCTGGCCGCCCTGTACGGGTTCACCCCGCACCGGGCGCACGTGATCGAGGAGTTCCCGCCCACCCTCGCCCTGGTCGCGGCGGGGCACGGGGTGGCGATCGTGCCGTCGCTGGCCCTGCTGGACGTCCCGGCCGGAGAGGTCGTGGTCACCGACATCACCGGTGTGGGCGCCCGCCGCCTGGACGCCGTCACCCGCGTCAGCCGTACCCGGTCGGGGGAGCCCGGCCCGGTGCAGGCGGTGGTCGTCGCCGCGCTGAGGGCGGCCGCGGAGGGCCTCGTCGCACGGCTCGGGGAGCGCTACGAGGTCCGCTGACCCGAGGGCCCGCCGGTGGTGCGCGGACCGGCCGGTTGCCTGCTGTGGCCGGTCGGGTGGTGTGCGGGCCGGCCGGTTGCCTGCTGTGGCCGGTCCGGTGGTGTGCGGGCCGGCCGGTTGTCCGCTGTGGCTCCGGTGGCCCGCGGGCGGGCGCGGGCTCCGGTCAGTCGGCGACCTGGGGGCCGCTGACCCGCTCCAGCAGCCTGGCCAGCCGGTCGCGCAGGCCGGGGCGCCGCTCCACCTGGCCCGCCGCCATGCTGACCAGGTGCTGGGCCCCGTCGAAGGAGAGCGGGGCCTGGGCGGGGACCGCCAGCGCGTCGTGGGCCAGCCCCTCCAGCTCGGGGTCGCCGCCGTCCAGGGCCAGGATCGTGGCGCCGGTGCGCCGGGCGTCGCTCACCCGTTCCAGCAGGGGCGCGGGGGCCTGCTCCTCGGTCACCACGAACAGCGTCTCGCCCCGCCGGGCCCGCTCGATCCGCTCCAGACCGACCCGCAGGTGCGCGGGCCCGTCCGGGGCGGGCGCCCAGCGCACCAGCGTGGGGGCGAGCTGGGGCAGCCCGACGAGCCGGGCCTCGTCGCTGAGATGCGCGGTCAGATGCCAGGGCTCCTCGTCGGGAGTGCCGACCACCAGCAGGCCTCCCGGGGACCGCGTCGCCCGCAGGGCGAGACCGAACTCGCGGGTGCGCTCCACCCAGCCGGTGGAGTCGAGGATCTCGCGCAGAAGTGCCACCGACCGAGCGTCCATGCGTCCATGTTGCCGCAGTCACCTCCGATTGGTTGCGCGAACACGGGTCCTGGCATGATCTGAGCATGTCGTGGGGCCGGGTGAGCCCGGCGCCGACCTGCACAGGACAACGCCGAGGAGCGACGAGTGAGCACTGACAGTCTGGACGTGAGCGGAATCTCGATCGGGATCCTGGGCGGCACCGGTGATCAGGGCAAGGGGCTGGCCAGGCGTTTCGCCATGGCGGGACATACCGTGCTGATCGGTTCGCGCAGCGCGGAGCGGGCCGCGGAGGCGGCGGCGGGCCTCGGGCTGCCGGCGCGCGGCGCCGACAACGCGACCGTGGCCGCCGAGGCCGACGTGGTGATCGTGGCGATCCCGTGGGAGGGCCACAGGTCCACCCTGGAGTCCCTGCGGGCCGAGCTGGCCGGCAAGATCGTCATCGACTGCGTCAACCCGATGGGCTTCGACAAGCAGGGCGCCTACGCGCTGGCCGTCGAGGAGGGCAGCGCCGCCCAGCAGGCGGCCGCGGTGCTCCCGGACAGCCGTGTGGTAGCCGCCTTCCACCACGTCTCGGCCGTCCTGCTGCTGGACCCCGACGTCGCCGAGGTCGACCTGGACGTGCTCGTCCTGGGCGACGACCGCGAGGCCACCGACACGGTCCAGGCGCTCGCCGGCCAGATCCCCGGCGTCCGCGGTGTGTACGCCGGCCGCCTGCGCAACGCCCACCAGGTCGAGGCGCTGACCGCCAATCTCATCTCCATCAACCGCCGCTACAAGGCCCACGCCGGGCTCCGCGTCACCGACGTCTAGTACCTTCGTGTTCTAGATCCATCGTTCTAGATCCATCCGACGTCCTCGGCGATCCGGACGGCGTCGATCTTGTTGCGGGCGCCGGTCTTGGTGATGGCGCTGGTCAGGTAGTTGCGCACCGTCCCGGTGGAGAGATGCAGCCGTCCGGCGATCTCCTCCGCCGGGGCCCCCTTCGCGGCCTCCTTGAGCACGGTGGCCTCGCGGGGGGTCAGCGGGCTCGCACCGTACTCGATGGCGGCGGCGACCAGCTCGGGGTCCAGCACCCGCAGGCCCTGGGCGGTGCGGCGGATCGCGTCCGCCAGATGGTCGCCGGGGGCGTCCTTGACCAGGAACGCCTCGATGCCCTCCGCCAGCGCCCTGCGCACCTGGCCCGGCTGGCCCATCGCGGTCAGGATCAGGATCCGGCAGCCCGGCAGTCTCTCGCGCAGCTCCACCGAGGCGGTGATGCCGTCGACGCCGGGCAGTTCGATGTCCAGCACCGCCACGTCCGGCCGGGTCCGCAGGGCCTCGGAGACGATCTGGTCGCCGCGGACGACCTCGGCGACCACCTCGATGTCGGGCTCCAGCCGCAACAGCGCGGTGAGCGCCGCCCTGATCATGTGCATGTCCTCGGCGAGCAGCACGCGGATCACGCCGCCACCTCCGTCACGGGCCGGCATCCGCTGTTCCCGGGCCGCTTCCCGCCGGTCATGCCGCCACCTCCGTCACGGGCCGGCATCTGCCGTTCCCTGCCTGCTTCACGCCGATCGCGCCGGTCACGCCGGTCACGCCGGAACCTCCATTGTGAGCCGGAACCCGCCGTTGTCGGTCCGCTCCGCGCTGACCGAGCCACCCAGGCCGCCGGCCCGTTCCTTCAGGCCGGTCAGGCCGCCGCCGTCCACCGAGCGCCTGCGGGCGCGGTCGTTGACCAGCTCCAGCCGTACGGCGCCGCCGTGCGCGGAGGTGCTGATCGAGCAGGTCGTCGCGTGGCTGTGCCGTACCACGTTGGTGATCCCCTCCCGCACCGCCCAGGCCAGCACCTCGTCGACCGGCCGGGGGACCTGGAGTTCGGCGAGGTTGGTCTGGCAGTTCACCCCGGAGGCCTCCAGCAGCGCGACCGCCCGGTGCACCTCTTCCCGCAGCGACATCTCCCGGTAGCCCCGCGCCACCTGCCGTACCTCCTGGGCGGCGTCCCTGGCGATGTGGACCAGCTCCGACAGCTCGGCCCGCGCCGCCGCGGGGTCGCGCTCGACCAGCTTGCGGGCGAGGTCGCCCTTGAGGGCGATGGCGGTCAGGTTGCTGCCCAGCCCGTCGTGCAGGTCCCGGGAGATCCGCAGCCGTTCCCGCAGCACGGCGGCCTCGGCCAGCTCCGTCCTGGCCTGCTCCAGCTCCCTGCTGACAACGACCAGCCGCACCGCCCCGTAGGTCACCCCGCCCGTCACCACGACCGTGATCAGGTTGTAGATCGGCACCGTCAGGTAGCCGCCCGACACGCGCATGCCCAGCCAGAAGGTGATCACGCCGATCACGGTCATGATGGGGATCGCGAACCTCGGCCGGAGCCGGACGAGCACGACCCCCGTCAGGATCGTCGGCATGCTCACCGCCCAGTTGTAGCCGAGGACGACCCAGAGCGAGAGCAGATAGGGGATCGGCGCGTAGGTGGCCGCCGTCTGGACGATCAGGGCGACCGGGACGCCGCCCTGCCCCCTGCCCCGCAGCGCGGCCTGTATCTGCAGGTGGTGCGGGATCAGGAAGGCGATCGAGGCGACTGCCAGGGCCCCGGCCTCCAGCGGAGACCTGGCGAGGGTGAGCAGGTTGGCGGTGAAGCCGATCGAGATGGTGTAGACGACGCCCACGGCCAGGTGCTGGGGGTTTATCCGCATGGCAGTGAATTTATGACCTTCTGGCTTCCCAGCGGAACCACTTCATGATCGCGAAGAGCCCGACTGCGGCCCAGACCGCCAGGGTGAGCGCCGGTACGGCCGCCGCCCGCAGGTCCCCGGTGAGCGTGCCGTCGGCCGCGTAGGCCGTACGGACCAGGTCGACCACCGCCCCCGTGGGCAGCAGGTCCAGCGCCGTCAGGAGCCACTCCGGCAGAACCTTGTCGAGCGGGCCGAAACCGCCCGCCCCCATGCCCGCGAGGAAGTAGAACGGCATGGTCATCGGTCCTGCGAGCTCGGCCCTGCGAACGAACGCGGTGAAGGCGGTCCCGAGAACGGCCAGCACGCTCGCCCCGCCGGCCAGGGCCAGCAGATACATCAGGGGGTTGCGGGGGAACGACAGGCCGGTGAGCGCGTACAGCACCAGCGAGCTCGCGGCGAGCAGCAGCACGGCCTGGACCGAGGTGTTGACGATCTCACCGCCGAGGATCGCCCGGTCGCTGAGTCCGGTGGCGCGCATCCGCTTGAGGATGAGCTGATCCCGCCGGGCGGTGAGGACGGTCGCGATATGGCCCATCGAGGCGATCCCGAGCAGTATCGGGACCATCCCGATGTGCTGGGCCAGCACATCGGCCGGAGGGGCGCCGACCTTGTCGATCAGCAGGGGGAGCCCGGTGCCCACCCCCAGGGTGACCGCCACGGACGAGGCCAGCACCATCCGGTCGCGCCAGAAAAGCCGTCCGCCGAAGCGGGAGACGACGGCGAGCTCATACATGGCCGAACTCCTCCTGGCCGGTCGCGGAGGACGCCGCGAGATCGAGGAACAGGTCTTCGAGCGTCGCCGTACGGACCTCCAGGCCGCGCAGGCGCAGGCCGCGCTCGCCCGCCCAGCTCAGCAGGGTCTGGGCGGCGAGGTCGGGGTCGGCGACGCGGCAGATCGCGGTACGGCCCTCCAACGTGGCCACGGGCACCGGCAGCTCCTCCGGGGTGACGACGGAGGGAAGCTCGAAGGCGACCCGCCCCGTCTGGGCGGCCAGGGTCTCGGCCATGCCGCCGCTCGCGACGATCACTCCCCGGTCCATGATCGCCATACTGGAGGCCAGCCGCTGGGCCTCCTCCAGGTAGTGCGTGGTGAGCAGGATCGTGGTGCCCTGCCTCGCGAGGCCCCGGATGACCTCCCAGGTGTTCTTGCGCCCCTCGACGTCCATCCCGGTGGTGGGCTCGTCGAGGAACAGGACGTCGGGCCTGCTCAGGACGGCCAGGGCCAGGTCCAGGCGGCGCTTCTCCCCGCCGGAGAGCTGACGCACCTTCGTGGCGGCCTTGGCGACGAGCCCGGCGAGCTCCAGGGCCTCCGCGCGCGGCCGGGCGGCGGCGACGAAGTCCCGCCAGGCGTCCACGGTCTGCGCCACGGTCAGGTCGGGGAAGAACCCCGCCTCCTGGAGCATGATCCCGATCCGCGCCCGTACCTTGGCCCGATCTCTGGCCGGATCGAGTCCGAGCACGCGCACCGTGCCCTCATCCGGGGCCTGGAAGCCCGCCAGCACCTCCATCGTCGTGGTCTTCCCGGCGCCGTTCCGCCCGAGCAGGGCGAAGATCTCGCCCGGGGAGACGTCGAACGAGACGTCCTTGACGGCCAGGAAGTCCCCGTAGCTCTTCCTGAGTCCGTTCACCTGAATCGCTGTCATGCCTTCGATCCTGGAGACCGGCCGTGCCCGGCGACAGTGAGGAATTCACGACTTCGCTCAGACGAGGAGGGCGCGCAGGGTATGGGGGTGGCGGGCGCCGTCGTAGTCGCGCCAGGCGGAGGCGAGCCTGGCCACGGACTCGGTGAGCGTCTCCTCGGAGAACAGGAACGGCAGCCGCAGATGATCGCCGTGGCCGCCCGACGGGTCGAAGGAGCGGCCGGGGGCCACCGCCACCCCGTGGCGGAGGGCCACCTGGGCGAAGGCGTCGGCGTCGCCGTGCGGCAGCCGCACCCAGATCGTCTGCCCGCCGAGCGCGGGCTCGGCGGTCCAGGTGGGCAGCTCCCGGACCAGCTCGGCGCGGAGATGGTCGTGGCGCCGCCGGAGGACCTCGACGCGGTCGCGGCGCAGCTCGTCGACCCGGGAGAGCAGCCAGGCGGAGGCGAGCTGGGCGAGCACGTCGCCGCCGAGGTCGTGGATGGCCCGCAGCCGGGCCAGCCGGGAGATCAGCGGCGGCGCCGCGCGGATCCAGCCGACGCGCAGGCCGCCCCAGACGAGCTTGCTCAGCGAGCCGACCGTGATGAGCCGCCCCGGCGTCCCGCAGGAGGCCAGCGGGGGCGGCGGCTCGCCGGAGAAGAAGAGTTCGGCGGGGACCTCGTCCTCGACGATCGGCACGCCGTGGTCGGCGGCGAGCCTGACCAGGCGGCGGCGGGTCAGCGCGGGCATGACCCCGCCGGTCGGGTTCTGGCCGGTCGGGACGGCATAGCCCAGGACCGGCCGGTCCGCCAGCGCCGCGCAGAACGCCTCGGCGTCGGGGGCCGCGCGGAACAGGGCGGCGGCGTCCCGGAACGCCTCCAGCGCGCCGGGATAGGTGGGGGCCTCGGTCAGCACCGTGTCCCCCGGGGACACCAGCAGTTTCGCGAGCAGGGCCAGCGCCTGCTGCGCGCCGTTGGTGACCAGGATCTCCCCGGCGGTGGTGGGCACGCCTCGTGCCCGGTAGTAGGAGGCGAGCGACTCGCGCAGCACCGGATGCCCGGCGGGGTGGTAGCCGATGTCGTGCCGGACCCGCGCCAGCCGGGCCGCCGCCTCCTGGTAGGCCTCGATCAGCACCGGGGGAGGGCTGTCCGGCGCGGCGCAGGTCAGCAGGATGACGCCGTCCGGCGGGGCCAGCAGGTGCAGCAGCAGGGGGTTGACCACGCCGTCGGTGGCGAGGGCGCGGAGGGCGGGCGGATCGGCGCTGCAGACTCGGGTTCCGCTGCCCTGCCGGCGCACCACCTTGCCCTCCTGCTGGAGCTGGTCGTAGGCCGCGACCACGGTGCCCCGGCCCACCGCGAGCCACCGCGCGAGGACCCTGTCGGGCGGCAGCACGGTGTCCGGGGGCAGCTCGCCGTCGTCGATCAGGGCGCGCAGCCGTACGGCCAGCAGGAGGTAGAGGGGGCCTCGGCCGGACGACCAGCGTCCGAGTTTGGCGAGCAGTTGCTCGGAATTGGCTCGCATGATGAACCAATATTGCCTAATTGGCTCTGATAAGTAACCCGTGAACCGGACATTCTTAACGCATGACTGAACTCCGTCCGGAGACCCGGGCCGTCCACCTTCCCCAGCCGCGGCTCGACGGCAGCCGCCCGATCACGGTGCCGCTCTACCAGACCTCGGGCTTCGTCTTCGACGACCCGGCCGTCTTCGCCGACGGGATGGGCCGTCCCGACGGCCCCTTCGTCTACGGGCGGTTGTCGAACCCGACGGTCCGGTCGCTGGAGGAGGCCGTCGCGGGGCTGGAGGGCGGCGTCGGCGCGGTCGCCACCGGCTCGGGCATGGGGGCCATCAACTCCGTGCTGCTCGGCCTGCTCAAGCCCGGTGACCACCTGATCGCGCAGAAGCCGCTCTACGGCGGCACCGCCGCGATGATCAACGACCTGGTCGCACGCTTCCAGATCGCGGTCTCCTACGTGCCCGAGGACGACCCGGCGGCGCTGCGCGCGGCCGTGCGGCCGGAGACCAGGCTGGTCTACCTGGAGACGATCGCCAACCCGGTCACCCAGGTCGCCGACCTGCCGGGGATGTGCGCGGCGGCCCGCGAGGCCGGACTGATCTCGGTGGTCGACAACACCTTCGCCTCGCCGATCCTGTGCCGCCCGCTGGAGCACGGCGCCGACGTCGTCGTCCACTCCACGACCAAGTATCTGAGCGGGCACACCGACGTGGTCGGCGGCATCGCGGTCTTCGCCTCCGAGGAGCTCTACCGGAAGGTGTGGCACTTCGCGGTCGAGCTGGGCGCCACCGCCGACCCGTTCGCCGCCTGGCTCACCCTGCGTGGCCTGCAGACCCTGCCGCTGCGGATGGAGCGCCACTGCTCCAACACCCGCGAGCTGGCCGTCCGCCTGGACAACCACCCGGCGGTGTCGGCCGTGCACTGGCCGGGCCTGCCCTCACACCCCTCGCACGCGCTGGCCGCCAAGCTGCTGCCGGACTTCGGCGGGGTCTTCTCCTTCGACCTGGTCGGCGGGCGCGCGGCGGGGGAGCGGTTCATGAGCTCGGTACGGCTGGCGCTGCTGGCCCCGTCGCTCGGCGGCGTCGAGACGCTCATCCTGCACCCGGCGACCACCTCCCACCGCTCGCTAACGGCCGAGGAGCTCGCCCGCCACGGGATCGGTGAGGGCACGGTCCGGGTCGCGGTGGGCATCGAGCACATCGAGGATCTCTGGGCCGATTTCGCTCAGGCGCTTTCCTGATTTTCCACGTGATGCCACTGTGTAATCCGGAAAGTCGACCTTTTCGGAAGGTGGATCTATGCCGCTGAAGAGCTACGGGGTCCTCGCGGGGCGGGCCGTGGACAGGCGGCGCGAAGACGGCGCCGGCACCCCCCACTACCAGATCCACCTCGTCGACGAGGCGGGGGTCTCCTACCGGGTCGCCCTCAACGTCAAGTCCCAGCAGGCCCCCTCCGAGCTGCTCCACCTCGTCGACGAGGACTTCCGGCACCCGGTGACCCAGGCCCTCCCCCAGGCCGCCGGAGGGTGGACGGCGCTGCCGTCCCGTTCCGGCGGCGCGGCCCTCGACTACATCCGGGGCAACCTGTTCGACCCCGCCGCGATGCGTCCGCTCCCGCCCGACCTGCCGGGAGTGGACAACGACCTGGCGGACAGGATCGACCACTACGTCCAGCGGGCGATCGCCGACCCCGGGGCGCTCGTCTACGCCTTCGGCGAGCGCTGGGGCCCCGAACCGGCGACCCCTGACAAGATCTTCGGATTCCGGCCCGGCAACGGGGCCCACGACATCCACATGAACCAGGGCAACTCCGAGCGCTTCCGCGGCGACGACGGCGTATGGCAGGACGGCGGCCTGCTGCTGTCTTTCCCCGCCGAATCACGCTGGATCGCGATCTTCCTGGCCTTCCAGTCGCAGGCCTGGCACACCGACGACACCACGGGGCACACCCTGGAGGGCGCTCCCGCGCGGCCGGGCGCCGGAGAGGAACCCGTCCGCGTCCTCGCCGCGCTGGTCAACCCCGCCGGGCCCGCGCCCGAGCACGAGGTCGTCACGCTGCTGAACGCCTCCCCGGAGCCGGTCGACCTCACCGGATGGCGTCTGGCGGACCGGCAGAAGAACGCCTTCCCGCTGCCGGCCGGCCCGCTGGCCCCCGGCGCGACGCTCACGCTCGCCGTCTCCGCGCCGTTCGCGCTGGGCAACGGCGGAGGCGTGATCACGCTGCTCGACGCCGCCGGGCTGAAGGTCCACGGAGTCTCCTACACTGCGGCGCAGGGCCGCCGGGAGGGCTGGACGGTCACCTTCTGAGAAGGGTGTCGGCGTGGACGTGTCAGTCGGGGATGTGCGGGAGGCCGCCGGGCGGATCGCGGGGTATGTCCGCCGTACTCCGGTGATGGAGGTGTCGCCCGGGCTGCTGCTGAAACTGGAGGGGATGCAGCACTCGGGATCGTTCAAGGTCAGGGGCGGTTTCAACCGGGTCCTGACCGCCGGGGAGCTGCCCGAGGCGGGGGTGATCGCGGCGAGCGGCGGCAACCACGGCCTGGCGGTGGCGTATGTGGCGCGGACCCTGGGAGTCAGGGCCGAGATCTTCGTGCCGACGGTGTCCAGCCCCGTGAAGGTGGCCGGGCTGCGCGCGCTGGGGGCTGAGGTCACCCAGACCGGGGCCGTCTACGCCGAGGCGTACGAGGCGTCGGTCAAGCGGGCGGCGGAGAGCGGCGCCCTGGAGATCCACGCCTACGACCAGGCGGAGGTGGTCGCCGGGCAGGGCACGGTCGGGCTGGAGGTGCTGGAGCAGAGCGGGGGAGTGGACACCGTCCTCGTCGCGGTCGGCGGCGGCGGGCTCGTCGCCGGGATCACCGCCGCGGTCGCGGGCAGGGCGCGCGTGGTCGCCGTCGAGCCCGAGCTCATCCCGACCCTGCACCGGGCGCTGGAGGCCGGCGGCCCGGTGCGGGTGGAGGTCTCCGGGGTGGGGGCCGACGCCCTGGGCGCCAGCCGGATCGGCGAGATCGGTTACGCCGTCACCGCCGCCGCGGGAGTCCGCAGCGTCCTGGTGTCCGACGAGGCCATCGTCGACGCCCGGCGGGAGATGTGGCGCTCCTACCGGATAGCCGCCGAGCACGCGGGGGCCACGGCCTTCGCCGCCCTCCACTCGGGCGCCTACACCCCGGCCCCCGGCGAGCGGGTGGCCGTGGTCGTCTGCGGCGCCAACACCGATCCGGCGACCCTGCTCTGAGCGTGCCGCCGCCCCGGCGCCTCCGGGAGCTCCGGAGGCGCCGGGGCGGCGGGGTGGCGGTGCGTCAGTGGTAGCTGTGCTCGGGGGCCGGGAACGCTCCGGTGGTCACCTCGTCGGCGAAGTCACGGACGGCCCTGTCCATCTCTCCGGCCAGGTCGAAGTACTTCTTGACGAACTTGGCGGGGTGCGGGGTCAGACCCATCAGGTCCTGCCAGACCAGGACCTGGGCGTCGGTGGCCGGGCCGGCGCCGATGCCGATGGTGGGGATCGACAGGGACGCGGTGACCCGCTCGGCCAGGTCGGCGGGGACGCACTCCAGCACCACGGAGAAGGCTCCGGCGTACTCCAGGTCCTTGGCGTCGGCCATGAGCTCGTCGCCCGACTGGCCGCGGCCCTGCACCCGGTAGCCGCCGAAGGCGTTGACCGACTGGGGGGTCAGGCCGAGGTGGGCCATGACCGGGATGCCGGCCGAGACCAGGGCCTCGACCTGGGGGAGCACCCGCCGGCCGCCCTCCAGCTTGACCGCGTGGGCGCCGGCCTCCTTCATGAAGCGGGCGGCCGTCTCCAGCGCCTGCTGCGGTGAGGACTGGTAGGAGCCGAACGGCAGGTCGGCGACCACCATCGCGCGCGACGAGCCGCGTACCACGGCCGCCGTCAGCGGCATGAGGTCGTCCACCGAGACCGGCAGCGTCGAGTCGTAGCCGTACACGACCATGGCGGCCGAGTCGCCGACGAGCAGCACCGGGATGCCGGCCTCGTCGAAGACCTTGGCGGTCATCGCGTCGTACGCGGTGACCATCGGCCACTTCTCGCCGCGTTCCTTGGCGGCGGCGATGTCGCGGACGGTGATCCTTCGTCCTGCCTGGCCGCCGTAGAGGGAGGTCGGCCGGCTGGTGACGGAAGAGGACATAAAACCCTCCAGAAGAGTCTCGAGGCGCCCCAGTGGCGTCCCCGGACGTTTCCGATGATTGCACGCGGTCGTCCCGTTCAACACCCCCCGCCCCGGCGGTAATCCAGTGGCGGCGGTGTCAGTGCCATACGACACAATGCATGCGGAGGTAAGCAATCAAAATGGCTATAGAACCTTACCGTCGCCTGCTCGCCCTTCCGGGTGTGCGGACGTTGCTGCTGGTGGGGCTGGTCGCGCGGGTCCCGTCCACGGCGATGGGCATCACGCTGACGCTGCACATCCGCAGTCTGGGTCTGGGGTGGCTGGCGGCGGGGGCGGTCGGCGCGGCGACCACGGTGGGGATGGCGGTCGGGTCGCCGCTGGCCGGGCGGTTCGTCGACAGGCACGGTCTCCGCCCGGTCCTGGCGGTGACCACCGTCGCGCAGCTCGCCTTCTGGTCCTGCGCCTGGGCGCTGCCGTACCCCGTGCTGCTGGTGGCCTCGGTGGTGGCCGGTCTGCTGGCCCTGCCGGTGTTCAGCGTGATCAGGCAGTGCCTGGCGGCCCTGGTCCCGGTCGAGCAGCGCAGGATCGGCTTCTCCCTCGACTCGATAATGGTCGAGCTGTCCTACATGGCCGGGCCCGCCCTCGGGGTGATGGGGATCACCGGGCTCGGCAGCGCGTGGACGATGTCCATCGTCGCGGTGGGCCTGACCTGTTCCGGCGCGGCGCTGATCCTGCTGAACCCGCCGACCCGCTCGGCCGAGGAGCTGGAGGCGCCGGCGGAGAAGGTCCTGAGGCGGCAGTGGCTGACCCCGGGGCTCATCGCGCTGCTGGGCACCGCCTCCGCGGCCACCTTCGTGCTGACCGCCTCCGAGCTCTCCCTGGTGGCGGCCATGGAGCACGCCGGCGACACGGCGTGGACCGGCCTGGCGATCGGGCTGTGGTGCGCCTACTCGCTGGTCGGCGGTTTCGTGTACGGCGGGCTGTCCCGCGGCTTCTCCCCGCTGGTCCTGGTCGGGGGGATGGGCGCGCTCACCATCCCGGTGGGGCTGGTGGGCGGCGACTGGCGGTGGTTGCTCGTCGCGCTGCTCCCGGCGGGGCTGATGTGCGCCCCCGGGCTGTCGTCCACGGTCGAGACCCTCAGCCGCTGGGTCCCCGCGGGGGCCCGCGGGGAGGCGATGGGCCTGCACGGTACGGCGCTGCTCATCGGCGGCGCCGCCTCCGCGCCGATCGCTGGAGCGGTCATCGACGGAGSCGGCGCCGGCTGGGCCTTCGCCCTCGCGGGGCTGGTCGGCGTGGGGATGGTGCTGGTCGCGCTGCCGTTCTGGCGGAGGGTCCCGGTGCCGGCCGAGAAGGCCGTGACCGCCGCCGCCGGACCCCCGGTGTGAACATCGCGTAAATACGAAACGAGACGGTTGCGTATCGAAACGGTGAGCGCTACGGTTGCGTTGCGAAACTTTAGCGTATCGAAAACGGGGACCCCCAATGGAACACCAGCTCGGCCATCCGCGGCGATGGCAGGTTCTGGGAGTGCTGGTCTTCAGCCTCCTGGCGGTCGTGCTCGACAACACGATCCTCAACGTCGCGCTCAAGACGATCGCCGACCCGGCCGAGGGCCTGGGCGCCACCCAGAGCCAGATGGAGTGGGCGATCAACTCCTACACCCTCGTCTTCGCCGGTCTGCTGTTCACCTTCGGCGTCATCGGCGACCGGACCGGCCGCAAGCGCATGCTGATGATCGGCATGGTGCTCTTCGGCCTCGCCTCGCTGGCCAGCGCCTACTCCCAGGACCCCGGGCAGCTGATCGTGGCCCGGGCGTTCATGGGGATCGGCGGCGCCGCGATCATGCCGGCCACGCTGGCGATCATCTCCAACGTCTTCCCGCCCCAGGAGCGCGGCAAGGCGATCGGCATCTGGGCCGGCGGCGTCGGCATCGCCGTGGCGATCGGCCCGATCACCGGCGGCCTGCTCATCGAGCACTTCTGGTGGGGGTCGGTCTTCCTGATCAACCTGCCGATCGTGCTGGTCGGCATCGTGCTCATCACGCTGGTCGTGCCCGAGTCGCGTGACCCCAAGCCGTCCAAGCTCGACCCGGTCGGTGTGATCCTGTCCATCGTGGGCCTGGTCGCCCTCACCTACAGCATCATCCGGGCCGGCGAGCTGGCCACCGTCACCAGTGCGGAGGTGCTGGTCCCGGCGGTCCTCGGGGTGGCCGTGCTGGTCGCCTTCGTCTGGTACGAGCGCCGCATCGACCACCCGGCCTTCGACGTCACCTACTTCCGCGACCCCCGCTTCGCCACCGCGGTCGGCATGATCGGCATCGTGTTCTTCGCGATGATGGGCGCGATGTTCTTCCTGGTCTTCTACCTGCAGATCGTGCTGGGCTTCAGCGCGCTGCAGGCGGGCGCACTGATGATCCCGTTCGCCGCCGCGCAGATCATCTTCGCCCCGCTCAGCCAGCAGATGGCCAGGCGCTTCGGCGGCAAGCTGACCGCCACCGTCAGCATGCTCGTCGTGGCCGCCGCGCTGGCCGCCTACGCGCTGATGGACCAGAACACCCCGGTGCTGGTGATCGAGATCGTCTTCTTCGTCCAGGGCGCGGCGATGGCCAACATCATGCCACCCGCCACCACCACGATCATGGAGTCGCTGCCCCGGGAGAAGGCGGGCGTCGGCTCGGCCATGAGCAACACGGTCCGCCAGGTCGCGGGCGCGCTCGGCGTGGCCCTGCTCGGCTCGCTGCTCTCGGCGACCTACCGCGAGGAGATCGCCCCCGTGCTGACCGGCCTGCCCGAGCAGCTCAGGCACCTCGCGGGCGAGTCGCTGACCGGGACGCTCGGCGTGGCCGGCGGTCTCGGTGACCGCGGCGCGGCGCTGATCGAGCCCGCCAAGCGCGCCTTCATCGACGGCATGCACGTCACCGCCCTGGTGTCGGCCGCGATCGCGCTGCTCGGAGCCCTGATGGTGCTGAAGTGGCTGCCCGGCAAGAACAGCGCCGTTCCCCCCGTCGAGCACCTGGATCACGGTAAGGAACCGGCAGTAGTGTAGGTGTGCGATGACCACGACTGATGAGACGCAGGCGGCCCGCCCGGCGGGCCGCCCCCGCAGCGCCAGGGCAGAGAAAGCGATCATCGACGCGACCCTCGACCTCATGGGCGAGGGCATGAGCCTCGCCGAGCTGTCGATCGAGGCGATCGCCGCCCGCGCCGGGGTGGGCAAGACCACCATCTACCGGCGCTGGTCCAACAAGGAGGACCTGGTCGTCGACGCGCTGGCGAAGCTCAAGTCGCCTCTTCCGGAGATGGGCGGCAGGTCGGTCCACGAGGACCTGATCGCCTACCTGGAGGTCGTCCGGCGCGACGCCTGCGACGCGCGCAGCCGGTGTGTCCTGAACATCGCGATGAACGACGCCGAACGGCATCCGCGCCTGGTGGAGCGGATCCGGCAGGCCACGATCGAGCCGCGCAGGGCGGCGATGAGCGCCCTGCTGCAGCGCGGCGTCGCAAGCGGGGAGCTCCGTGCCGACCTCGACGTGCCCGTCGCGATGGCGACGCTGGTCGGCACGATGATGTGGTACGTCCGGAGCGAGGGGCTCGACGGGGCCGGTGAGCTCCCGCACAACATCGCCGAGCGGATCGTCGACCAGATCCTGACCGGCCTCGTCTCCCGCTGAGCCGTACCTCCCGCTGAGCCGTACTTCTCGCTGAGCCACGCCCTCCGCCGAGCCCTGCCCTCTGCTGATCCGGGCCTTTCCGCTGAGCCGTACCTCTCGCTGAGCCACGCCCTCCGCTGAGCCGTGCCTTCCCAAGCCTAGGCAAAACATGAACATTGTTCTACTCTCGCGGTCATGCGTTCCCTGCGCAGGGTCGCGACCGCCGTCGCGCTGACCCTCGGCCTGCTGCTGCCCGCCTCCGCCGCCTTCGCCCACGAAGAACGCCCCGTGACCTTCCCCGACGGGTCGGGCAGCGTCCCGGTGCGCCGTACCGGGGAACCCGACCTGCTGGTCTGCAAGAACGACCGCGCCGACTTCGGCAGGCGGATCGCGGACTTCCCGCCCGACCTCAGGAAGCGCAACCTGGAGCTGTTCGAGCGCTGCCAGGAGAAGGGGTACCGCCACCTGCAGGAGGCGGTGGACCGGGTCGACCGGCCGGGGATGACCGTCGCGATCCTGCCCGGCGTCTACCTGGAGGAGCCCAGCCAGCCGGGACCCACCGGCGCCTGCGCCAACCTGGACGCCCGCTGGTCGTCGTGGGGCTACCAGATCCTCTCCTACGAGCAGCAGAGGCAGTGCCYGCACAACCAGAACCTGGTCGCCATCCTCGGGATCGAGAACCTGCAGATCGAGGGCACCGGAGCGGAACCGACGGACGTGATCATCGACGCGCAGTACAAGAAGCTGAACGCGATCCGGGCCGACACCTCCAACGGGATCTACTTCCGCAACTTCACCGCTCAGCGGACCACGTTCAACTCGCTCTACATCCTGGCCACCGACGGCTTCGTCATCGACACGATGCTCACCCGCTGGAACGACGAGTACGGCTTCCTGACTTTCGCCAGCGACCACGGCCTCTACACCGACTGCGAGTCGCACGGCAACGGCGACTCGGGCATCTACCCGGGAAGCGCCTCCGACATCAACGACGGCCGCGGCCACGACGTGCCGCGCTACTCCATCGAGATCCGGCGCTGCAAGAGTTACCAGAACATGGTGGGCTACTCCGGTACGGCGGGCGACTCGGTCTACGTCCACGACAACGAGTTCTACGACAACATGGGCGGCGCCTCGATGGACAGCGCGTTCGCCGGGCATCCGGGCCTGCCGCAGAACCACGCGCGGTTCGAGCGCAACCGGATCCACGACAACAACCAGGACTACTACCGCTACGTCGCCGACGGCACCTGTGCCAGACCCACGGCCGAACGCGGCTACGAGCGAGGCGTCGTCTGCCCGCAGATCGGCATGCCCCGGGGCACCGGGATCGTCACGGCGGGCGGCAACTGGAACGTCTTCCGCGACAACTGGATCTGGGGTCACGAGTCCGCCGCGTTCGACCTGCTCGCGGTGCCCGCCTTCATCCGGGGCGAGGAGTCCTGGGACAAGCAGTTCGACACCTCCCACCACAACCTCTACGAGGGCAACCACCTCGGGGTGACGCCCGACGGGGCCGACCGCCCCAACGGGGCCGGCGTCTCCTGGGACGGCCAGGGAACGGGCAACTGCTGGCAGCGCGGCACCGGCCCCTCCGCCCCGTGGGCCCTGCCCGCCTGCGGCTCGGCCGGGCCGTCCAGGATCCTCGGCGAGCCGGTCAAGCTGGCCAAGAGCTACCTGTGCAACGACTACAGCATCAAGGAGAGGCGGCTGCCGGCCGGATGCGAGTGGTACGGCTCGACCGGCCTGGCCAGGGTCGAGGTCCAGCTGGCCCTCGCCACCTCCCTCGTCCTCGGCCTGATCGCGATCCTGCTCCAGCGCCGCAGGCTCCGCTCGCGCGCGGGTCTCGCCGTCACGTCCGCCGGCCTCGCGGGTCTGACCCTGGACGTCTTCGGTGCGGCCCACACCTACACCCCGCTGCCCGCCGCCGCCCTGGCGCTGATGGGCGTGTGGTGGATCGGGGCCGGATGGCTGTGGCT
>NZ_NGFP01000107.1 GCF_002149035.1 Streptosporangium minutum
GGTACCGTCTGGACGTGGTATTCATGCACCGGACTTCCGGCGACAGCGGACGCAATCCGCGCGTCGGACGGCAGGGTGGACGGCTGAAGCCGTCGTGAATGACCGGTCGTGAGGAAGGCCCGGGAGCTAGATGAGCCAGTAGGCCCCATGGGGGCCTACCTGGAATCGAACCAGGTAAGAAGGAAGCCCTCGAATGGCCTCACGACCGGAATGCGAGGAGAGCGGGAAGACTGGAGATTCCAGAAAGGTGTAGAAGGAAGCCCTCCCATAGCCTCGCGCCCTTACGGTATCAGGCCGGGATCAGTCCGTGCAGAGTCCCTGGCGTGTATACCCGCGACCCCGACGGCAGGCCGGCCGGAGCTTCCAGCCCGATGTAGGTGGTGTGTCCGGCGGAGGAGCTTTTCGTACGCAGCAGGTCGGCGAGGTATCGGACTCGCAGGTAGTCGCGTTCCACGATCGAGCGCGCCAGCAGGGAGACGGTGACCCGATTGCCCTCCACCTGGTTGAAGCCGGGATGCCCCTTCAGATACAGCTGAAGCCATTTCACCCGCCATCCGCCGTCGTCATCACGGAGGAAGACGAGCGGCAGGGCGATCCGGCCCGACCCGCGCAGGTCGGACTTCATCCGCACGGTGCGCGGCTCGAACGGCCTGCCTTTCTGCTCGGCGTCCCTGGTCATGTAGCCGAAGAACGCCTCAGCGGCCTCGTCGAACCCCTCTCCGGCGAAGATGTCGACCTGCGGGATGACGATCGGCTGGGTCGCGTCGGCGAGACGGATGTCGATGAACTCCGACGCGCCGCCGGACGCCTCGGTGAGGTCGCCGGAGTAGGCGGCGAAGCCGTTGGTGTGGTTCGTCCACGAGATGTGCGTCGGATTGTCGTAGGCGGCGTCGAGCATGAGCGCGGACAGGTCGTAGTCGGTGCGCCGCTCGGTCTGGCGCCAGTGGACGAAGAACCTGAGCAGCTCACCGTCGACGGCTGAGAGCGAGCCGCGGGGCAGCATGCCGAGCCCGGGCGCCGTCGCCTTGCCCGACAGCGGCAGGGCGACATCAAGCACGCCGGGATCGACGATCAGCTCGCCGGGGTCGGGGAGGCGACGGGTGATCTCCTCGTCCAGGATGGCCAGCGCCCGCGACAGGACCTCCGTCTCAAGCGGCGAGCGGGAGTCGGGTGCCGCCCATGCTCTGCCGTACCGGTTGGTGAAGACGCGGCCGGCAGCGGGAGCGAGGCGGTTCTGCAGGTGCTCGCGCAGGGACAGCAGGACGCGGCCGGAGGCGCCCGCCACGGCTCTCTCCGCGCCGTCCAGCACGGCCGTCGCGGACAGGCCGGTCCGCAGCAGGTGGTCGAGGCGGCGCAGCAGCGCCCCGGGCGCGTTCTCCAGCAGTTCGACGGCGTCGGCGGTACGGCCCGCCGACAGGGCGGCCTCGACCCGGCTGTCGAAGCCGGCGGCCCGGCGCGCGCCCCTGGCCACCTCGAAGACCTGGGCGGCACGTGGGAACTGCGGGTACTCGTGAGGATGCAGCCGCTCGCCAAGCCGCTTCCACTGTTCCCGGTGGCGCGGCACATCGCCTAACTTGGCCGAGGAGGCGACGGCGTCCAGGGCCTGCAGCAGGGCACGGCGCTCGGCGCGGCGCAACGAGCGGAACCTGGTGGGGACGGCCAGCGTGACATCGCCGCCGGAGCAGCCGCAGGCGAGCCGCAGTACGTCGGTCACCGTGTCGACGAGCAGCGGTCGGCCGGCGGCCAGCCGTACCTCGTTGACGACAGCGCGGTTCTCGCGCACGGGGATGCGTTCCGGCTGATCGGCGCAGGACGACGCCAGCAAGCGCAGCGCCGCCAGATCCTCGGCGGCCGGAGGCACCTCGGAGCCCGCCAGTGAGAAGTAGAGCTCCCGCGTCTCCGATTCCAGGCTCCCGCCCAGCTCCAGCATGGTCACCCGGTCCCCGGCCAGCGGGATCAGCTCGGCGTGAGCGGCCAGCAGGTCGGCGTAGGTGTGCTGGTAGCGGCCGTAGCCCGGCAGGGTCAGCAGGTCAAGCGTCGGCGGCTGGAGGCGTACGGCGGCGACCGGGTCGAGCAGGGCCTCACGCAGCAGGCCGACCCAGAACTCCAGGGTGTCGGGCACGTTCGCGGGGAAGTCGATGAAGTAGGCGTTGTGCTGGACGTGGTCGCCCACCAGGCCGCGGACCGCGGCCAGGATCCGAACGCCGAGATCCACCACGGTCTCGCCGCGCAGCCTCGACAGGCGTTCGAGCAGGGCCGCCGAGCACTTGAAGCCAACGCTCAACAGCGCGGCGTCGAGTTGGCGGGCGGCGACCTCTCCCCAGTCCGCCCCGGAACCAGCAGGGGCGTCGATGGGGACGCGTAGCCGCCTGGCGATGACAAGGCTCTCCAGATTGTCCACGGGCGCACCTTATAACCGGAACACGCTGCACTCCGCTGGTTTTCTGGGCGTGCGATCACCCCAAGCCCTACGGGGTGAGAAGCACCTGGGCGAGGACGTGATCGCCGATGGCCGCCATGCCGGGGTTGTCGGCCGAGTGGGCGGCCAGAGCAGTGCCCATGACAAGGGCCCAACCCCGTGCGCGCTCCCAGGTCACCTCGTCGGTGTCCACGTGTGATCGGAAGACCTCGCGCGCGTTCTCGTCGAACACCAGCCAGGCGGCGGCCAGGTCGGTGGCGGGATCGCCGCTGGTGAGATCGCCGAAGTCCAGGACGGCGGCCAGCCCTTCCCCGTTGAGCAGGAGGTTTCCCGGGTGCGGGTCGCCGTGGAGCCAGAGCGGGGGGCCCTGCCAGGGCGGGAGGGCGGCCAGTTTCTCCCAGAGGGGGAGCAGCGCGGCTGATCGGGGAATGGACTGCAGACGTTGCCGTACCGCTCCGTCGCGGGCGGCGAGCGGGACGCCGCGGACGGGGTTGCGCGGCGCGTCAGGCGGCGCGGGCCGGTGGAGGCCCGTCATGAAGTCGGCCAGCGGGGCGGCGATGCCGGAGCGGTCGGACGGCGGCACGTCGGCGACCGTGCGGCCTTCGAACCAGGGCGCGATCGTCCACGGCCACGGGTAGCCCTCGCCGGGCACGCCGGTTCTGACGGGTAGGGGCAGCGCGACCTCGACGTACTCGGCCAGGACCGGCAGCCAGCGTTGCTCGTTGACGATGAGGTCGACGGCGACCCGGCGGCGCGGCAGCCGTACGGACAGGTCCGTCCCCAGGCGGTAGATGACGTTGTCCCAGCCGTTGGCGACGAGAGTGAGCGGGCCCGCCAGATCCGGGTGTTGCGTGCGGATCAGGCGGTCAACGAGGCCGTCGTCGATGTCGGCTTCCGCCGCCGGAGTGTTCATGCCGCAACGATAGTGCGGGACGGCCCTGACAGACGCAGGCGCTGAAGCCGGGCATGCCCGGTCGCCCCTACGGCGCGGGCAAGCGCACAGACTCGGCCCCCCGACGACCGCGTAAGCGGATCCGGGCGGCCTTCGATCGCTGACGATCCGAGAATGCGTTTGCGAACGGCTCACCGTTTTGCGAGGGTTTCGGGATGACCTCCGGACCAGCCCGCCACCATGACGCCGGACGCTGGCTGGTGCAGTTCACGGGCCGGATCAGCGTCGTCTGCCCGCGTTGCGGTGGTCGCGCGGTCGTTGTCAGCCGTCCCGGGCTTCCCGACCCCAGGTACTTCAGCGAGCTGATGTTCCAGCCCCGCCGCCTGACCTGTGCGGGTTGTGGGGTCGTTGCCGAATGGACGGCCGATGTCAAGGGGGTCGGGCTGGTCGGCGCGGTCATGGGTGGCACCGAGGACCCGTTCTTCCGGCGGCCGCTGTGGTTGCAGACCCGCTGCTTGGGCCGGGTTCTCTGGGCCTACAACGAGGAGCACGTCGACGAGCTCGCGGCCTATGTGGGCGCCCGGTTGCGGGAGCGTGGCTCGTATCGTCCGACGATGGCGATGTTCGCCCGGCTGCCGGTGTGGATGAAAAGGGCCGGCAACCGCGCCGGGGTTCTGGCCGGTTTGGCGACGCTGCGGTCACTGGCCGAGCGGTCGGCGCCCGGTGACCGGTCCGACGCCGCCCACGAGCGCGGCGACCGCTCTCGACAGCGCCCGAGCATGTACTTCCGCGGAGGTCCGTACTAAGGCCTGCCCCGTGGATCATTGAACTGGGTCGCGGAGCCAGAACCTGATCAAGGCGACGTCGGCGGCGCCCTGGTGGATCCGCTCGCGGCGCGCGAGGTGGTGCTGGCCACGGAGTTCGGCTTCGCCAACCGCCTGGGCGAGCCCACCCGTATCCGCGGCGACGCCGCCTACGTGCGGCAGGCGTGTGAGGCGTCGCTGCGCCGGCTCGGAGTCGACCACATCGACCTCTACTACCAGCACCGGGTCGATCCGCAGGTGCCGATTCCCGGCACCCGGCGGCAGAGGTACCTGGAGGAGAACCTCGCGGCCCTGGCCGTCGAGCTGTCCACCGAGGACCTCGCCGCCGTCGAAGCCGCCGCCCCGGCCGAGCAGGTCGCGGGCACCCGCTACGACATGAACAGCCTCACCTTCGTCGACGGCTGAGCCCGCCGCGGCGCGGACCGCTTCCAGCACCTCTTTCCTCCACATCACGTTCACCTCCTCCCTTCACCCAAGAGCGTAGTCAGACAGCACCTGAGGCCTCCTGCGGCAGAAGCGATCGAGATCAGCCGCCCGTAGGTCGCCAACCGACCCTGCTTAACCACATTCCCTACCTGAAAACGGCGGCCGGGCCGTCAACCAGACGACCCGGACCAGGCATCAGGCTCTGACAGCGCGCCCGGGCAGGGCGGTCGGCAGCAGATACTCGTCGCGGACCACGAACTGGCCGCCGACAAGGACGTGGACGAAACCGGAGGAATGCCTGACCGTCTCGGTGTAGGTGGCACGGTCGCTGACGGTGTCGGGGTCGAAGACGGTCAGGTCGGCGTCGCAGCCTGCCTGAACACGGCCCTTGCGCCGCATCGCCGGGACACCCGAGCCCACCACGTCGGCGGGGATGAGCGTGCACCGGCGCACAGCCTCGGGCAGCGACAGGACGCCGTTCTGCCGGACGAGCCTGCGCAGCGTCCGGCCGTAGGTGCCGGCCGTACGGGGGTGGGTGACGGCGTCGGGCCTGAGCGGCCAGGAGAGCGGGTCGGGCGACCCCGAGCGCCACAGGAGGGGTACGGCGTCGGTGGCGACAGCGGCGTCGGTGAAGGTGAGGGCCCGCTGGATGTAGTCGAACTGGGCGGGGTCGTCCTCGTCGAGCAGGTGGACGAAAGCCGCCGAGCCGGGCTCGCTCTCGCGGACCCGACGCAAGGCCTCGGCGTCGGGGATACGCCCCTCGGCACCGAGCAGGCCGATGGAGTGCGGGGTCAGCCCGCGCCGGTGGAGGAGTTCCGGGGCGAGGAAGGCCGCGCCGACGCCGGTCATGCCCGCGCCGTAGGGGTAGGCCTCGGTGGTGACGCGCGAGCCTTCGGCGCGGACCTTCTCCACCAGGCCGAGCACGCGGTCGACATGGCGGATGGAGGTGCTGTTGACGTGGCAGTAGTGCATGTGCGCACCGGTCTCGGCGGCGGCGCGGACGATCTCCTCAGCGCCGTCGACGGGAGTGGTGGGGTCCATCTCGACAAGTTCACGGGCGTGGGTATAGGTGGGCAGCCCGACGCGGGCGGCGAGGGCGGCCACGGCGAGGTACTCGGAGGGATCGACGCGGGGCGCGTAGCCGACGAGGATGCCGATGCCGAGCGCGCCGTCGCCGAGGTCGCGCTCCAGCATGCCGACGATGCGGTCGACGACGTTTCGCGGAGCGGCGCGCTGCCATTCCTCGCGGCCGATGTTGGCGAGGAAGTCGTCCCTCAGGTCGCCGCTGGTGTCGAGGCCGAGGAGGACGGTCATACGGGCCACAGCCCAGGAGGTGGCGAAGCCGTAGTTGAGGGGCCTGCCCTCGATCTCGGCCCTGCGGTAGGCGGCGGCGACCGGGTAGGCGCCGGCCTCGAGTTCCAGGACGGTGGTGACGCCGTCGAGCGCCTGCAGGCGGTGTCCGGCGACGTCCATGCTGTGGCTGTGCAGGTCGATGAAGCCCGGACTGACGACCAGGCCGGTCGCATCGACGGTGGTGACGCCGTCGAGCGGCTGGTCGGAGACGGCCTGGATGACCCCGCCGTTGACGCCGACGTCGCGTACGGCGTCCAGACCGGTCTCGGGGTCGATGACCCGGCCACGGGCGAGAACCAGATCGTATGTCGTCACGCGAGCTCCTTCGTTCCGAGGCTGAACTGCTCAGGGCGCTGGGGCACGATCAACGCGATCAGCGCGCCGAGGACGGTGGTGGCGATGAGCAGGCCGAAAGCAGCGGTGTAGGAGAACTTGTCGACCAGGAAGCCCATGAGAACGGGGGCGAGGACACCGGCGATCTGACCGCCGACGTTGACGACGCCCATGCCGGATCCGATGACGGCGGGCGGCAGGGCACGCACGGGCATACCGAGGATGCCCATCGAGGAAAGACCCGCCACGCCCATGGCGAGGGTCTGGTAGACGGTGAACCCGACAGCGGAGTCGGCCATCAGCATGAGCACCAGGAGCACAGCGGTGACCAGGAGCAGGGGGATGACGTAGAGCCGGACCCTGTCGTGGAAGAAGCGGTCGAACAGCCAGCCGCCGAGGAAGACGGTCGCGCACGCGACCAGACCGGGGATGGCGGACATGACACCGGTGTTGATGAGGGAGATGCCGCGTTCCTCCAGCAGGTAGCTGGGTACCCAAGTGATCAAGCCGTAGCCGAGCATGTTGGTGGTGCAGAAGAGTGCGGCGAACTTCCAGACCGATGGCGAGCGCATAACGGCGCCGAGGCTGGTCCCCTTGTCCTGAACGACGTCGGAGCCGTTGAGGTGGGCGGGCAGCGCCTTGGGCAGCAGCGTCCAGAGTAGAACGCCGATGGCGACGCCGGCGGCGGCGGTGACCCAGAAGGTGTGGCGCCAGCCGAGGGCGAGGATGAGCGGCGCGACGATGAGCGGGGCGACGCCGGCACCGAGCTGGTTGGAGGCGAGCATGGCACCGGCGGCGGTGGCGCGGACGGCGGGGGTGGTGCGTTCCGCGATGGCCTTGAAGGATGCGCCGGGAAAGAGGCCCTGGCCGACGCCGAAGAGAGCACGGATGACGAGGAGGGATGCCAGACCCCAGGCGATACCGGTGAGGGCGGTGAAGACCGACCAGAGCAGCAGAGAGACCATGAGTTGGCGGCGGGCGCCGAACTTGTCGGCGAGGATGCCACCCGGCACCTGGCACAGCAGATAGACCAGGGAGAAGGCGGTGATCAGCCAGCCTTGCTCGGTCTTGGTGAGCGCGAACTCCTCGCCGATGAACGGCAACGCGACGGCCATCATCACCCGATCGACGTAGTCGATCACCCAGACGCCCATGAGCAGGCCGACGGTGACGGTCGCCGTTTTACGTATTTGCGCGGGTGCCAGGGTGGAGGTGTCTTCGGTGAGTCCCATTCACAGGCCTCCGGAGCTTTCAAGCCAATGTTCCAGCAACCCTCCATCACGTCATCCGGGAGTGCTTCGTGCAGGAACATGAAGTCGGGGGGCATCGGCGGTGCGATTGCACCAAGATCTGTCCACCGGTGGTGAAACGCCTCGATGGTGCTCCACCCAGGTCCAGGCGATGAGCCCCGAACGTCCCAGGAACTCAGGGTCTGTTCGACGTTCGGATCATGAGGTTGCGGATTCACCTGTGCCGTACGGCCTGGCCCTGGTGAGCACAAGGCATGGCGCGTGGTGACCTCACCGACGATGGCGGGACCTGCCCCGCGCCAAGCGCGTCCACCTCCACCGGCGCGGTATCCGAGCAGTCATCCCGGAGAAGGCGGACCAGGTGGCCAACCGATCGGAGCGAGGTTCACGCGGGGCCACCCCGTCCGCCACAGATGAGGTTCTCTGTCACCGAGCGCAACACCGCCGAGCGCTGCATCAACCGGATCAAGGAGTGGCGCGGGCCGGCCTTCCGCTTCGACAAGTCCCTGGACAGCTACCTGGACGGACTTCATCTACGCGGCGTCGTTTCGTGGATGCGAAGCCTCCGGCCCACCTAAGGATCCGGCCTCAGGACAGGCCCTGAGGCCGGTGGCCGCGACCAGGTCAAAGCACCGTCGACGGCGCAATGATCCGCGCCAGTTCACCTGATCTCGTCCCACGGGATGACCTCGATGCGCTCGATGTGCTCCTCGCCCCACTCACCCAGCGGCGCCATCGCGCTGTTGAGCGAATGACCAAACTCGGTGAGCGAGTACTCCACCTTCGGCGGGACCTGGTGATACATCTCGCGATGCAGCAGCCCGGTGGTCTCCATCTCGCGGAGTTGCAAGATCAGCACCCGCTCGCTGATGCCGGGGACCGCACGCCGCAACTCCCCGAAACGCAGGGGGCCATCCTGCAGCGTGAAGAGGATCAGCCCTTTCCACTTGCCGCCCATGACGGCGATGGCAGCGTCTAACCCGCAGGTGAACGTACGCTTTTTCGTCTGCTTCACCGACTCATACTTACATTCTTATCAGTACCCGGCAAAATTGTAGGTACTTGAGAGAATATGGGCGCTCCGGCCAGTATGGATCAGGCGCCGCGCCAAGATCACAACAGTCTCCCCGGCGGGCGGCGCGCTCACCTCCTCATCTCTCTGTCTCTGTGGCTGGAGTACGCATATGACCGGCAGGAACGCGACACCGGTGACCGTCATCGGCCTGGGCTCGATGGGCACGGCACTGGCTGAGGCATTGGTCAAGGCCGGACACTCGACCACCGTCTGGAACAGGACCCCCGCCAAAGCCGCGCCCCTCATCGCCATGGGAGCTCGGCAGGCGGAGGCCATTGAGGACGCGGTGGCGGCAAGTCCCCTGATCATCACCTGCCTGACCACCTTCGATGACACCCGGTCGGCTCTGCGGCCGGCCGCCGCGTCGCTTCATGGACGGGCCCTGGTCACCCTCAACAGCGGTTCTCCGGCCGGCGCCCGCGAGACGGCCGCCTGGGCCATCGGCCACGGCGCCCGGTTCCTGGCCGGGGCGGTCAAGAACGTGCCCTCGGCCGTGGGGGCGCCGGACACCCTGCTCTACTACAGCGGTGACAAGACCGTTTTCGACGAGTTCGAAGCGACCCTGAAGGCGCTGGGCGGCGACACCGTCCACCTCGGCGACGACAGCGACCTCGCCGCCCTGTACGAGATGGCCGTGGGCGCCATGCTGCTGCCCGCCCTCGTCGGCTTCTTCCAGGGCGCGGCCGCCGTCCAGGCGCGCGGGCTGGAGGTGAGCACGATGGTGCGGTTCGCCGGCAAGTGGCTGGACATGATCAAGTCCCTGCTGCCGATCTACGCCAACGAGATCGACAGCGGCGACTACACCAACGCCGCCTCCTCGGTGAACCTCTTCCTCGCCGGGGCGGCTCACGACGCGGACCTGACCAAGGAGACGAACGTCGACACGACCTGGCTCGTCCCGCTCCATGACCTGGTGACGCGGGCGGCTCAGGCAGGCCACGGCAACCACAGCATCTCGGCCCTCACCGAGGTGCTCAGAAAGCCGGCGCGACAGCCATGAGCCCGGACGAGTGCGATCCCGAACGAAGCATCCATCAAGGCCGCGCCCTTCGGCCTGTCGGACCTGCTCGTTCAGGTCATTTACGGTCAGCGCTGAGATTGATCTTCATGGTCTGTCCCAGCTGGGCGCCCTGCTCGCAGAACCCCCTTCGCGGAACACGGCAGTCGTGGGGACTTCCGCGACGGACGAGCTGCGCGGATGCGGCGTGTCGCGGCGCGCAATGGCCTCTGCCAACCGGTCATTTGCGAAAGACCGAGAAGCAAGATCGATGTCAGTGCCAACGGCTGCACCGATGGTCCTCACCCCCGTCATACACCCCTTAGGCATGCCGGTCCAAGCCTCAGAGGGCCGTGGCCCGGTCGGGTTCCGGGGCAGGTTCGGTCGCACGGTCCTGCCTGTGGCCGCCTGCGATGGGCCGCGGGCGGATCGGCCACCACATGGCCCGGCCGAGGAGCGCGGCAAGGGAGGGGACCAGCACCAGCGACACGACGAGCGCGGAGAGCATGATGCCGAGCGTCATCGCGAAGGCCATCTGCTCGTTGCCCGGGGACGTGATGAGGCTGGCGAAGGAGGCGGCCAGTACCACGCCGGCCGTCGCGATGGCCGGTGTCGTGTGCTGTACGGCGCGCGCCACGGCGGCGCGAGCTGTACCCGGTCGCCGCATTTCCTCCCGGATCCGGTCGGTGATCAGGATGTTGTAGTCGGTGCCCAACGCCACGACGAACAGGAACAGCACCAGCGGGAGGGCGAAGCTGACGCCCGGCTTGCCGAGAACGTGCTGGAACAGCAGGGTGGCGGCACCTAGGGTGGCGGCGAAGCCGAGCCCGACGGAGAGCATCAGGATCACCGGTGCGAGCAGGCTGCGCAGGAGCAGCAGCAGGATCAGCCCGATCAGCGCGGCCGCGACCGGGAACACGATCGTGAGGTCGTGGTCGACGGCGGCCGACATGTCGGCGATGATCGCCGGCGTCCCGCCCACGTGTGCCGTCGTCCCGGCGGGCGTGTGCTGGGCGACCGCGGCCCGGATCGGTCCGGAGGCCAGGTCGCGGGCCTGCTGGCTCTGCGGGTCCGCGGTCGGGTAGAGATCGATCCGGGCGGCACGGTGGTCCTTGTTCAGGACGGTCCGTGCGACCTGGCCCACGCCCTTGACCTGGGTGAGCGCATGGGAGAGACCGTCGAGCCGGTCGGTTGTGAGGGTGCCGCCGTTGGTGGCGGTGACGAAGACGCTCGTCGGGTCCGACACGCCGGCCGGCAGCGTGCGGGAGATCTCGGCCGCGGTGGCCGCGGCGGGGGTCTGGGCACCGGAGCCGCCCTGGCCGTAGTCCATGCGGATGCCGATCAACCCGGCGGCCAGCGCGGCGAGCAGGGCGGCGGAGGCGGTCAGCATCATCAGCGGTCGTCGCGTGACCAGCGCGCCCAGGCGGGCGGCATGGCCCTCGCGCGGCTCGCGGCGCAAGGCCGCCCGGGAGGGCCAGAACATCTTGCGCCCGGCGGCCGCGAGCAGCGCCGGTAGCAGGGTGAGGCTACCGAGCAGCGTCACCAGGACCGCGACGGCGATCGCGGGGCCCATCGAACGGAACTGCCCGAAGGTCGCCACGCCCAGCGTGGCGAACGCGGCCACGATGGTCAGCGCCGCCGAGGTGATCGCGGTGCCCACCCGGCCGGAGACCTGCGCGGCCACCTCTCGGGCGGACTGCTCGGGCCTGGCCCGCAGTTGCTCGCGGAAGCGGAACAGCAGGAACAGCAGGTAGTCGATGCCGATGCCGAACAGAACCACGTTGATCAGCCCCGGGGTGCTCGCGTCGAGCTTGAGCCCGGTGAGCATCGCGGCACCCGCGACGGCTCCCGCCGCCACGAAGCCGATCAGCGCGACCGCGAGCAGCGGCAGCAGGGCCGCCGGCACGCTGCGGAACACCAGCACGT
Source organism: Streptosporangium minutum (assembly GCF_002149035.1). Taxonomy (GTDB): domain Bacteria; phylum Actinomycetota; class Actinomycetes; order Streptosporangiales; family Streptosporangiaceae; genus Streptosporangium; species Streptosporangium minutum. Next base: position 11,496 of record NZ_NGFP01000107.1, read on the forward strand.
TGAGCAGGATGATGAGCCCCATGATGAGGCCGCTCCCGACCGTGGTGGCGGTCTTGCGGGAATCGACGGTGTCGACGGTGTCGGCGAGAGCACCGGTGAAACCGGTACGCATCCCCGCCTCGGAGAACTGCGTCCGGGCGGCGTCCCGGAAGGTTCGGTAGACGCCCTGAACCCCCTTGTCCGCACGATTCCCGATCAGCTCGACGGAGAGCAGTTCGAAACTCCGGTCGGGCGCCGTCATCGCCGGGGCGATCCGGGGCGTCTGGGAGCGGTCCGGGATCAGGAACCGCTGCGGGCCGTCGTCTTCCCTGGGCATGATCACCCGGCGCTTGCCCAGCTTCGCCGCCTCGGCCTCGACCCGTTTCTGGTCGGCGGCGCTGAGGGCCTTGCCGTCGGACCGCGCGACGAACACCGTCACCGTGGTGGCGTCGGGGTTCACCCCGAACCGCTCCTGGGCGATGTGCAGCGCGGCGGCCGAGTCGTAGCTCCGGGGCAGGAAGCCCCCGGCCTGGTTCTGGGTGACGCGGTCGAACAGCGCCGGGGTCAGGGCGCTCAGCACGACACCCAGCACCACCCAGAAGGCGATGACCTTCCACGGGCGTCTGGTGGAGTATCCGGTCAGGGCGCGGATCACGATGTCCTCCGGCGGACGGGCTTGAATGCGGATGTCTGCCGGGGGCTCCCGGCCGGTATCCAGACCATCAGTCCCAGAGGCGGCAGACCTCCTGGCAGCGGATGATCCGGACCGGGGCCCTGGATCCTTCCCCCGGCCTGCGACCAGGACCCTGGTCCTGGTCCTGGTCCTGGTCCGGATACGGGTCCGCCGGCTGCCGCCGCCGGTGCTGCCACTGCGACTGCTGTGCAACCCTGGTCCGGGGGCCAGGAGGCCGGATACAGGGGGAACAGACATGCCCAGGAGCCGACACGTCGGGCCTGGCGATGCCCGGGAGCTGCCGCACATCGACAGCACCGGGCCGCCGCGGACCCGTAACGACGCACTCGTGACCGGTGGGGCGTGCGTGATGAACCTGCTCAGCTACGCGTTCTTCAACGCCCCCGACGGCCGGCACGCCGTGAGCGTGGCAGGGTTCCTCCTCGTCGCGCTGGCAGCCCTGCCACTGCTCGCCCGGCGCCGCCACCCGGTGGCGGCGCTCGCGGCCATCCTGGTACTCGATTCGACGGCCACCCTGACCGTGCCGCTGCCCGCGCACTTCGGTGCCGTCCTGCTGGTCGCCCTGTACTCGGTCGCCAGGGCCTGCCCCGGCCGGGTGACGGCGGTCGCGGCCGCCGCGACGGTGTCGCTGACGCTGCTGAGCCAGAGCAACGGCCGCATTCCGCCCTGGCAGGACGCCGCTATCCCACCCCTCACCACCCTGATCGTCGTCGGCACCGCCATGGCGGTCAACCGCTGGCAACAGGAGGTGGCGGCCAACCGCAGACTCCTTGCCGACCGTGCGGTGGCCGACGAACGCCGCCGCATCGCACGGGAGCTGCACGACATCGTGGCCCACCACATCACCACCATGCAGCTGATGGCCGGGGGAGCCCGGGCCAACATCGCCGAACGTGAGGTGGTCCAGGACGCCCTGGTCACCCTGGAGGCCTCCGGGCGACTCGCGCTGCGCGAGATGCGCCAGCTCCTCGACGTACTGCGGGACGGCGACGGACCGGAGGCCGCGCCGTCGCAGCCCCAGCCAGGCGCCGACGACCTCGACCGTCTGGTGGCCGAGTCCCGCCTTGCCGGACTGCCGACCGAGTTCAGCGTCCACGGGCCGCAGCGTCTGCTGCCGCCGACCGTCGGCCTCACGGTGTTCAGGATCGCCCAGGAGGCCCTCACCAACACCCGCAAGCACGCGGGGCCCGTCCGCGCGTCCGTACAACTGACGTACCGTCAGGACCGGGTCACCGTCGAGGTGCGGGACGACGGTGGGGGCACACCGCCGCAGGAGGGGGCATCGGCGGTGGGTTCGGGCGGTTACGGCCTCATCGGCATGCGCGAGCGCGTCGCCCTGCACGGCGGCACCCTCACCGCAGGCCCGCAGTCCGACGGGGGGTTCGCCGTGGTGGCCGACCTGCCGCTGACCACGGACGAGGCAGCCGAGGCGGCCGTCCAGCACGAGGGGGCACACCGATGACCGGGACCGGGCCGACGCTGCCGAGGATCAGGGTGCTGATCGTGGACGACCAGCCACTGGTCCGGCGCGGCCTGTCGCTGATTCTCTCCCCCGACCCGTCCTTCGAGGTGGTGGGAGAGGCCGAGAACGGCGCGCAGGCCGTCACCCTCGCCCGCCAGCTGTGCCCCGACGTCGTGGTGATGGATATCCGGATGCCCGTCCTCGACGGGGTCGGCGCGACCAGGGAACTCGCCGCCACCGTGCCCGACTGCCGGGTCCTGGCCCTCAGCACCTTCGACCTCGACGAGTACGTCGTGGGCGCCCTGCGTGCCGGAGCCTACGGGTTCCTGCCCAAAGACAGCTCCCCGGAGGACCTGAGCGCGGCGATCCGCACCGTCCACGCCGGCGAGGCCGCCGTCGCGCCGCGCCTGCTCACCCGGCTGATCTCCACCTACGTGCGCGCACCCCACAGTGCGCCACCGACCCCCACGGGCCTGGGTGAACTCACGCCGCGCGAGGTCGAGGTGTGGCGGCTGATGGCCACCGGCCTCGACAACACCGAGATCTCCCGCGCCCTGGACATCAGCCTCTCCACCGTCAAGAACTACATCACCAGCCTCTTCGACAAGCTCGCCGTCCGCGACCGCGCCCAGGCGGTCATCGTGGCCTACGAATCGGGCCTGGTCACTGCCCGATCGGCAGTCGGAGACCCACCAGGCAGCTGACGCCGATGGAGACCGTCAACGCCCTCGACGGTGACCTGACGACCTTTTGGCGGGTCCTGCGGAACCGGCCCGGCAACCTCGCGCGGGCGTGCGCGCTGCCCCCCCGCCCGCACTCCAGATCCCGGCCGCTCAAGTCCTGCACCCGGGCCAGGCCGCGCGTGTCGGCGCGTACATGCTCCAGGAACCGGATCTGCCCGCCGGTTTTCAGCACCCGCGGCCACCCCGGCACCACCTCGACGGCGAGCGGTGCCGCCGCGGCAACCCATGATCATCGCTACCGGTCCTGCCGTACGGGATGATCAGTCGGTCGGTGAGGTGCCGCAGAGTGCGTTGTCGATCAGGCGGGCAGTGGCTTGGCCCTGCTCTTGTGTGCCGGGGTAGGTGGTGCGTGAGACGATCACGCTGGTGCGGCCGTCCCGGGTGACGGCGTTGTCGGTGATGAACCCGGGGGTGCCGCCGGGGTGCGACCAGGCTGTGACCCCGCAGCTCAGTTGCTGCTTGGCCATGCCCAGCCCGAACTCCCTGCCGGGCGCGCCGACGGGAACCGTGGTCGTCATCTTCTTCAGCTGTTGCGGCGGCAGTAGCTTCCCGCCCAGCAGCGCACGCCAGAACCTGCTCAGGTCGCCGGTGGTGGTGACGGCCTCGCCCGCCGCGCCGGCCCAGCCGAGACTGAGCAGGGTGGTGCGGAACGGCCGGGAGGTCTTGGCGTCCTGGGTGTAGCTCTGCACGTGCGGCTCGGGCAGGAGCGGGGAGTCGCCGGGCAACGTCGTGTTCCGCAGCCGCAGCGGCGTGATGATCCGGCGCTTCACCTCCTTGCGCCAGGAGTTCCCGGTGGCCTGCTCGATGACCAGCCCGGCCAAGAGGTAGTTGATGTTCGAATAGCTCCAGCGGGAGCCGGGGGCGAAGAGCGGGCGGTGGCCGGTGCTGAGCGCCACCAGCCGCCGCGGGTTCATGCGCAGGAACCGGTAGGTACGGTAGCCCCGCTCGGTGTGCATCTTCTTCTCGATGTCGCCCACGGAGTCATACAGGCCGCTGGTGTGCTGGAGCAGGTGTCTGATGGTGATCGCGCGCCCGTCGTTGCCGTTGCCGCGCACCAGCCCGGGAAGCCGTCGTTCGACGCTGTCGTCAAGGGACAGGCGGCCCTCCGCCTCCAACTGCAAGATCACAGCAGCGACGAAGGTCTTGGTGTTGCTGCCCATCCGGAAGTGCCCGTCGAGCGGGATCGGCACGTCGCGGCCTCGCACCGCCGTACCGCTCGCCGCGGCCAGGTCACCGCCGGGTGAGACCACCCGCGCCTGCACTCCCAGCGTGCCGGCGTCGCGGATCGCATCCAGATCCGCCTGCAAGGCCGCCTGGTCGTATCCGGACGACGATGCGTGAGCCGGACCCACCGCCGGCGCACCGACGGATGCGGCCACGGCCGCTGACGCCACGACCGCATGAAAACGACGCCAGCCCACACTCTTCATAATCATTCTTTGCCTCCCGGCAGATTCGATGCTGCCCACCATGGGTGTCTGGTGGAATATCCGGTCAGGGCGCGGATCACGATGTCCTCCGGCGGACGGACTTGAATACGAACGTCTGCCGGGGGCTCCCGCCCGATATCCAGTCCATCACTGCGAGAGGCGGCAGCCCTCCTGGCAGCGGATGATCCGGACCGGGGCCCTGGGTCCTTCCCCCGGCCCACGACCAGGACCCTGGTCCTGGTCGTGGGCCGGCTCCTGGCCCGATCCGGATACGGCTCCGCTGACTGCCGCCGCCGGTGCTGCCACCCGATGGCGGCGCTCACCGCCGTCATCGGTACTCGATTCGACGGCCACCCTGACCGTGCCGCGGCCCAGGCACTCGTCACCACGGCGAAACCCGTCGGCCTGCGGGCCGGCCGTAGGGGTGCCGCTGTGCGGGACGACGCGCTCGCGCATGCCGATCAGGCCGTGTCCGTCGGCGCCACTCCTGCGGTGGTACGCCCCTCGCCGTCGTCCCGCGCCTCGACGGTGACCCGATCCCGACCGTACGGACGCGCGGGTGAGCTTCCCCCGCAGGACGGACACCTCGCCTGAGCCGTCCCCGCCCTCGGCCGGGTGAAGCCCACCGCCACGGCCCGGGGCCGGGCAGGGATCGCTAGCGAGGCGTCGCGGACGCCAGCGGCATCGGGGTCGCCTGACCGGGCCAGGTAGCGGTCAGCACGGCGCCGGTGAGTCCGGTGCCGGCTCCGGGGCGGCGGATGACGGCCAGCTCGACGGTGTCCGTCACGATCAGCGTCGGTTCGCCCTCGGCAACGCGCTGAATCGCGCCGATGGCGGGCGCCTCCGCGCCCTCGGCCGCACTGCCGGCGATGCTCATGTCGAGCTCGCGGCGCTCGAGCCGGCCGTCGACCTGCGTGAACTGCTCGGCCTGGCCGGTGTTCCCGAGGACCGCGTTCGCCAGCGCCGCGGCGTACACCGGGTCGCCGGCCCCGTCGTAGATCCAGCGCTTGCCCAGCACCGAATGCTCGGCGGTGCCCAGCATCCAACCGTCGCCACCGGCCAGGGGCGCGTCGCGGTACGTGAGCGGCACCTGGTGAACCGGCCCGTCGCCGATCCGGACCAGCATCGTCTCGATCCCGACCGCGCCGGCCGGGTCGTCGAAACGGAAGGCCGCCACCCGCAGCACCTCACCGGCCGGCCCGGTGTACCAGTCGCGGCCGGGCAGCCAGGCGGCCAGGAGTTCGAGTTTCGTGGGTCGCAGTGTGGCTTGATGGATCAGGGCCATGCGCCCATCGTAGCTACACGATCAAGGCGTCCTTCAGGTCGTTGAGGCGACGCGGGTGAGCTGCTCGACGGCCGCCCTGCTCACGTTCGCACGGACCCGAGTGGAGGGCCGAGCGGGTCCGTCGGTTCCCCCGCGGTCGTCACCGGGGCCCCTCGGCCACCCCGCCCGCACGGTGAATCGCCAGGTCAGCCGGTCGATCACCGCTCCGGGTCAAAGATCTTCCGTTGACGTCTCGCGGGACTTGATGGATCGGGGATTCGGGGTAGGGGGGGAGCATGGCTGAATTTCTGACCGACATCAAGGAAATCCGTGCCCGGGCACGTCAGGAGATCGACAAGGGGCCGATCACCTCCGCGTACGGCGCCGATCTCCCCCGGGTGATCCAGGTGTGCAACGAGGCGCTGGCCACCGAGCTCGTCTGCGTGCTCCGCTACAAGCGCCACTACTACACCGCCAGCGGCATCTACGCCGAGCCGGTGGCGGCGGAGTTCCTGGAGCACGCCGCCGAGGAGCAGGAGCACGCCGACCGGCTCGCCCGGCGCATCGTGCAGCTGGGCGGCGAGCCCGACTTCAACCCGGACACGCTGACCACCCGTTCGCACGCGGAGTACGACGCCAGCCTCGACCTGGTAGAGATGATCAAGGAGGATCTGATCGCCGAGCGGATCGCGATCGCCTCCTACACCGAGATCGTCCAGTGGCTCGGCGACGGTGACGTGACCACCAGGCGCGTCTTCGAAGACCTCCTCGCCCAGGAGGAGGAGCACGCCGACGACCTCAAGGGGCTGCTGGACAAGCTTCCCGACGCGCTCAAGCGCTGATCCCCCGGCGGGGCGGGCGCCGCGGCCGGTGTGAACGGTCGCGGCGCCCGTGGTGCCGCCGTCAGCCGTCCTGGATCCAGGAGCCGTGGAAACCGGCCGGCACCCGCCGCGGCAGCCGTACCGAGGCCACCCGGGACAGGTCGACGGCGTCGAGGACCAGCAGTTCGGAGCCGACGCCGGGCCCGCCGGTGACGATGGAGAGCAGCCAGCCCTCGTCCTCGCCCCGTGCGTCCTCGGCGGGGACGAAGACCGCCTCGCCGGCCATCCGGTCCGGTCCTGTCTTGTGGAGGGTGCTCGCTCCGCTCCGCACGTCGTATTTGACGATCGCCCCGGAGGAGACCGCGTAGAGGTAGCGGTTGCGGTCGCCGGTCCGGCCGTCGTGCAGCGTGGGGAACTCCACGTCGAGGTCGTCGAGCTGCTCCTCGCGGGCGGCGGTGCCGGGAGTGAGGACATACCGGTGCAGGTGGGCAGTCCCGTTCACGGCCGCCCTGGCCGCCGGGTGGGCACTGCCGCCGATGCCGTCCCAGACGGCGGCGAACCCGGCGGGGGTGTAGCGGACGGTGTCGAGCACGACGCGGCCGGAGTCGTCCTCGTGGGCGTTGGCCGTGTGGAAGACGTAGCACGGGTTGACGTCGGACCAGGTCACGCCGGCGTCGCCGGTGCGCGGCATGACCCCGAGGCGGGCGCCGTAGCGCTCGTCCCACCGGTACGGCATACCGCCCTCGGCGAGCGCCAGGTCGAACACGACGGGCAGATCCATCCACACGACGTGACCGGCGGTGATGGCGAAGTCGTGCATCATCGTCGGCCCCGGTACCGGGATCTCGCGGCTCTCCACGAGCTCTCCGGCCGCCGAGAGCCGGTGGTAGGTGAGATAGGGCGGTATGAAGCCGTAGCCGAAGAAGAGCAGCTCGCCGGTGAGCGGGTCGCGCTTGGGATGGGCGGTCATGGCGGTGGTCAGCAGGCCGCCGAAGTCGCACGGGCCGACCGTCCCCAGCTCTGCGGTGAGTTCGTACGGCAGGCCGTTCTCGACCAGCGCGAAGATCTTGTCCCCGTGCGGGAGGACGTGGGTGTTGGCGGGCACCGCGGTGAGGTCGACGGAGAGGTCGTCCCGGACGAAGGGCGCGTCCTCGGTGAACGCGCGGGTCCGCACCCAGCGGTTGCGATACCACTCGGCACGGCCGTCGCGCAGCCGTACGCCGTGCACCATCCCGGGCCCGGTGAACCAGTGGCCGGGGTCGCGGCCGGGCAGCGGGTTGGGGCCGTTGCGGAAGTAGCGGCCGGTGAGCGCGGGAGGAAGGGCCCCGCTGACCGGCAGGTCGAAGGCGTCGATCTCGTCGGGCACCGGGGCGAGGAAGCCTTGCAGGTAGAGCGGGGTCATGGGTCGCCTCCTCCCTCTCCTCGACGATGACACGCCGGAGCCGGACGGCTCCACCGCACGCGCATCAAGGGCCGGGCAAGACGCGCCCTGCCGCCGCGGCTCCCCGGCCGGCGGTCCCGCCCGCCGGGAGTGCCCGGATGACACGCCGATCAGGGGCGCTGATCAGCAAATTGGGCTGTAAGGGTCATAGCATTTCCTAAAGGTGTGAATGATGCCGTAGCGGGATGTGAAGGATGCCTGGGGCTTGTCGAGCACGCAGACGTCCGGGCGCAGGCTCGCTGCCCATCGAATGGTCCGTGTGCGAGGGATAATCGTGTCTACTGCTACAGCCCCAGTCGGACAGCGCATCAGAACCGCTCGCCGCCAGCGAGGCATCTCCCAGGCGGAGCTCGCCCATCCGGAACTGTCGGACAGCTACGTCTCTCTCATCGAGAGCGGCAAGCGGACCGCGCCGCCCGCGGTGCTGGAGCTACTGGCCGGGAAGCTCGAATGCTCCCTCTCCTACCTGGTCAGCGGCGTGACGGCCGAGCAGCGGGAGGAGCTCGAACTCGGCTTGAGGCGTGCCCGGCAGGCGCTGGACGGCGACAGGGCGGCCGAAGCGCGCACCCGCTACGCCGCCCTGCTCGCCGAGGACGCCGTCGCGAGCCTTCCCCACCTGCGCCAGGAGGCCGAGCTCGGCCTGGCCGGCGCTCTGCGGGCCTGCGGCGAACTCGACGAGGCGATCACGCTGCTGGCCGGCGTGCGGCACCGTGACGCGGCCCAGATGCCCGCCGAACTGTACGCGAGCGTGACCCGCGCGCTGTCGGAGTGCCACCGCCGGCAGGGGGACCTGGCGGCGGCCGTGCGGGTGGCCGAGGAGGTCCTGGATGGCGCGGCACGGCCGGCCTGGAGCGAGGAGCACGTCCGGCTGGCCGCCGAGCTGCTTCTCTCCTACGCCGAACGCGGAGACCTGCTGCGAGGATGCCAGTTCCGCGGTGAACTGCTGGCGGCCGCCGGCCGTCTCGGCACCCCCGCGGCGCTCGTCGCGGCACACCGGGCGGCCGCGGTGCTGGCGGTGGAGAGCGGGCACGGCGAGGAGGCGCTGGCACACGTCGAGCGGGCCCTCGCCGCCCAGTCCGAGCTCGGCGACCCGCCCGGCCTGAACCGGCTGCGCGTCGCGTGCGCCGGGATCGCGCTCAGCGCGCGGCCCGCGGACGCCGGCCGGTGGCGCCGGCTGCTGATCGCGGCGCGGGCCGAACCGGCCGCCGGCCCGGCCGGCGCGGCGGAGGCGCTCGACCGCACGATGAACCTGATCCGTGCCGAGCTGCTGCTGGGCTCCCCGGAGGCGGCGGAAGGGCACCTGGCGGCGGTGCGCGACCAGATCGAGCACCTGCCGCGCGATCGGCAGGCCGAGATCCGTCTCCTGGCGGGCCAGACGATGGCCGGACTCGGGCGGCGGCGCGAAGCGGTGCGCGAACTGGCCGCCGTGGCCGCGTGGCTGCGGGAGGCGCCCTCCACTCGGCGGACCTCGCGTTCCTGGCTCGCCGTCGCCCGGATACTGCAGGAGGTCGAGGAGCCGGGCGACAGCGTCGCGGCCTACCAGCGGGCACTGACCTGCATGGGCCTGTAGGTCCGCGGATCTGTCCGATCAGCCCCGAAGGGGCCGCGGAGCCGTCGGCGGGCCGGCGCCGCCAGGCCCCTCAGCGGCCGGTGCCTACTCGTAACAGCACAGGCCGCCGCCCTCAAGGGTCGGCGGCGACGAGGCCTTCACCAGCGGGGCCGCGGCCTGCTGAGGGCTCTGCACGGCTGGGCCGGCCGTGCCTGTGCCCGCCGATCCGAGGACAATGGACAACGCGGCCGCCGTGACGGCGATTCCGGCCAGTACACGCCTTTTCACAGATACCTCCGTGACATTTTATGGATCATCATGAGGATTGTCTCCTGTGTCGCAGGTATGACACAACGCCCGAATATGGATACCGGATTGGCTTTGGTGAAGCGAGGGGGGGCGACGTTAAGATGCGCTCTTGAGATGATCCACATCAAGGGTGGATTCGCATCCTGTGCGGCATCCAGGGAGTCCGACGTGAGCAGCACGAACGTAGGCGGGCGTCTGCGGGCACTGCGCAAGCAGCGCGGTATGACGATAGCGCAGGTCGCGGAGCCGGGACTGCGCGAAGAAGACGTGGAGGCGATCGAGGACGGCATGCGGGATGCGAGCGCCCCGGAGATAAGGATCCTGGCCGACCGGCTGGGCTGCTCTCCCGCAGAGCTGGGACACGGCATCACCGACCGGTACGTGGCGGCCCTGCATGACCGGGTGGCCCGGGCGGAGACGGCTCTGCGCCAGGGGCGGGTCGAGGAGGCAGGACAGGAGCTGGCGCGGCTGATCGCCGAACCGGCGCTCCGCCATCTGCCCGACCTGCGTCGGCGCGCCGGCTACGGCTACGCCCTGGCGCTGGAGGCCGCCGGCAACCGGCCGGCCGCCATCGAACAGCTGACGGTCGCGCTGGACGAGGCGTGCTCCGACCACGCCGAGACGACGGCCGCGCTGGCGGGCGTGGAGGCGCAGCTCCGCGAGCAGCGCATCTCGATCGCCCTGGCCCTGTGCCGGTGTCACCGGGAGGTGGGCGACCTGCCGTCCGCCGTGCGGGTCGGTGAGGAGGCGCTGGAGCGGGAGGTGCCCTCGGGGTGGACCGACCGGCTGGTGGAGCTGGCCTCGACCCTGCTGGGCGCCTACGTCGAGCGCGGCGATCGGGAGCGGATGGCGCAGTTCGCCACCGACCTGCTGGAAGAGGCCGACCGGATCGGATCACCCCGCGCGATCGCGGCGGCCTCGTGGAACAGCGCGGTGGTGGCGCGCATCCTCGACGATCCGCTGGAGGCGGACCTGCTGAGCAACCGCGCCCTGCGACTCCAGGCGGAGCTGGACGACGGGCTGGCGATGGGCCGGCTGCGGATGTGCATGGCCCAGTACGCCCTGCGGCACGGGCCGCAGGACGTCGAGCGGATCGGGCAGATGCTCACCGACGCCCATGCCGAGCTGGTGGCGGCCGCGGCGCACCCGGGCGACATCGTCTCGTGCCGGCTCGCGATGGCACGCCTCGACCTGCTGCGCGAGGAGCCGCAGGTGGCCCTGGAGCGTACGTTGTCGGCGGTGGAGCAGGCAGTGGGCATGGTGGGGCCGGTGGCGGTGGAGGCGCACGAGCTGCTGGCGGAGATCTACCGGGCCCTGGGACGGCTGGAGAAGGCGGCGCTCGCCCAGACCAGGGCGGCGCAGGCGCTGGAGAGGATGACGGCGCTGCGGCCGGCTTCGGCGGCGTGGATGGTCGTCGCCGATCTCCACGGTGACGCGGGCCGGCCCGATCAGGGACGCGCGGCGCTGGAGCAGGCGCTGATGTGCGCGGCGCTGTAGGAACCGGCGAGGCGCCGGCGCGGGGAGTCCGGCGCCGGGTCCGGCATGCCTTCTCCGCGCCCGCCCGCCGCGGCCCTCGCGGGCCCGCCGGCACCCGGGCGAGCCGGTGATCGAGTCGCCGAGTGCCGTGATCCTGACGGCCGCCGCCCGCGCCGGCACCGCCGTACTCACCAGAAGGAATCCGGGGGTCACGGCCGCCGCCGCCACGACCGCCGGAACCGAACCGCTTCCGCGCATCGCTCACTCCCGCCGTAGTCCGGGCCGATGCTGGGCGCGCTTCTCCCGGGACGGAGAGCGGCAGGCTCGCTGACCTGTGAGGATGGTGCCGGCCGGCGTGTGACTTTCAGCCGTCTGCAAGGTTGGGCCGGATGGCTGAGGCGCCGGGGCGCGGCCGCCCCCGAATTCATGGACCATTTAATTTTATGATGATTTATGGCCGCCGGTTTCTCGCGCCGGACTTCTGTGTGTTTTCCGCAATGGCTGGATGTGACCCCGGGGAATATCGGAGGCCGTCCTCTCGTGGCGAATATCGCCGGCCATAACGGGCGGGAAACCGCAGGCCGGGAGGCGGCGTCCGAGCTGATCGGCCGGTTCGGCATCGGTGTGCCCTCCGCCTTCGTCGTCGCGACGGAGGCGGTGACGCGCGTCCGCCGCCCGGTTCCACCGGCCGGCGGACGGGACCGGGTGGTACGTGATCAACGCGGGTGCCGGGGCTGAAGGCGGCGTGGAGCGTGCGCCGTCGCGAGGCGATTGGAGAACGGCACAAACGGATCGGGCCCGGTTCGTCATGGAGACCGAAGAAGCGGTGACGGACGCGGCCTAACGTTCGGACATGCCCCGCCTCTCCCTCAGCGACCTCTACCGCATCGCGGTACCGGAAGATCCCCGGCTGCGCCCCGGTGGAAGCGGCGTCGCCTACGTGGTCGCGACCGCCGACCGGGAATCCGACGACAACCGCTCCGAGATCTGGCTCGCGGCACCCGGCGCCGAGCCGCGGCGTCTGACGGGCGGCCCGCGCGACTCCTCCCCGCGCTGGTCGCCCGACGGGCACTCGCTGGCCTTCCTCCGTCCCGTGGACGGGAAACCGCAGATCCATCTGCTGCCGATGAACGGCGGCGAGCCCCGCGTCCTCACCGCCGCGCCGCTGGGCGCGGGCGCGGCGGTCTGGTCTCCCGACGGCACCAGGATCGCCTACGGCGCGCCGCACGGCGATCCCGACCCGCACGCCCCGGTAGTGGCCGACCGTCTGGAGTACAAGGCGGACGGCGCGGGCCTGCTGCGCGGTCTGACCACGCAGCTGTCCGTGGTGGACGTGGCGACGGGGCAGACCCGGCAGATCACCTCGGGTGACTTCCACGCGGGCGAGCCGTCCTGGTCGCCGGACGGGCGGAAGCTGGCCTTCGTCGCGAGCATGGAGCCCGACCGCGATCTGGCCGTCACGGGTGCGGTCTACTCGGTCGACGCCTCGGGCGGCGAGCCCGAGCCGCTCACCGGCGCCGGCGTGATCTGCACGGGTGCCTGGTGGCTGGGCGGGCGGCTGCTGGTGGCGGGATACGCCGGCGACCCCGTCGGGCACACCCGCCTGTTCAGCCTCGGGCCGGACGGGCTCGTGGAGGTCGAGACCGGGCTCGACCGCAACGTCATGGTGGGCGCGCCCGGCTATCCCGGCGCGGCACCCCAGCTCGCGGGGGACGACCTGATCTTCTGCGCCCGTGACAGAGGACTCACCCACCTGTACCGCGCCCCCGGCGAGAAGATCGTCGGCGGGGATCAGGTGATCTCCGGCGTCAGCGCCGCCACCGGCAGGATCGCCTACGTCGCCGCCACGCCGTACAGTGCGGGCGATGTCTACCTCGCGGAGTTGCCCGCGGGCCGGGCCGACGCCCCGCCGGGCGACGGTCCGGCTGTCCGCGACGCGACGGCGCCGGGTGTGACCAGGCTCACCGCCTACGCGCTCCCCGACGTCGAGCTGTTCACCCCGCGCAGCCGTACCTTCACCGCCCCCGACGGGACAGCGGTCGAGGGGTTCGTGCTGCGGGACGAGAGGCTCACCGAGCCCGGACCGCTCCTGCTGGACGTGCACGGCGGCCCGCACAACGCGTGGGCGCCGGTCTTCGACGGCGTGCACCTCTACCACCAGGTGCTCGCGGCCCGGGGCTGGACCGTGCTCACCGTCAATCCGCGCGGCAGCGACGGCTACGGTGAGGCGTTCTACACCGCCGCCCTCGGCGCCTGGGGGGTCGCCGACACCGGCGACTTCCTGAGCCCGATCGACGAGCTGGTCGCCGAGGGCCTCGCCGATCCCGACAGGCTCGCGGTGACCGGCTACAGCTACGGCGGCTACATCTCCTGCTGGCTGCCGACCCGGACCGACCGGTTCAAGGCGGCCGTCCCCGGCGGGTGCGTCAGCGACCTGGTCAGCATGGCCGGTACCTCCGACATGGGATATTTCCTGAAGATGTATGAGTGCGGCGGCGACCTCGCGAGCCAGTCCCCGATGACCCACGTCGCCCGGGTGACCACGCCCACCCTCATCCTGCACGGCGAGAACGACGACCGGTGCCCGGTCGGTCAGGCCGAGCAGTGGTTCGCGGCCCTGCGGGAGCGGGGCGTGCCGGTCCGGTTGGTCCGCTATCCCGGCGGCTCCCACCTGTTCATCCTCAACGGCCGCCCGTCCCACCGGGTGGACTACAACGAAAGGATCGTCGCGTGGCTGGAGCAATGGATCTCGACCGCTGGCACGACCGTCTCGCAGGGCTGATCGCCGAGTACGAGGTTCCCGGCGCGAACCTGGCCTTCCTGCACGAGGGGGAGGTCCACGAGTTCGCCGCGGGCGTGCTCAACGTGGACACCGGGGTGGAGGTGACCACCGACTCGCTCTTCCAGATCGGCTCGGTCAGCAAGGTGTGGACCGCCACCCAGATCATGCTTCTCGTCGAGCGGGGCGAGCTGACGCTCGAGACCCCGGTCGTCCAGGTCCTGCCGGAGTTCCGGGTCGCCGACCCGGAGGTGACCAAGACCGTCACGATCAGGCATCTGCTCTCGCACACCTCCGGCATCGACGGTGACTTCTTCCTCGACACCGGCCGCGGTGACGACTGCATCGAGAAGTACGTCGAGGCCTGCGCGGACCTCGCGCAGAACCACCCCCTCGGCGCCACCCAGTCGTACTGCAACGCGGGATTCACCATCGCCGGGCGCGTCGTCGAGCGCCTCACCGGCAAGGTGTGGGACGCCGCGCTGCGCGAGCAGATCGTCGAGCCGCTCGGCCTGACCCACACCCACACCCTGCCGGAGGACGTCCTGCGCTTCCGCGGGGCCATGGGCCACATGGACGGAGCGCCCGCCCCCGTCTGGGGCCTGATGCGCTCCTGCGGCCCGGCCGGGCTGATCTGCGCCCGTCCCGCCGACGTCGTCGCGTTCGCCCGCGCGCACCTGGGCACCGGGCTGCTCGCCGACCCGCGGGCGATGTGGGAGCCGCAGGTGGACATCCCCAACCCGTACACCCTCGGCAAGCAGTGGGGGCTGGGCTGGATCCTGGACGAGTGGCAGGGCCGCCGGGTCATCTCCCACGGCGGCAACACCATCGGCCAGGCGGCCATGCTCTGGGTGGTCCCCGACACCGAGACGGTGGTGTGCGTGCTGGCCAACGGCGGCCACACCGCCGCGTTCCAGCACGCCCTGGCCGCCGAGCTGTTCGACGAGTTGCTCGGCCTGGCCGTGCCGCCGGTGCTGGGACCGCCGGCCGAGCCGTTCGAGACCGACGTCGAGCGGTACGCCGGGGTGTACGAGCGGGCGGGCAGCCGGATGACGCTGACGGTCCGCGACGGCCGGCTCTCGCTGTACGCCGAGGCCACCGGCGCCCTCGCCGGGGTGCAGCCGCCCATGCAGTTCGACCTCGTCCCGGTGGACGACGTCACCTTCGTCGGCCGCCCGGAAGGGGAGCCGCAGTGGCTGTCGGCCGTCTTCTACGAGCTCGCCGACGGCTCGCCGTACGTCCACCTCGGTGTGCGCGCCACGCCGAAGATCGCTTGAGGAGCCGACATGCTTGAGAACCTGCAGGAACGTTTCGACGAGGCGGCACGGCGGCACGGCGTGCCCGGCGCCGCGCTCGCCTTCTGGGCGGACGGCCGGCTCGTCGAGGTCGCCACCGGTGTGGTGAACAGGAACACCGGCGTGGAGACCACGGTCGACAGCGTCTTCCAGGTCGGCTCCACCACCAAGGTCTGGACCGCCGCCCTCGTGATGCAGCTGGTCGACGAGGGGCTGGTCGAGCTGGACCGCCCGGTCGGCGACTACCTGCCGGAGTTCGCCGTCGCCGACGGCGCGGAGAAGGTCATCACGGTCAGGCACCTGCTCACCCACACCGGCGGCTTCGACGGCGACCTGTTCGAGGACACCGGGCGCGGCGACGACTGCCTGGACAAGTATGTGGACTTCCTGCACGACGCGGGCCACGTACACGCCCCCGGCGCCCTGTTCTCCTACTGCAACGCCGGGTACTGCGTGCTCGGCGCCCTGGTCGCGCGGGTGCGTGGCGCCACGTGGGAGCGGGTGATGCGCGAGCGCCTGCTGGACCCGCTCGGCGCCACGCACTCGGCGCTCCTGCCCGAGGAGGCCATCCTGTTCCGGGCGGCGGCAGGTCACATCGGCCCCGAGGGCGTCGTCCACCACGAGTGGGCCATGCCGCGCTCCAACGCCCCCGCGGGCTCGACCATGTGCCTGGCCCCGCGCGAGCTGGTCCGCTTCGGCCGGATGTTCGTCGCCGGAGGTCTGGCGGAGGACGGCACCCGGCTGCTGTCGGAGGAGTCGGTCGCGGCCATGCGGACCGGGCAGGTCGACGTGCCCGGGGTCTCCGGGCTGCTCGCCTCCCGCTGGGGCCTGGGCTTCGAGCTGTTCGACTGGGACGGCGAGGTCTGCGGTCACGACGGTGGCACGATCGGGCAGAGCACGTTCTGGCGGGTCGTGCCGGGAGCGGACTTCGCGATCGCGATGAGCGTCAACGGTGGCGGCTTCCTCGGCCTGCTCGCCGATGTGGTGCTGCCGGTGATACGCGAGGTCACCGGGCTCCCGGTCCCGGACTTCCCGGTCCCGGCCGGGACGCCGCGGGCCGTGGACCCCACGCCCTACGCCGGCAGGTACGAGGGGCCGGTGATCGCCTATGAGGTGACCGGGGCGGACGGCGGCCTGGACATCACGATGATCCCCGACGAGTACATGGTCAGGACGGGCACCCCGCGCACCACCACCCGCTTCGTCCACCACTCCGGCCACTCCTTCATCGCGGCGGAGCCGCAGGGCGGCGGGCACGAGACGATCACCTTCGTGGTCGAGGACGGCCGTGCCGCCTACATCCACAACGGCCGGGCGCTGCCCCGTGTGTGAGGTGCTGCGTGAGGCGTTGCGTGAGGCGTTCGGCGACGCGGACGTGGAGGGCTTCATCCACGTCCGCGACGTCGACGGCGGCGCCGAGATCGGTCTCGGCGCCGATGAGCCGGTCGTGCTCGCCTCGGTGTTCAAGGTCCCGATCGTCCTGGAGTACGCCAGGCAGGCCGCGGCCGGGACCCTGGAGCGCACCGAGCGGCTGACCGTCACCGCCGCCGACAAGGACGGCGGCATCGGCACCTCCGGCTGCGCCGACGACGTCTCGCTCACCCTGCGCGACCTGGCCCACTTCATGATGACCATGAGCGACAACGCGGCGACCGACGTGCTGCTGCGCCGGGTCGGGCTCGGCAACCTGCACGCCACGCTGCGCGAGCTCGGCCTGGAGCGCACCCGCCTGATCGGCGGCTGCGCCGAGCTGCTCGGAAGCGCCGTGACCGAACTGGGCCTCTCCGACGAGGAGGAGCTCGCCGGGGTGAGCGAGGAGCGGATCCGGGCGCTGTCGATCCTCGACCCT
The DNA here is from genome assembly GCF_002149035.1 of Streptosporangium minutum. GTDB lineage: Bacteria > Actinomycetota > Actinomycetes > Streptosporangiales > Streptosporangiaceae > Streptosporangium > Streptosporangium minutum. The sequence continues at coordinate 28,587 of NZ_NGFP01000107.1, forward strand.
GAACGGACCACCTCGGGCACCCCTCGCGAGACCACGACCCTGCTCAGTAAGATCTGGCGGGACGAGGCCGGCCCCCCGGAGGCCTGCGCGGAGGTACGGAGGATCATGGGCAATCAGGTCTGGCCGCACCGGCTCTCCTCGGGGTTCGGCGACGAGGTGAAGGTCTCCGGCAAGACCGGCACGCTCTGGGGCGTCCGCAACGAGGCGGGTGTTGTGGAGTATCCGGACGGGAGGCGCTACGCCGTCGCGGTCTTCCTCCGGACCGGCTCGCTCGGTTTCCGGTTGCCCAAGGCCGACAGGGTGATCGGCCACGCGGCCCGTGTGGCCATTGATCACCTAAGAGAATAATGTCGCTCTATGTCCATTATCGTGAACGGATGACCAACCGGCCCCGAGCCAGTCTGCAGCGGATCCTGGAAGACCTGGGCAGCACCGTGCTGGACGTGGCGGCCTCCCCCGGGGAGCTCGACGCCGAGGTCACAGGCGTGCACATCTACGACCCCCTCGACGAGCTGCTGCTCCCCGAGGGGGGCATCCTGCTCGCCGTCGGGGTCGACCGTGCCGAGCAGATCTGCGCCCTGCTCGACGCGGCGGGCCCGGCGGCGGGCGTCGTCGTCAAGCAACCGGTGGACGTCGACGAGCTCGTCCGGGCGAAGGTCCTGGAGACCGGGGTGGCGGTGCTGGGTCTCACCCGCGCCGCCTCCTGGGCGCAGGTGGCCGCGCTGCTGCGCTCCCTGCTGGCGGAGGGCGACCTCGCCGGACCGGGGGAGGCTCCGCCGGACGACCTGTTCGCGCTGGCCAACGCCGTGTGCGCGCTTCTGGACGCGCCGATCACCATCGAGGACCGGTCATCGCGGGTGCTGGCCTACTCCGGGCGGCAGGACGAGGCCGACCCCGGCAGGGTGGAGACCGTGCTCGGCCGCCAGGTGCCGGAACGGTACCGGCGGATGCTGGAGGAACGCGGGTTCTTCCGCCAGCTCTACCAGAGCCGTGAGCCGATCTACATGGAGCTGGACGACGACAGCATCAACCGGGCAGCGGTGGCCGTCCGGTCCGGGGACGAGATCCTCGGCTCCATCTGGGCCGCCGTGCGGGAGCCGCTGAGCGACCAGCGGCAGCGCGCCCTCGCCGACGCGGCCAAGATCGTCGCGCTGCAGCTGCTCCGGCAGCGGGCCGGGGCGGACACCAGGCGGAGGCTCCGCGCCGACCTGCTCTCCACCGTGCTGGCGGGCGGCAGGGACGCGGCCGAGGCGGCCGGCCGGCTCGGCGTCGCCAGCGGGCGGCTGTGCGTGCTCGCGGCCCAGCTCAGCGGCGGATCGCACGCCGACGCCGCCCACCGCGAGAGCGACAGGCAGCGATACTGCGACGCGCGCGCCCTGCACGTCGGGGCCATCCATCCCAAGGCCGC
>NZ_NGFP01000108.1 GCF_002149035.1 Streptosporangium minutum
GGGACCGGGGCCTCCGGGCGGGGCCGCCGGACGCCCCCCTCAGCCGGGCATCGGCACCCAGGCCCGGAGCCGGGTGCCCTCGCCCGGCCCGCCGGCCAGGTCCAGTCTCCCGCCGAGGGCGGACATCCGGTCGGCCAGCGGGCCCAGCCCTCCGCGCCCGGCCACGGCCGGGTCGAAGCCCTTCCCGTCGTCCGAGACCACCACCTGGAGCCGTCCGCCGGCGTGCGTCAGCCGTACCTCGATCCGGGAGGCCGCGGCGTGCTTGAGCGCGTTGGCGATCGCCTCGCTCACCGTGAAGTACAGCGCGCCCTCGATCTCGTCGGGGAAGCGCCGTGCCCGCAGCTCCGCGTCGGCCGCCACGGTCGTGGTCACCGGCAGGCGCGAGCAGCGCTCCTCGACCGCCTCCACCAGCCCGCCCTGGCTGAGCACGGACGGGTGGATGCCCGCCGCGAGCTCCCGCAGGTCGGTGAGCGTCTGCCGGGCCTGCTCGCGCAGGAGCGCCAGACTGTCGGGGCCGCCGCCCGTCGCCCGGGCCAGCTCCAGCCCCGCGATCAGCGCCACGAGCTGCTGCTGCGCCCCGTCGTGGATGTTGCGCTCGATCCGCCGCCGTTCGGCCTGCTCCGCGTTGACCAGCCGGGCCGCCAGCCCCGCGCTCTGGATCGCCAGCCCGATCGGCACCGCCAGCGCCCCGAGCAGGCGGCGGTCCTCGGTGGTGAAACGCCCCACCGTCCTGGGGCCGCACGCGATGTGTCCCAGCCCGGCGGGCACCGTGAGCACGGCCGGGCCGTCCTCCCTGCCCGCCACCACCCGGGTTCCGTCCGCGAGCGCGACGGCGGCCCACCTGGTCTCCAGCCCGGCCCGTACGGCTCCCGCCAGCCTGCCGAGCTGCTCCACCGGCTCCGCCTCCTCCAGCACCGGGCCGAGCTCCGACAGCAGCTCGTCCACCGTGGGCCGCAGGTCGAAGACGAGGAAGAGCCGGGAGCCCCGGATCCCCACCCTGACGTCGAGGAGGTTGTGCCGGAACACGGCGGCCGCGATCACCGCGGGCAGCGAGGCCATGGCGATGACGATCCCGCCCCAGGCCCCCGGGCTGTGACTCAGGGGGTCGGAGAGCCCCGTCAGCACGAACCCGCCCAGGGTGCCCACGACCCCGGCGATCATCCAGCGGAGCCGGCGGCGTCCGGCGGCGTCGCTCTTCCACCGGCGCAGCACGAGGGAGACCAGCACCGACAGGGCCACCAGGAAGGTCACGACCTGTCCCAGCCCGCTCACGCCCGCGGCGACCAGGCCGGCCGTCCCGCTGAGGCCGACGGGGTTGCCGGCGGGGAACATGGTGTAAAACTCGTCGGGGCCGAACAGGACGCCCGCCCAGTGAGCGGTGATCGCCGCCCCCGCGATCCAGGCCCCGGCACGCCAGCGGCGCGAGGGCAGCCGCCCGTCGGGGAACAACAGAGGGATGAAGACCCAGGACAGGCCGTAGAAGACGGTGAACAGCGAGGCGAGCACGGCGGCGATGCCGGCGAGCGGGCCGTGACCGGACGCATCCCTCAGCAGGAGGGCGGTGCCGAGCGCGCCGGAGCCCAGGCAGACGGCGGCGGCCAGCAGCAGCCAGCCGTACACGTTGTCGGGGCGCCTGGTCGCGACGAGCCAGCCGATCGCGGGCATGGCCAGGCACACCGCGATGAACAGCCACTGGCTGAACGGCGCGGGCAGGCCGCTCTCCAGCAGCCCGCCCGCGACGATCCCGGCCGCGGCCACCGCCGCCAGCGACGCGGCGAGCACGCGGGAGGAGGTCACGGCAGTCATGGAACGCAGCGTGACCTGCCGTGGAAGCCAGCGTCTATGGGGTTGTCCGCACATTCGCTGCAGTTTGCCGCACCCCGCGGGACGGAGGGTGGCCTGGTGTCGCGGCGGTGCGCCCCTGCCTAGTTTTGGGACCAGAGCCGCCGGGGAGCCGGTGGCGACCCACAGTCCGAGAAGGAGCTTTCCGTGCGACTTCCGTTCAGACAGGCACGTGTCCTGGCTCTGGCGCTCGTCACCGCGACCGTCCCCCTGACGGCGCTCACAGGCGGCGGGCAGGCGGCCGCCTCCGCCGCTCCGGCGGTCGCGGCCGCCCCGGTCATCCCCGACAGCCCGGTCGGCAGGCAGCTGAGCTGGTACCTCGACGCCGTGCCCAGGGCGCCCATCGCCGAGGGCGAGCTCAAGGAGCACCTCAGCGCGGAGTTCCTCGCCTCGATCCCCGTCGACGACTTCAACGCCTTCACCGGGCGGCTCAAGGGGATGACGCTGGAGAAGCTGACCACCGCCAAGCCCGACCTCCTGGTCGGCCAGGTGACGATCGCCGGACAGAGCTTCGTCCTGACGATCTCCGTGGACGGCGACGGGAAGATCAACGGACTGCGCGTGGCCCCCGCGGAGATGCCCGTGCCGCCGGCGCCCGGGAGCTGGAACCAGCTCGACGGCCGGCTCCGCAAGGTCGCGCCCGAGGTCGGCTTCCTCGCCGCCGAGATCGACTCCCGGGGCCAGTGCAAGATCATCCACGCCGTGGCGCCGGACAGGCCGCAGCCGCTGGGCTCGATCTTCAAGCTCTACGTGCTGGGCGCGGTGGCCCAGAAGATCCACGACGGCGGGCTGAGCTGGAACACCAAGCTCACCGTCAAGCCCGAGTGGAAGAGCCTCGGCGAGGGCGGCCTGACGGACCGCCCGGACAACAGCACCACGACGGTCCGCGAGGCCGCGAAGCTGATGATCTCGATCAGCGACAACACCGCCGCCGACATCCTCCTCCACACGGTGGGGCGCAAGGCCGTCGAGGCCAAGGTGCGCCAGTGGTCCGGCCACGCCAAGCCGAACATCCCCTTCCTCACCACGCGCGAGCTGTTCCTGCTCAAGGGCGTGAACTATCCCGAGCAGGCCCGGTCCTATCTCGCGCTCAGCCCCGCGAAGAAGCGCGCCTACCTGGACGGGACGGTCGCCAGGCAGTCGCTGGCGGACATCAAATACTGGGACAGGCCCCGGGAGATCGGCACGCTGGAGTGGTTCGGCTCCCCGCGTGACGTCTGCCGCGCCTACGCGGGCCTGAACGCGCTGAACTCCAGGCGGCTGCACGAGACGCTGTCGGCCAACGACGGCGGCCTGCAGCTCGACCCGGCGAAGTGGAAGGCACCCTGGTTCAAGGGCGGTTCCGAGCTCGGCGTCCTGGACCTGAGCTACCTCGCCCGCACCACCGGGAAGGCCGGCGGGAAGACCTACGTGGTCACCGCCCTGACCAACGACCCCCGGACGGCGCTCAACGAGAGCACGACCGCCCCCGAGCTGATCTCCCTGAGCCGGGGCGCGTTCGCCCTGGTCAAGGCTGGATGACCCGATAAGCCCCGGGATGCGGCCCGGGCGGCTCCGAGGCCGTGACGCTCCCCGCGTCACGGCCTCGGCCACTGCGGAATAGTTGAACAATCAACTTAGTTAGCATTCACGAATCCCGCAGGAAGGAGCCCGAAATGCCCGCCGTGACCGTAGAGAACCCGTTGACCCTGCCCCGGCTGCCCCAGCCTCTCGGCGCGGTGCGCGAGCGCGAGGTGCTGGCCGTGACGACCGCGCCCAGCGGATTCGAGGGCGAGGGCTTCCCCGTGCGGAAGGCCCTGGCGACGATCAAGCCCCAGTACCTCGACCCGTTCGTCATGATGGACCAGATGGGCGAGGTGGACTACGCTCCGGGCGAGCCCAAGGGCACCCCCTGGCACCCGCACCGGGGCTTCGAGACCGTCACCTACATGATCGACGGCGTGATGGACCACGCCGACTCCCACGGCGGCGGCGGCACGATCTCCGACGGCGACACGCAGTGGATGACCGCCGGCGGGGGAATCCTGCACAAGGAGGCTCCCCCAGAGTGGCTGGTCCAGAAGGGCGGCCTGTTCCACGGCATCCAGCTCTGGGTCAACCTGCCGGGCAGCCAGAAGATGGTCGCGCCCAACTACCAGGACATCGGCAGGTCCAACGTCGTCCTGCTCAGCAGCCACGACGGCGGAGCGCTGGTCCGCCTGATCGCGGGCGAGGTCGCCGGGTTCACCGGCCCCGGCAGCACGAGGACCCCGATCACCCTGCTGCACGCCTCCCTCAGCCCCGGCTCCCGCCTCACGCTGCCCTGGCGCAAGGACTTCAACGCGCTCGCCTACGTCCTCTCCGGACGGGGCGGCGCCGGCGCCGACAGGCAGCCGATCGAGTCGGGCCAGCTGGCGGTCTTCGACGGCTTCGGCACCCTCCCCGGCCTCGGCACCGAGGGAGAGGGCCTCACCCTCTGGGCGTCCGGGAGCCAGGAGAGCCGCAGCCCCAACCTGGAGGTCATCGTGCTGGGCGGCCGCCCGATCGGCGAGCCGGTCGCGCACTACGGCCCGTTCGTGATGAACACCCAGGAGGAGCTCGCCAAGGCGTTCGAGGACTACCAGGCCGGCCGCCTCGGCGCCATCCCGGCCGAGCACGCCTGACCTGAGGCCAGATCGAGGAAGAGCGCGGATGACCAGCCGAAGCCGCTCGTCGCACGGGCCGCGCGGGCGCCGGTGAGCGGGTTCCAGTATTCGTACAGGCCGCCGCCGGCGTTCACCATGTCCAGGGTCCGCCGGGTCAGCTCCTCGGCCACCTCGGCGTAGCCGGAACGGTGCAGGCCCTCGATCAGCAGGTAGTTGACGTTGAGCCAGACCGGGCCGCGCCACATGGCGTCGGGGTCGAAGTCCGGGTCGTCGAAGGCGACCGTGGGCACCGGCCGCTCGCCCCAGAAGGACGGGGAGAGCAGGTCGGCCACCAGGCGCCCGGCGATCTCCCGGGGGAGGCGTCCGGTGAGCAGCGGCAGCAGCTCCAGCGGGGTCCGGGTCGCCACCTCGGTGACGGCGCCGGCCGTACCCGCCGGGGCCGAGGGGCCGGGTGCGGACTTGGCCAGGGTGACGAACCGCCTGCCGTTCCAGCGCCTGGCCACCAGCAGCTCGACGTGCTCGGCCGCCCGCTTCCGCCAGGCCGCCGCCTCCTCGGTACGGCCCAGCGCCTCGGCGATGTCGCCCAGCCGGTCGGCCTGCAGGGCCAGGTAGGAGTTGAGGTCCGGAGGCTCGGCGCGAGGGCCGTGGTCCCAGATCGGGCTGTCGTCCAGGCCGGACGAGTACGGGTGGAGATACTCGGCGAGCCCGTCGCCGTCGGGGTCGGAGACGGTCAGCCACCACTCGTGCGAGCGGGTGATCGGCCCGTAGACCTCCGCGAGGAACCCCAGGTCCGGGTCGACCTCGTGGATCTTCCAGACGGCCCACGCGGTGAGCGGTGGCTTGGTCACCGGGACGACGCCGCCGATCGGCCCTTCCTCCGGGGAGCCGGCCCCCCGCTCCGTTCCGCCGGCCTGGCCGACGTGCTGGGCCAGGCGGGCGTGGTCGGAGCGGGGCAGGTCGGTGGTCTCGGCGAGCACACCCAGGTCGTGGACCACGTCGGGGATGAGGCCGTCGGGGCGCTGGTGGTCCAGGAGGATGCGGATCTGGTCGCGGGCGAGTCCGGGGTCGGCATGGCGCAGCCCGACGGCGTGGAAGTACGCGTCCCAGTTCCAGATGCCGACATATCCGAACTTGGAGGGGACGACGCCCTCCCTGCCGCCCGCGAACGCGATGGGCAGCAGGTTCACCCCCAGCGTCCACCACGCCTGTTCGGCCCGCTCCCGCAGTCCCTCCGGCACGGACGGCATCCGCCCGGCCCACTCCTGACGGCGCCGCGCGGCCGCCTCCAGCAGCTCCGCGCCGTCGTACGGGCGCGCCTGCCCCACCAGCACGAGGGTCCCGTCGACGTCTCCGGCGCCGCCGTCCCAGACCGCCCGCGCCGCCGAGCCGGTCAGCACCAGCGTCCCGGCGTCGGCGAAGACCAGGTCGACGCCGCCCTCGAAGGAGATCCGGTCGGGACGCGCACGCCGTACGGGCAGCTCGGCGTCGCCGCGGAACAGCCGCAGGCCGGTCAGGACGGCCGTCTCCGACAGCCGGGTCTCGTACTCGGCGCGGGCGATCCAGAGCGAGCCGTCCTCGGCGGCCATCACCAGCAGCCGGGAGCCCCGCTCGGTGAAGGGAGTCGTCCGAAGGTCGCGCAGTTCGAACATCGTCAGCGTCCTCCCAGGCCGGACATGGCCATGCTGTTGAGAATGCGCCGCTGGCCGATCAGGAAGGCGATCATCATCGGGATGACCGAGATGGCCGAGGCGGCGAGGGTGAGGCCGTAGTCGGTGGCGCCGCGCTGATCGGCGAACTGGCTGACCAGCAGCGGCACGGTGGCCAGCTCCGGCGAGTTCAGGAAGATCAGCGGGAAGAAGAAGCTGTTCCAGCTCGCCAGGAAGACGATGATGCCCAGCGCGCCCATGCCGGGTCTGACATTGGGCAGCACGACCCGCCAGAAGATCGTCCAGCGGTTGGCCCCGTCGAGGCGGGCCGCCTCCTCCAGCTCGATCGGGACCGCCCGGATGAACTGGCGCAGCAGGAAGACCGCGAAGGGGTTGACGAACCCGGGCACGATCAGCGCCAGGTGGGAGTCGATCCACCCCAGCTCCGCCAGCATCAGGTAGAGCGGGACGACGGTCACCTGGGCCGGAACCATCTGGGTCGCCAGGAACAGGCCGAACAGCAGGCCCGAGCCGCGGAAGCGGATCCTGGCGAAGGCGTAGGCGGCCATGGCGGAGGTGCTCAGGGTGAGGAGCACGTTGAGCACCGCGATGTAGAAGCTGTTCCAGTAGGCCTGGGCGAAGGGCAGCGCGCCGAACGCGTCGGGGTAGTTCTGCGCCCGCCAGGGGTTGGGCAGCCAGTCGAGCGGCGCGTTGATCATCTGGTGCGCGCCCTTGAACGACGTCAGCAGCATCCAGACGAACGGGAACAGCATCGCCAGTCCGCCGGCGATGAGCGCGACGTGCAGGGCGATCTTGCCCAGACGGCGGGAGACGGGGACGCCGGAAGGTCCGGGGATCACAGCCATCGACGCCTCCCCTTAGGAGTCGTAGTGGACGAAGCGCTTCTGCACTCCGAACTGGACGAGGGTGACGAGCAGGGTCAGCACGAGCAGGATCAGCGCGGCGGCGCTGCTCATGCCGAACTCGAAGTTCTGGAAGCCCAGGTCGTAGATCTGGTAGACGATCGTGCGGGCGCCGTCGTTGTGGTCGGGGTTGACCAGCACGTAGATCTGGTCGAACGCCTGGAAGGAGCTGATCACCGCGACCACGGTGGAGAAGAAGACGGTCGGGGAGATCATGGGCAGCGTCACCGAGCGGAAGACGCGGATCGGGCCCGCGCCGTCGATGCGGGCGGCCTCCATCAGCGCGGGCGGGATGGTCTGCAGCCCGGCCAGGAAGATCACGACGTTGAGGCCGAGCGAGGACCAGATGGTCACGACCGCGATGGACACGATGACCCAGCCCGGGTCCTCCAGCCAGTTGGGCAGCGTGATCCCGAACCAGTCGTACACGGTCCTGTTGAGGACGCCGTAGTCGCCGCTGGCCAGGATGATCTGCCACATCACGGCCACCGCGACGGAGCTGGTGACCACCGGCAGGAAGTAGACGACCCGGTAGAAGGTCTTGCCCTTGACCTGGTTCAGCGCGAGGGCGATGAGCAGCGCGAGCGCCAGGCCGACCGGGACCGTCAGGAAGGCGAGCTTGACGGTGTTCCAGACGGCCGTGCCGAAGTCGGGGTCGGAGAGCTGGGCGGCGAAGTTGTCGAAGCCGACCCAGGACTTCTCGCCGAGCCCGTCCCACTTCATGAACGCGAGCACGACCGCGAACCCGAGCGGGAAGACCAGGAACGCCAGCAGGCCGATGACCTGCGGAGCGAGGAACAGTGCGGCCCACCAGCCGTCCCGGTGCCGCACGCGCGTCGCCGCGCGTGCGGGCCGGGCCTTCGCGGTGGGGCGCGCCGGGGTGACGACGCCCACCGCCGCTATCCGATCTTGCCGTCGACGATGGCCTGGAGCTCGGTCATGCCCTGCTCGAAGGCGACCTTGCCGGTCCAGACCTTCAGCAGGTGGTCGTTGATCTCCTTGGTGAGACCGGGCACGGCGACCTCCTCCGGGTAGTTGGCGAAGCCGGTGTCACGGACGTCCAGGAGCGTCTGGGCGTGCGCCGGGTAGTTGCCCTCCAGCACGATCTGCTCGGCGCCCTTGACCGACGGGACCGCGCCGCCGCCCTTGAGGCGCAGGAGCTGGCCCTCCTTGCTGACGAACTCCGTCAGGAAGGTGAAGGCCTCCTTGGCGTTCTTGGAGTCCTTGTTCAGCGCCAGGTAGGAGGCCGCGACCGCGCCGGGAATCGGCTGGCCGGTCTCCGACGGGAACGGCACGATGTCGTAGTTGGGCAGGTCGCCGCCCTTCTTGACCACGTCGATCATCCACCGGCCGCCGGCGAAGAAGCCCGCGGTGCCCTTGAGGAACTGGGTGTTGGCGCCGTTGCTGGCGGGCAGCACGTCGGCGGACAGGAAGGTCTTGTCGGCGTAGCCCTTGGCCAGGGTCTCCAGGGCCTTGCGCGACTTGGGGTCGGTGGTGGCGACGAACTTGCCGCCCTCCCAGACCTTGCCGCCGAAGCCGCCGATGACGCTGTAGGTCGAGCCGTACCAGTTCCAGAAGAGGGAGCCGGCCTTGCCCGCGGCCTTGAGCTTGGCGTTCATCTCCAGGTATTTGGCCATGGTCCACTTGCCGGCCGCGTTCAGCTCGGCCGGGTCCTCGGTGATCCCGGCCTCCTTGAGCGCCTTCTTGCCGTACCAGAGGACCTCGGGGTTGGTGTCGTTCGGGACGCCGTAGATCTGGCCGTCCTTCCTGGCCCCGCCGTAGATGCCCTCGGAGAAGTCCTCGGGCTTGCTCTTGCTGTCCGGGCCGGCGAGCTTGTCGTTGAGCGGGGCGAGCACCCCGGCGGCGACGAACTTGCCGACGTTGTCGTCGCCGACGAAGAAGACGTCGGGCGCGGTCTTGGAGGTGAGCTGGGTGAGGAGCTTGGGGTGGTAGTCCTCGTACTTGGGGACCGTCTCCATCTTCAGCACGATGTTCGGGTGGCGCTTCATGAAGTCGTCGTTGAAGCCCTTGTAGAGCGCGACGTCCTCGGCCGAGCCCCAGGTCGACCACCGGATGGTGACCTTTCCGCCGGCGGACGCGCCGCCGCCGGTCGTGCCGCCGCCGCTTCCGCTGCACGCGGCGGTGACGGTGGCGGTCAGGGCCAAGGCCGCTGCGGCCAGGGCCTTCTTGGATATGGGGAAAGACACGGTGTGCCTCCTGGGGGTGAGATTTTCGGGGGGTGGGTCAGGCGAGTCCGCCACCGTCGACGACCAGGGCCGCGCCGGTGACGTAGCTGGCGGCGTCGCTCGCCAGGAAGAGGACGGCCTGGGCGATCTCGTCGGGACTGCCCGCGCGGCCCATCGGGCGGTCGGCGGCGTCCGCGGCGAAGGCGGCCCAGTCCTCCGAGAGCTGGCGGGCCTCCTCGCGGAGCATGGGGGTGTCGGTGTCGCCCGGGTTGACCGAGTTGACGCGGATCCCGGCCTTGGCGTGGTCGATGGCCAGGGCACGGGTCATGTTGACCACGGCGGCCTTGGACGCGCAGTAGGAGATGGCGTTGCCGCCGCCCTTGAGGCCCCAGCCGGAGCCGGTGTTCACGATCGAGCCGCCGTCCTTCATGGCGGGGATCGCGTGCTTGCACATGAGGAAGACCGAGCGGACGTTGACCGCCATGACCCGGTCCCAATCGTCGGCCGCGATGTCCAGGACGGTGGTCCGGCGGATGATCCCCGCGTTGTTGAACAGCACGTGCAGCCCGCCGAAGGTCTCCACGGCGGTCCGTACGGCCCGCTCGCAGTCGGCCTCGGAGGCCACGTCCGTCCCGACCGCCACGGCCCTGCCGCCCTCGGCCTCGATCTCCCCGACCACCTTCGCGGCGCCGGGGGCGTCGAGGTCGGCGACCACGACGGCCGCGCCCTGGCGGGCGAAGAGCAGCGCGGTGGCCCGGCCGATGCCGGACGCGCCGCCGGTGACGATGGCGACCTTGCCAGTCAGGGTGGTCATGTGGAGAACTCCTCGATCGCGGAACGGATCCGGTACATCGCGCTCTCGCGATATCCGGTGATGACGGAGACGTGACCGCCGACGAGGGCGTCCGCCTCCGGGTCTCCGGTGTCGGCCAGCAGCGGCCGCCCGCCGAGGCCGGCCAGCTTCTGCTGGGTGGCCAGGACGACCAGCCCTCCGGAGGCCATGATCTTTTTCAGTACGGCCGGGCTGATCTGCTGGTTGCCCCGGCCGAGCACGAACCCCTGCCCGCCGATCACCGAGACGACGGCGTGGCTCTCACGCCCGTCGACGAGATCGGCGAGCTGCCGCTCGGTGACGTCCGCGGCGACCAGCTCACCGTCCTGGACCACGTCCACGCCGAGCAGCGTGGTGGCCAGGCCGAGCCGCCGGCCGACCGCCATGGTGGTGGCGCCGGGGCCGAGGACGTAGCGGACGCCGGGCCGCATCCGGGCCACGACCTCCCGGGCGATGCCCTCGGCCGATCCGGGGGCGGCGGAGGACGAGCCGACCTTACGGCCCGACAGGCGCGTCCGGGCGGCGGGCACGCGCAGGGTGCCGTAGAGCCGGGGACCGACCCGGCCCCGCCGGTAGGCCTCCTCGTCGAGGTCCACCACCTCGGCCTCGGCCGTTTCCCCGCCGAACTCCGCGGCCGCCGCCCCCGCCGTGGCGGGGCTGACCGCGAAGCATCCGGAGTAGACCTTCACCCCCGCCGGGACGCCGAGCACCGGGCAGGACGGCGAGCCGTCGAGCACGTCCCTGGCGGTGCCGTCTCCCCCGGCGAACAGCAGCAGGTCGACCTCCTTCATGGCCGCGACGGCCGCCGTCGTGTCCCGCGGGGACGACGGGTCGCCGGGCAGGAGCCGCAGGATCTCCGGGTCGGCCCCGGCCGCCCGCGCGCTGTGCTCGCCCATCGGGCCGGCGAGGGTGCGGATCCTCGTGCCGGGACGCCGGGCCAGCAGGGTCCGCACGGCCTGCGCCGCCCGGTCCCCGGCCCGGGGAGAGGCCCCTCTGGCCAGGGCCTCCCGCTGGACGTCGGGGCCGTCGCTGCCCTTGAGACCGGCCGGGCCGCCGATGCCCGCGACCGGGTTGACGATCAGCCCGACCACGAGGTCCCCGCCGCCCGGAGGCACGGACGCCGCCGGGGACGTGGCGGGGGCCGCCGGCACCGCGGGGGTCCGGGACGTGGCGGGGCCGGCCGGCCGGTCGGCGGTCATGCCAGGTGCTTGCGGGTGTAGGCGCGCCAGCTGGGCGACCACTGCTTGGGGTCGTCCAGCGACGTCTGATCGATCTTGTGGACCGTCTGGTTGTAAGGGGCGCCCCTGACGTACTCGGGATCGCGGCGGGCCTCGTCGGCGACGTGGGCGAGGATCGCGGCGTACTCGTCGAGGTCCTCCTGGGAGTAGGACTCGGTCGGCTCCAGGGTGAAGGGCTCGGGGACCAGATAGGGGTGGTGGCTGGTCCAGTAGTGCACACCGAAGTCGGCGGCGCGGACGCCGATCTCCTCCGAGTGCACGCCCGTCTCCTCGAACAGCCCCTGCCAGGAGTAGCGGACCTGCTCCACGCGGCCGCCGTCCCAGTGGGCCGAGGCTCCGGGGATCCGCAGGACCTTGTGCATCAGGTAGTTGTTGTTGAGCACCGCGGTCTCGGCGACCTCGCGCAGCCCCTCGGCGCCCAGCGCCATGACCCAGGCGTAGGCGCGGACCACGTTCGGGGTGACGCCGAGGAAGGGGCGCATCTTGCCGACGGACTGCGGGCGGTCGGCGTCGAGGTGGTAGGCCGCCCCGTCGAACTCCACGGTCGGGCCGGGCAGGAACGGCGCGAGCGCCTCGGAGACGCCGCACGCCCCGGCCGCCGGGCCGCCGCACGCGTGCGGGGTGGAGAAGGTCTTGTGCAGGTTGAAGTGGCACAGGTCGAACCCGGCGTCGGCGGCGCGGGTGATGCCCAGGAGGCCGTTGGCGTTGGCCTGGTCGTAGCAGGCCAGGCCGCCGGCCTCGTGCACCAGCGAGACGAACTCCTCGATGCGCGGGTTGAAGATGCCCGTGTCCTCGGGGTTGGTGATCATCAGGGCCGCGGTGCGGGGGCCGACGGCGGCGCGCAGCGCCTCGATGTCGGGGTAGCCGTTCTCGTCCGGCATCAACGTGATGACCTCGTACCCGGCGGTCTTGGCGCAGGCCGCGTTGGAGGGGTGGGAGAACATCGTGGTGATGACCTGGTCACGCTGCCGCCCCTCGCCGCGCGAGGCGTGGTAGGCGCGGATCATCGCGATGTTGGCGTAGATCGCGGCCGACCCGGAGGCGGGCTGGAGCGAGACCCGGTGCATACCGGAGATCTCGGCCAGCATCCTCTCCATCCGCCAGTAGACCTCCAGGACGCCCTGCACGGTGTCGTCGGGCTGGAGGGGGTGGAGCTCGGCCACCTTGGGGTCGTTGACGAAGCGGTCGTTGACCTTGGGGCTGTACTTCATGGTGCAGGTGCCCTGGCCGACCGCGATGGCCTGGTCGACGCCCAGGTTCTCCTGCGACAGCCGGACGTAGTGCCGCAGCACGTGGAGCTGCGCCATCTCGGGCAGCTTGGGCGGCTCGGCCCGCCGTACCGACTCTGGCAGTTCCACCGCGGGCACCCCCGCGGCCGGTACGGCGATGCCCCGGCGGCCGGGGCGCGACTGCTCGAAGATGATCGGCTCGTCCCAGCGGGCCTGGTGGAAGCGGCGCAGCGGCGGCTTGGGCGCGACCGGCAGCTCGGCGAACGACTCTCCTGAGTGCCCACTCACGACAGTTCCTCCTGTACGGCTGCCGCCAGCCGGTCGATGTCGTCCTTGGAGTGCCGCTCGGTCACGCAGACCAGCAGCGTGCGGTCGTCCAGCCGGACGCCGCCGAAGATGCCGCGCCCGCGCAGCGCGGCCAGGAGCTCGCCGGCCGAGGGCACCTCGATCGCGAACTCACGGAAGTGGACGGCGTCCGGGTGCAGCACCCGGGCTCCGGCGGCTGCGAGCCGGTCCATCGCGTAGCGGGTGCGGGCCAGGACCGTCTCGCCGAGCTCGCGCATGCCCTCGGGGCCCATCAGCGCGAGGTAGACCCCGGCCGTGATGCCCCACAGGGCGGCGGCGGTGCCCACCCATTCCTTGCCCTCCTCGCGGTGGGCGAAGGAGGTCCGGTCGTAGAAGACGTCGCCGAAGCCGTACTCGCCGGGGACCGCGGTGGGCGCGATGCCGAACAGCCGCGAGGGGAACTCGGCGACCAGGCGCTCCTCGTCGCGGGTGGCGATGTATCCGGCGTGGCCGCCGCCGTAGCTCTGGTGCATGCCGAGCGACTGGATGTCGCCGCAGGCGATGTCCGCGCCGTAGGCGGCGGGCGGGGCGAGCACGCCCAGCGAGATCGGGTCGGCCGAGACGACCAGGAGCGCGCCGACGCCGTGCGCCAGGTCGGCGAGCTCGCGGCCCCGCGTCTCCACGACCCCGTAGACGTTCGGGGTCTCCAGGTAGATCGCGGCGAAGGTCTCGTCGATCTCCACCTCGCCGATCTCACCGCCCGCCCCGACCGGGGCGACGACGATCTCGATGTCGTGGGCGAGGAAGTCGCGGAGCTTGCTCATCTTTTCCGCGCTGACGGCCCCGCTGACCAGCACCTTCGAGCGGCCGGTGTAGCGGGCCGCCATCCGGATCGCGGTCCCGGACGCCTGGTAGCCGTCGTAGGTCGGGACGTTGACGACGTCCATCTCCAGCAGTTCGGCCATCATGCTGACGTACTCGAACATGGCCTGGAAGCGGCCGTGGTCCTCGTACGGCTCGCCCGCGTAGGCGGTGAGGAACTCGCTGCGCCCGTTGACCTCGTCGCAGACGGCCGGGACGTGGTGCGGGTAGCAGCCGTGGCCCAGGAAGCTGAGCGCCTCGGTGGTGTCGGTGTTGCGTGCCAGCAGCCCGCGCATGTGGGCGACCAGCTCGTGCTCGGAGGCCATCGGCGCGGGCAGGTCCAGCGGCCGGTCCAGGCGGAGGCCCGCCGGGATGGCCGCGTAGAACTCCTCGACGCTCGCGGCGCCGATGGCGGCGAGCATGTCCGCCCGCACGCCCGGTTCGGCGTTCGGGATGTAGGGGTGTGTCACCGTTCTCCTTCGGTTGGCTCGGCTCCGGTGCGGAGCACCACGGCGTCGCGGGGCGGGATGTCGATCCGGCCACGCAGGTCGCGGCCGGTGAGCAGGTCGGTCCCCGGCTCCCGGAGGTCCAGCCGGGCGGGGGTCGTCGCGTGGTTGAGCAGGAAGAGGTAGCGGCCCCGGCGGGTGGCCTCCACGCCCTCGGGGACGTCGGCCACCGGCTGGACGCCCGCGGCCGCCAGGACCTCGGTCAGGACGGGGGTGACGTCGTCGAGCAGGCAGCTCAGGTAGGTGGCGTTCCCGCGCCGGGTGATCGCCGCCTGACCGTCCAGGTCGCCGCCCTCGTAGCGGGCGAGCACCTCGGCGTCCTCGACGCGGAGCCATTCGGCCCAGGTCCGCGCGGGTACGGCCGGCGGCCCGTCCCCCCGCAGCTCCGGCGCGAGCCGTACCCGCTGGGTCAGGCCGTCGGGGAGCGGCCAGAACTCGTCCACCGTCAGGCCGAGCAGCTCGCGCAGCGGGCCGGGGGCGCCGCCGTCGTGGACCTGGTCGGCCGGGTCGACGACGCCGCTGAACGGGCCGACGACGAGGTGCCCGTCGAAGGCGGCCAGGTGCCCGGCCTGCTCCTCGGTGCACATGTAGAGGTTGGGGGCGATCACCACGCGGTAGCCGGACAGGTCGCGGCCCGCCGGGACGAGGTCCACCGCGATGCCGCGGGCGTGCATCGGCGCGTACCAGGACTGCAGGAGCTGCTTGAGCCTGAGCCGGTCGGACGGCATCGACTCGGGGGCCTCCAGGCCCCACCAGCTGTCCCAGTCGAGGACCAGCGCGACGTCGGCGCGCGTCTCGGATCCGGCGATCTCGGCGAGACGCCTGAGGTCGGCGCCGAGCCGCAGCGTGTCCTGCCAGCCGCGCGAGGCGGTGCCGCCGTGCGGGAGCAGCGCGGAGTGGAACTTCTCCGGACCGTACCTGGCCTGCCGCCACTGGAAGAACATCGCGCCGTCCGCGCCGTGGGCCAGCGCCTGGAGGCTGTGCAGGCGCATCATCCCCGGCGGTTTGGGCGCGTTGACCTCGCGCCAGCTCACCGCGCTCGACGCCTGCTCCAGCAGGATCCACGGCCGCCGCTTCAGCGAGCGCATCAGGTCGTAGCTGAGCGCGACCGCCACGTGCGAGGCGGGGTCGGCGGGGTCGGGGTAGGCGTCGTCGCTGACGACGTCCTCGGCCTCGGCCCACTTCCAGTAGTCCAGGCCGTGCAGGATGCTCATGAAGTTGGTGGTCACCGGGACGTCCGGGGTGACCTCGCGCAGCACGGCCTTCTCCAGCTCGAAGCACTCCAGCAGCGCGTCGGAGCAGAAGCGGCGCCAGTCGAGGACCTGGGCGGGGTTCACCGGGCCCGGCGCCTTGCGCGGCGGGTTGACCTGGTCGAACGCGGTGTAGTGCTGGCCCCAGCAGGAGGTGCCCCAGGCGGCGTTCAGGCCGTCGACCGACCCGTGGCGGTCCCGCAGCCAGCGCCGGAAGTGGCGGGCGGACTCCTCGCAGAAGCATTCGAGGATGTGGTCGGCGTACTCGTTGCCGATGTGCCACATGGCCAGCGCCGGGTGTCCCGCGTAGCGCTCAGCCATCATCCGCGCCAGCCGTACCGTGGCCTCGCGGAAGACCGGCGAGCTGGGGCAGTAGCTCTGGCGGGAGCCGAAGTCGAGGCGGGTCCCCGCGGCGTCCACCGGGAGCACCTCCGGGTGCTCGCGCACCAGCCAGGGCGGCGGGGTGGCGGTGGCGGTGGCCAGGTCGGCGGCGACGCCGTGCTCGTGGAGGAGGTCCAGGACCCGGTCCAGCCAGCCGAAGTCGTACTCCCCCGGGCGCGGTTCGAGACGGGACCAGGAGAAGACCGCGACGGTCGCCATGGTGATCCCGGCTTCGGACATCAGCCTGACGTCCTCGTCCCAGACGTGCTCCGGCCACTGCTCGGGGTTGTAGTCACCACCGAACAGCAGACCGGAAACCCTGGTCAGACCCACCCGTAACTCCGATCTGTGACGTGTAATATTTTGTATGCAGAATTCATAGTGCAGTATTTTGCATCACGTCAAGTGGGTACGCTTGGCTCAAGATCAACCCAAGGAGTGCCATGCCGATCGAGCGGCGCCCCCTCCGCGAGCAGATCCGCGAGGAGCTCATGCTCCGGCTCGACCGGGGAGATTTCGCGGCGGGGACCGACATCAACGAGGTCGCCCTCGCCGGAGAGCTCGGCGTCAGCCGTACCCCGCTGCGCGAGGCCCTGATCACGCTTGCGGGCGAGGGCGTGCTGGAGAGCAACCAGGGCAGGGGATTTCGGTTCGCGCCGGTCAGCCGCAAGGAGTTCCGGGAGCTGTGCGCCATCGTGGCGGCACTGGAGGCGCTCGCACTGGAGAGCTCGGACCCGGCCTACCTGAAGAAGATCGCCCCGGAGCTGCTCGGGCTCGCCCAGGACTTCTCCGACAACATCGCCGAACGGCAGGACATCGAACGCCACGACGACGAGTGGCACGACCTGCTGCTCAGCGGGTGCGGCAACGAGCGGCTGCTCGATCTGATCACCAGCGTCAAGGCGGGCATGCGCCGCTACGCCCACCTGATGACCGGGGAGAGCACCCCGATGGAACGCGCCGCCGAGGAGCACTGCCGGGTGGCCGAGCGCCTGCTCGACGGCGACCTCGAGGGCGCGGCGGCGGCCCTGAGGGACAACTGGGTCAACGGCATGGAGCGGATGATGGCCCGTATCCCCTGACCCGCGCCCCCAAGGCCATGACCACGGACGGCACCCGCGCCCCTGACGCGCGCCCCCGAGGGCACGAAGGGCGGCGGGTGTCGCCTCGGCATGCCCGGCGCCCTTCCGCCGGTCAGCCGCCCGTCGTCACCGTGGCGGCCGGATACGGCTAACGCTCGGCGAGGGTGACGCAGGCGACGCGGGGACCGGCGGTGCCCGCCTCCGCTCCGGTCCTCGTGGTCGGCTTCGCGTGGATCACCAGGGAGCGGGGCAGCCGGCCGGGGATGAACGCCCAGTCCTGCTTGGCGGTGGCGGTGGCCGCCCCGTGGGCGTCGGTGGTGAAGTCCAGCCACACCTCGTTGTCGGCGCTCGCGTGGCTGTGGGCGTGCTGGTAGTGCGGGCCCGCGTCTTCGGGCTTGGCGCCGCACGGGTTGACGTGCAGGTGGGCGCCGTAGGTCCGGTCGGGCAGCAGGCCTCCGACCGTGAGCGTGGAGGTGGCCAGCACCGCCCCCGACTCGGCCGTGAGCGTGGCCGAGGCCCCGGGGGGCGCCAGCCTGACGTTGTAGGCGACGGCCGAGGCCTTCGGCGCCGGCGCGGCGAGCGCGCCGCCCCCGGAGAGCCGGACCCCGACGGCGCCCGGGGTGGGCGCGGCCGGGGCGGGCGCGGCCTCCGGCGCGCCACAGGCCACGCTCAGCAGACCGACGGCGACGAGAGCCACGAGGACGCGCATCCGACATCTCCTTGACGAGGAACAGCAGGACAGGCACCCACTCTAACGAGTGACCAACTGATCACATAGGGTATTTGCCGTTCCGGCCCCGCGTGTCCGCGCCCGCGCCCGCCTCAGGTGTGGGATGCGGCGATGGCGTCGATGCGGGCGGCGAGGGTGAAGTCCATCTCGGTCAGGCCGCCGGCGTCGTGGGTGGACAGGGTCAGGTGGAGGGTGCGCCAGCGGATGTCGATGTCGGGATGGTGGTTGAGCTTCTCGGCATCGACGGCGACCTCGTCGACGATGCGTATCGCCGTCGGGAAGTCGGGGGCTTTGATCGTCCGGCGGATCTCGTCGCCCTCGCGCCGCCACTCGGGCACGCCGGTCAGCCTCTGGTCCACCGCGGAGTCGTCAAGCAGTTCCATCGGACCAGGACATCATGTCTCGGGCGAACACGCCAAGCCGGGGCAGCCTGCTCGCGCGCCGGGCCATGGCCATGATGCCCCGGGCCATGGACGTGGCGTTGCCGCTGCGGTCGAGGACCCGCTCCAGCTCCGGAAGGAGGCCGGGCAGCCGGGCGAGGCTCCAGTCGTGCCACGGGGACAGGCGGGTGCCGCCGCTGTCGGGGTCCTCGGCACGGTAGGCGGCCAGCACCGGGCACTCGCCGTGGATGCGGCGGAGCCACGCCTCGATGTCGGCGTTGAGGGCCGCGATCCGGGAGGGGGCGGCGTAGAGCCAGCCGTCCTCGCCGATCCGGTCGAGCTCGCCCGCGGCGGCGGGATAGGCGCGGACCACCGCGCCGTGCAGGAACAGGCCGCTGGCCACCATGAGCTGGCGCCCCTCGCACCAGTCGACCGCTCCCCGCAGCGGGGCCGGCACGGCGTCGGCGATGGCCGCACGCTGGGAGGTCGTGGGTTCGCGGGCGAAGCGCACGTGGACTTCGGCCCACATGTAGTAATTGGCCTCCCCCGCCCCGAAGAACGGGAAGGGGAAGGCCTGCTCCGGGTCTGCCATAGAGGGTCTCCGAGGGGCACAGGGGGCGTTCCGACTATGGACGACTCCCGAGGCCCCTCGGGGGATTACCTGGCGGGCGTCTTCATTTGACGGCGCCGGAGGTGAGACCCGACTGGATCTGACGCTGGAAGATGATGTAGATGATCATGACGGGGATGATGGTCATGCTCAGCGCGGCGAACATGCCCGGCCAGTCGGCCTCGTAGCCGGCGTTGGTGGAGATGTTCGCGACACCCTGGGTGATCAGCCACTTGTCCTCGACGTTGCCGGACAGCAGCACGATCGGCAGGAGGTACTGGTTCCACTGACCCAGGATGTTGAAGATCGTGATGCTGACCAGGCCGGGCTTGGCCATCGGCACCATGATCTGGAAGAACGTCCTGGTATGGGAGCAGCCGTCCATCATCGCCGCCTCCGCCACCGAGGTCGGCAGCGTTTTGAAGAACGCCGACAGGAAGAAGACGGTGAAGGGCAGCGAGTAGGCGGTGTAGACCAGGATCACGCCGAGGTGGGTGTCGATCAGGCCGAGGTTCTTCACCACGAAGAACAGCGGGACCAGGGCCAGGAAGACCGGGAAGGTCATGCCCGAGACGAACAGGAAGTAGATCGCCCGGTTGCCGGGGAAGGCGTAGCGCGACAGCACGTAGGCGGCCATCGAGCCCAGCAGCATGGTCGCGGCCGTGCTGCACACCACCACGAAGACGGTGTTGATCATGTACTGGCCGATGTGGGCCTTCTCCCAGGCCCGGCCCCAGGCGTCCCATCCGAAGGAGGACGGGAGCGTGATGGGGTCGCCGAAGATCTCGGTGTTGTTCTTGAAGGAGGCCAGGAAGGTCCACAGGAGCGGGCCGATGATCAGGATCGCCCAGATCACCAGCGCGATGTGGGACATCGCCCCGAAGACGCCCAGCGGGTTCTTCCGCCTCCTGGGCCTGCCGTGGGCGCCCGACCGGGAGGACGGCTTGTGACGCGTGTCCGTGGCCATCAGAACTCGATCCTCTCGCGCCGGGTCACGCGCAGGGTGAGTGCCGCGAACGTGATGGTCATGAAGAACAGCGCCACACCCATCGCCGACGCGTAGCCGAACTTGGAGAAGTTGAACGCCGTGCGCCAGATCTCCAGCGGCAGCACCGTCGTGGAGTTGTCGGGCCCGCCCCGGTCGACCGAGAGCACCTGGACCAGGGCGAAGGCGTCGAAGGCGGCGATGCCCAGGTAGACCCAGGCGACCTGCATGGTGTCCCACAGCAGCGGGAGCGTGATCTTGAAGAAGAGGGTGTAGCGGCCGGCGCCGTCCAGGGCGGCGGCCTCGAACACGTCCTTCGGGATGGAGGACATGCCGGCCGAGAACAGGACCACGTAGAAGCCGACGGCCTGCCAGACCATCACACCGATGATCGCCAGCAGGGCGATGTTCGGATCGATGAGCCAGCCGACCGGGTCGATGCCGACCTTGCCGAGCAGGCCGTTGATGACGCCGGTCTCGTCCGGACGGTAGATCGTCTGGAAGAGGACGCCGACGATGGCCACGGCCAGGACCTGGGGCAGGAAGAAGATCACCCGATAGACCTTCGAGCCCCAGATCCCGCTCATCTGACCGCCCTTCTGCCCGCCGCTCAGGTTGAGCAGGAAGGAGAAGAACAGGGCGATCACGATGGTGACCAGCGGCATGACAAGCAGCAGAACACCGTGGTGACGCACCGCGGCCCAGAAGACCTCGTCGTCCAGGAGCCGGGAGAAGTTCTCCAGGCCGATGAACTGAGGATTTGCCGAGACGCCCTTCCAGTTGGTCAGCGCGATGTAGAAAGCCTGAACGTACGGGCTGATCACGAAGACCACGTAGAGGAGCACCGGCGCGGCGAGAAAGCCGACGATGAACCGATACCTGCCATGCCGCATTGGTGCCTACACCGTCCGGTTCTGCTTGGTGATGGACGAGTCGGCCTTGGTCTTGTCGGCGGCCTTCTGCATCTTCTCGCAGAACTCGTCGGCGGAGATGCGGCCGAACATCAGCGCGTTGGTGTGCTTGCGCAGGTCGGTCTCAAGCTCCTTGTACCAGTTCTCGAAGTCGCTGCGGGTGACGATGTTCGAGCCGGCCGCGGTCTGCGCGGCGCTGAGGCTCGCGGTGCCGGGCGACAGGTCCAGGCCGTCGGCGGCACCGGTGACGACGGTGATGTTGCCGGACTTCTCGGTGAAGCCGCGCGCGCCCTCCTTGGAGAGCATGATGCGCAGGTACTCCAGGCCGCCCTTGGGGTTCTTGGCCTTGGCGGGGACGATGTAGGCCTCGCCTGCGGCGGCGCGGATGGCCTCGAACGGCAGCTTGTCGGCCGCGGTGACGCTCGGGGTGGGCGTCAGGGCGTACTTGAACTCCTTGGGCGTCTGGCTCTTCTGCTCGTTCTCCAGCCAGGAGCCGGACGGGTAGAGGGCGATCTTGCCCTGGTTCTGCCGGGTCTGCACGTCGGTGTGGATCAGGCCCTCGAAGGACTTGTCCATGTACTTGCCGATCTCGGCCCAGGCGGCGGCGGACTGCTTGACCGAGTCGCGCTTCCAGACCCCGTCGGCGAGGTTGTCGATGTCGACCAGGAGCTGGTTGCCCTCGATCTTCGCGGCGGAGATGAGGATCATCCAGTAGGCGTAGTAGGAGGCGTTCTTGCCCGCGTACGCGAAGGGGGTGATCCCGGCGGCCTTGGCCTTCTCGCAGAAGGCCTTGAACTCCTCGAAGGTCTTCGGCGGGGTCCAGCCGTTCTTCTCGAACAGGGCCGAGTCGTACCAGAGGCCGTAGGCCGAGAAGACGTAGTTCATCAGGTACGGCTTGCCGTCGATGAGACCCGACTCGACGGTGCCCGGCGCGACCGTGTCGCGCACCTTCTTGGCGGGGTCGTCGATGGAGGGGGCGTCCCACAGCTCGGTGAGCTCCAGCAGCTGGCCCTCCTGCTGCAGCGCGCCGTTGTCCATCAGGTCGGTGCCCGAGTTGGCGATCATGTCCGGGACGTCGCCGCCGGCGAAGCGGGGCTGCAGGGTCTGCGCGATCTGCTGCGTGGCGACGTGCTTGACCGTGGCCTTGGGGAAGGCCTTCTTGTACAGCGGCTCGTGGACCTCGGTCGCGTAGCTGTCGCCGAGACCGCCCTTGAAGATGACGACTTCGAGCGGAGCGTCGGCGGCGACGCCGAACGGGTTGGCCGCGGAGACCGCGCCACCCGCGGACGGGGCCGCGGAGGCGGTCGCCGCGGTGCCGGAGCCGCCACCGGTGGCACAGGCGCTGAGGAGCCCGGCGCCGGGACCGGCCACCAGAGCGGTCAGGCCGATCCGGCGGAGCATCTGTCGCCGGGTGATATCTCCGGGCATACCAACCGAATTGGACATGCAACCCTCCTGGACGGGGGATCAATTAGGAAAGTTTCCTAAACGTTTGCCCGAAGGTACGTACCCCTGGAGCCCACCGTCAAGAGGTCGCAGCCGGTCTAGACCGAGCCGTAATGTCCTCGCGACATTTCCGGTAGAAAGCAACTACCAAAGGAGCACATTCCCCTGACAGATCGGCACACAGTACCCCATAAGCCCAGCAAGACCATTGACTTTGCGACTTGCGGAGGAGTAGGGGCTGAGCGCCTTCCGGCGGCCGATGGGCGGCAACCGGTCTAGACCAGATAATGATGGTTTGCTGCCTACTACCGCAAGCCCCTACTTTTGCTGACATGTTGCTGGCGGAGCAGCGTCGTCTGCTGTGTGAATACGGCCGCAGGGCCGCCGAGACCGGACTCGTGGTCGGCACTGCCGGAAACCTGAGCGCGCGCGCCGGCGATCTGGTCGCGGTGACCCCCAGCGGGGTCTCCCTGGACCGGCTGGAACCCGAGGCCTGCCCGGTGATCGACGTCGAGGGCCACCTGGTCGACGGGGAGCTGCAGCCGTCCTCCGAGACGCCCATGCACCTGGCGGTCTATACGACCACCGACGCGCGGGCCGTGGTGCACACCCACTCCATCTTCGGCACCGTGGTCGCCACGACCATGACCGAGCTGCCGCCGATCCACTACAACGCGCTGCTGCTCGGCGGGACCGTCAGGGTCGCCGAGTACGCCACCTTCGGCACCCCCGAGCTGGCCGCCAACGTCAGGGCCGCCCTGACGGACAGGCAGGCCGCGCTCCTGGCCAACCACGGCGGGGTCACCGTCGGCGACGACCTGCACAAGGCCTTCGAGGCGACCCGGCTGCTGGAATGGCTCTGCGAGGTCTACGTACGGGCCAAGTCCGTCGGGGAACCCCGGGTCCTCACCGAGGAACAGCTCTCCGCGGTGGTCCGGCGCGCCTTCGACCCTCCCCGTTTCCCCCGTCGCGAGGACTGATCCCATGCCCCTCCAGCTCACCGGCGCCCCTGGCGACCCGGATCTGATCCGCCTCCCCTGGGACGTCCCGCTGGAGCAGTGGCCGGAGCACCACCTCGTCTCGCTGCCACGCGGCATCTCCCGGCACGTGGTGCGCTTCGCCCGGCTCTCCGGCAAGGTCTACGCGATCAAGGAGATCAGCGAGTACTACGCCAAGCGGGAGTACCGCCTGCTGTGGGACCTGAACCGGCTGGACACCCCCTCGGTGGAGCCGGTGGCCGTGGTCACCGGGCGGACCGGCGCGGACGGGGAGCCGCTCGACTCCGCGCTGATCACCCAGCACCTGCAGTTCTCCCTGCCCTACCGGGCGGTCATGTCGGGCACCATCCGGCCCGACACGCTCAACCGGCTGCTCGACGCGCTGGCCGTACTGCTGGTCCGGCTGCACCTGACCGGTTTCTACTGGGGGGACTGCTCGCTGTCGAACGTGCTGTTCCGCCGGGACGCGGGCTCCTTCGCCGCCTACCTGGTCGACGCCGAGACCGGCGAGCTCCACCCCATGATCAGCGAGGGTCAGCGGCTGTACGACATCGACGTCGCGCACACCAACATCTTCGGCGAGATGCTCGATCTGGAGGCGGGCGGCCTGCTCCACTCCTCCATCGACCCCGAGCAGGTCGCCGACTCGGTCTGCTCGCGCTATCGCGGGCTCTGGAGCGAGCTCACCTCCGACGAGATCATCGAGGAGGTGGACTGGCACATGATCGACCAGCGGATCCGCCGGCTGAACACCCTCGGCTTCGACGTCGCCGAGATGATGGTCCGCCGCAAGGCCGGCACCGGGCGGCTGATCGTCCGCCCCAAGGTCGTGGACGCCGGCCACCACCAGCGCAGGCTGCTCAGGCTCACCGGCCTGGACGTGGAGGAGAACCAGGCCAGGCGGCTGCTGAACGACCTCGACTCGTTCCGGGTGTCGTACGGCCTGCGCCACGAGGACGAGGCGATCGTGGCCCACCGGTGGCTGGCGGAGGTTTTCCACCCCACGGTGGAGACCGTCCCGCAGGAGCTGCGGCACAAGCTGGAACCGGCCCAGCTCTTCCACGAGATGCTCGACCACCGCTGGTTCATGTCCGAGGCGGCCGGCAACGACGTCGGCCTCCCCGCCGCCGTGGATTCCTATGTGAAGACCGTTCTCGTCTTCAAACCGGACGAGCAGGCGCTCATTACCGAGGACTGACGGACGATTTACTCCTCGGGTTATAGATCCTTATACCTGGTTATCTAATTCTCTATCTCCCCACCTATCACCAGCAATCAGGACAGTTTGGGTTCCAGGTGATATCCCTACGCTGACCGGGCGACGTCTCGAAGTCGTTGGCGAGGGAGAGCCCGTGCTCGGAATCGAAGACTGCCTGACTGAGGTCATGGCCATCCCCGGCGCCCTGGACGCGATTCTGATCGATCAGACCAGCGGGATGGCCGTGGCCGTGGGCGGCGGGAGCCGCCACGTCGACACGGAGAAGTCGGCCGCGGGGTTGAGCGAGACCCTGCGGGCGACACTGGACGGACTCGCCACGACCTCTCCCGGCGGAACGATCCGGATCAGCGACATGATCATAACCACGGATAACGGCCATCATTTATTAAGGCCGCTGGAAACGGTTTTCGACGGCCCTCTGGTCATTTATGTCCGGCTCGATCTGGAGCGCTCAAATCTGGCTCTGGCCCGCCATCGCCTTCAGGCCCTTTCCGGCCGTCTTATAACGACGTGAAGCCATGGCGACCGTGGAGAGCGTACTCAGCGGACTGGCGGACGATCGCGCCACGGGCACGCTGCGGCTGGGCAAGGCCGGGACGTTCTACCTCACCGGCGGCCGGGTGACCTACGCCGAGAGCGCGGCCGCCCCGCGGCTGGAGGATCTGCTGACCGCCGGCCGGAGGGTCTCCGCACACGCCGTACGGCAGGCCAGGCAGTCCGCCGGCGAGGAGCGGCGCGGCGGCGAGCTGCTGGTCGCCCAGGGCGTGCTCACCCGGGGCGAGCTGGAGTTCTGCGTGCTGAGCGCGGTGCTCGACGCCGTCTACTTCCTGTTCGACGCCACCGGGCACCGGCCGAGGTTCCGGCCGGGAGACCAGCACTGGCTCGGCCCCCAGTGGTACTTCGACGTGACCGGACTGCTCCGGGAGTGCAGGCGAAGGAGGACGCAGTTGGACCAAGCCTGGCCGTCCGCCGAACTGGACACGCTCCCGGTCGTCCCGGTGGGACGCGTCCCCTGCCAGCGGGTGGTGCTGACCTCGCTCCAGTGGGAGGTGCTGGTCGGCGCGGACTCGGCGGCGACCCCCGGCGACCTGGCGCGCAAGCTCGGCCGCCCGGCCTACTCGGTGCTGCTCGCCGTACGGCAGCTCGCCGCGGCCGGGCTGATCCGCACCTCCGCGGCCGGGCCTGGCGAGCCCGAGGCGCTGCCCCGGCGGACGAAGGGCGGCACCGACGACGTCAGGAGCCTGGCGGCCGTCGCGACGGAGCCCCCCGGGCCGTCCGCGCCGCTCCCCCCGACGACGGGCGACCCCACCGACGTGAACCTGCTCATCCGGCTCAGAAACGCATTGGAGGCACTCTCGTGAGCTTGGTCCGGCGCCGATGAGGCTGCGGACGCTGAAGCTGACCGGAAGGAGGATGCCAGTGGAACTACGTGACGAGGTGCGCCGGGAGATGGCGCTGCTGCGGGAGCGCATCCCGGACGTGGACGGATGCGTCGCGTGCAGCGTCGACGGCCTGACGATAGCCAGCGACCTCACCGACGGCGCCGAGCAGACCGGCGCGCTGTCGTCCGCGCTGCTGGCCCTCAGCCGCCGGATGACGGGCATGGCCGGCAAGGGCGCCTTCGAGGAGACGCTGATCTCCGGAACCAACGGCTACGCGGCCTGCTACGCCGCCGGTCCAAAGATCGTCCTCACAGTTCTCGCCCGCCCGGGGACCAACCTCGGGCTGCTGCGGCTGGAGGGCCGCAAGACGGCGGCGAACGTCGCCGCCATCACATCCCGCATATCGATACCCCAGTGATCGGAGACAACATGGGCAACATGGATATCTCTCTCAAAGAGATGATGACGATCGACGGTGCCCTCGGCGCGGTGGTCGTGGACTACAACAGCGGCATGGCGCTGGGGGCCCTCGGCGGCTCCAAGGACCTCGACCTCCAGGTCGCGGCGGCGGGCAACACCGAGGTCGTCAAGGCCAAGATGCGGACCATGGAGTCGCTGGGTCTCAAGGACGGCATCGAGGACATCCTCATCACGCTCAGCGGTCAGTACCACGTGATCCGCCCGGTCAGCGGCCGGGGCGGCAAGGGGCTCTTCCTCTACCTGGCGCTGGACCGCAGCCGGGCCAACCTGGCGCTCGCGCGGCACCACATGCGCGGCATCGAGGAGAAGCTCGAAGTCTGATCCTCCGGTACGGCTCGCGCCCCGGGAGGCGCGAGCCGTACCGGAGCTCAACCGTCGGCCACGGCGGTGAGCTCGTCGATCGCGGCGACGAACTCGGGCCAGAGCGGGCGCGGCAGGTCGTGGCCCATCCCGGGGAAGGTGATCAGCCTGGCTCCGTGGATCGCCCCGGCCGTGGCGACGCCCCCGGCCACCGGCACGAGCCGGTCGTCCTCGCCGTGCAGCACGAGGGCGGGCACCTGGAGGTCCTTGAGCAGCGGCGTGCGGTCGCCGGAGGCGATGATCCCGGCGAGCTGCCTGGCCGTGCCGGCCGGGTCGTAGGACCGGTCGTAGCTCAGCCCGGCCACCCGGGCGATCCGCTCGCGGTCGAGCGGGTATCCCGGCGAGCCGATGACCTCCCAGGTGACCAGCGACTGCCGGATCGCCGTCTCGCGATCGGGCGAGACCGGCCCCATGAGCGCGGCCATCGCGGCCTCGCTGGGCGGGGCGGCGTGCGGGCCGGGGGTGGACATGATGGAGGTGAGGCTGCGCACCCGGCGCGGATGGCGGATCGCCAGCGACTGAGCGATCATGCCTCCCATCGAGGCGCCGACCACGTGCGCGGACTCCCAGCCGAGCACGTCGAGCAGCCCGGCGGCATCGTCCGCCATGTCGTCCAGCAGGTAGGGGGCCCGCCCGTCGCCGCCGAGGGCGGGCACCGCGGCGTCGTGGAGATGGGTGGACTCGCCGGCGTCCCGGTTGTCGAACCTGACCACGTGGTGCCCGCGGTCGGCGAGCAGCTCGCAGAACCCCTCGTCCCAGTGGATGAGCTGGGCGCCGAGTCCCATGATCAGGAGGAGCGGGCGGCCTCCGGGCGAGCCGAAGGTCTCGTAGGCGAGCTCTATGCCGTTCGCCGGAGCGCGCAGGATCATGGCGTTCCCGCCGCGCCGGTCATGCCGGATGCCGTGCTGGTCACAGGGAACAGAATGTCATTCGGTAGAAATGAGAGCAAGAGCGGACACGCCGTACGGGCGTGTCCGCTCTTGCTTCTCGACGGGGGTGCGAGCCGGAGGAGGTGGAGGAGGCTCGCGGGGGACGCGGGGAAGGCTTCCACCCTCCCCGCGGTCTCGCGTTACTTGTTGACGACCTGCGGCGGGGTGGCCGGGTTGTGGTCCATGCGGCCCCACGCGCCGGCGGAGAACGGCACGGGGTAGTTCTTCTTGCCCACGCCGTTGCCCCACTTGGTGATGACGTAGTCGACCTTGATGTGGCCCATGCCGCCGTTGCCGTCCACGCCGAGCGTGCCCGGGTTGAACGTGCCGCCGGTCAGGTCGGCGAAGGTCTTGGCGTCGAGGTCGATCATGACGCCGCTGCTGGAGGGCACGCCGGGACCGCGGTCGCCGACGAAGAACTTGGCCTTCTTGCCCTTGTAGACGACGTAGCCCTCGGTCAGGAGGGGCCAGCTCGGGCTGGCGATCATGCCCTTCTGCATGGGCTTGCCGCTCGCGGGCAGGCCGGTGTCGCCGGCCCGGCCGGAGGAGTCGTCCCAGAAGTACGAGGCCTTGGTCGATCCCTTCAGCAGGACGCTCTCGGAACCGGACTCGGAGCCGGGGGCGGAGGCGCCGGCCGCGGCGGGGAGCGCCGAGACGACGCCCGCGGAGGTCAGGACGCTCGCACCCAGGAGGGTGGCGGCCAGGAAACGGTTCTTACGTATGCCAAAGGAGAGACGCATGGGGAAAAGACTCTTTCGCGAGGGAACGGGGAGGACGCGTGCGCCGTGAAGAGGGCGCAGACGAATACGCGCTCACAGACAGAAGAGGCGTAGCCGGACAGACCAGGCGCTACGCGGAGCGCGGTGGGGGGCGCCGCGTTCGGACGCGGCGAGGAAGTCTCAGAGGGTCGGCGCCAACGAGGTCGGTACCGACAGGAAGTGGGCGGTGCGCCCCATTGGTGATCTCCTCTCCATCTCGTCTACCGGGTTAGCTGACGGATTCGGGCGGTGGAGTTGCCCTACCGCCGCAGGTTCGCGGCGGATTCACCCCAAGAAGTGGGTCCCCGGTTCCCGCGGCCTTGACGGCCTCCGGGATTCGACGTCGGCCGGCCGCTCCTTCCGCTGAAGGGCAGGTCACCAACCGATCACGAATAGGACACTAGCGCCTATTCAGGGACAAAGCAAAACAAAACCCATGGAAAACCCAGAAGATCTACCTTCATCGGCCAAGAAAGGGCCATTAGCCAAGTCTTGACCATCCTTGCCCGGGGTTGACGGCATTGGAATCGTCAGGGAAGTTACCTGATAATTTATTGATGATCATGCCTTTGACCTGCTTGTTCTTACTTCTTGTCCGCCGAGGCGGACCGCTTGACCGACAATCGCAAGGTCGCCACAGCCGTCGCGGCGGCCGGCGCCCCCGGCCCTTCTTCTGACCATGACGCTCATCTCCGCATACGCCCATGGGGCGATGGAAACGCCCGTCAGGCGGGTCTGCGCGTGCTTTCCGAAGATCCCGGGACGCCTGCAACCGCCGCGGGCAAAGCCACGGTCACGGCCGGCGATACCTACGCCGGGGGCCGCCGGGTCCCGCCGCACACGTGAACGGCGGGCGAGACCCCCGCACGGCGCGACGCCCGCAGTAACGTGGGCGGGTGCTGATCGTCCTCGGCTGCGCGGTGCTCGCCGTGGCGCTCTACGCGCTGGCGGTGTACGGCACAGCCGGGCCGGCGGCCGGCGGAGCGGTCGCCGCCACGCTGGCCGTCGCCCTCACGGTGCTCGCGTCCGGCGGCACGCCCCGGGACGCGGCCGGGATCGGCGGGCTCGCGGCGGGCGGCTCGGCGATGGTGTGGGCCATGGGCCGGTCCCGCCGCCGCCGCAGGGCCGGCCGTTCGGCGCTCGCCGCCTACCGGGCGGCCTCCGCCGCGATCCCCAGGCTGGCCGCGACCGCCGAACGCGACCGTCTCGCCGCCGAACTCCACGACGTGGCCGCCCACCGGCTCACCGGAATCGTGGTCGGCTCGGCCGCCGCCCTCCGTCTCGCCGACCCGGACCTCACCGCCGAGGCCGTCGCGCACGCCGCCGGCGCGGGCCGCCAGGCCGTATCCGAACTCGACCGCCTCGCCGCCCTCGACCAGCGCGGCGAGACCCCCACCCTCGGCGACATCGACACCCTTCTCGACGGCCATCCCGGTGTGACCTGCCACCGCACGGTCGCCACCGCCCCGCCCGAACTCGCCTCGGTCGCCTTTCGCGTGGTCCGCGAGGCCCTGACCAACGCGATGCGCTACGCCACCGGCTCCGCCGTCCACGTCCGTGTGGAGGCCGTCCCCGGCCGGCCGGACACACCGAAGCCCCCGACGGCACCGGCAGGCCCCTGCCGCCCGGACACGCCGGCCCCCCGCGCGAAACCCCCGGCGACACCGGCGGACCTCGGCCTGCTGGTGGTGACGGTGACCGACGGCGGCGGCCCGGCCACCCCGGGCCTGGGCGCGGGCACCGGCCTCGCCGCCC
>NZ_NGFP01000109.1 GCF_002149035.1 Streptosporangium minutum
CCGTACGGGGCGGGGCGGGTGGAGTGGGTGAGGTGCCCGCTGTAAGGCGAGGCTGGAGCGGAGCTCGCGGCGGGGCGGTCCTGCCGTGAGGTCGGGGCGGAGGGAAGGGTAAGGAGCTACTCGGGGAGGTCGAAGGGGAGTTTGAGGCCGTCCAGGGCGTTGCCGCAGGGGCAGGCGCGGTTCTGGGGCAGGGCGGCGACGACGTCGGTGACGAGGGAGCGCATGCGGGCGATGTTGGTGGCGAAGAAGGCGAGGACCTCCTCGTGGGTGACCCCCTCGCCGGCCTCGACTCCGGCGTCGTGGTCGGTGACCAGCGACAGTGAGGTGTAACACATGGCCAGCTCGCGGGCGAGGACGGATTCGGGGAAGCCGGTCATGCCGACGATCGTCCAGCCGTTGGCGGTGAACCAGCGGGATTCGGCGCGGGTGGAGAAGCGGGGGCCTTCGATGACCACCAGGGTGCCGTTGTCTGCCAGGTCCCACCCGGTGGACCGGGCGGTCGACGCGGCCGCCGCCCGGCCGGTGGGGCAGTAGGGGTCGGCGAAGGCGACGTGGACGACGCCGTCGCTGTCGTAGTAGGTCTGCGCGCGGCCGGAGGTGCGGTCGACGAGCTGGTCCGGGACGACCAAGGTGCCGGGGCCGAGCTCGGGGCGGAGGGAGCCGACGGCACTGGGGGCGAGAACCTGGCGGACGCCGAGGGAACGCAGGGCCCACAGGTTGGCGCGGTAGGGGATGCGATGGGGTGGGAAGCGGTGGTCGCGGCCATGGCGGGGCAGGAAGGCGACCGAGCGCTCTCCGAGCCTGCCGACGGTGACGACGTCGCTGGGGGGACCGTAGGGGGTCGCCACCTCGATCTCCGTGGCGTCGTCGAGCAGGGAGTAGAAGCCCGAGCCGCCGATGACTCCGATGTCTGCGCGAGTGACCATGGCGCTGAGATTAGCGCCATCGCGGCCCGTGAGGAGAGCGGGAGCGCGACCTGTGGACACGGCGCACACCCTGTGGATAACCGTGTCCTCAATGTGGCCGTCTGATCACTCTGGGTATGATCTGCCGTACACCGATCGGGGGTTCGGATGAATGCCCAGCAGTCTCGGCGGCACGCGCGGCTCACGGGGGGCGTAGGGCTCGTCATCGGCGCGCTCATGCTCGGCATGCTGCTCGCCGCGCTGGACCAGACGATCGTCTCGACCGCGCTGCCGACGATCGTCAGCGACCTGGGCGGCCTGGAGGAGCTGTCCTGGGTGGTCACCGCCTACATCCTGTCCTCGACCGTCTCGACGCCCCTGTGGGGCAAGCTCGGCGACCAGTACGGCAGGAAGAAACTGTTCCAGGCCGCGATCGTCGTCTTCCTGGTGGGCTCGGCGCTGTGCGGCCTGTCGCGGAACATGGGAGAGCTCATCGGCTTCCGCGCCCTGCAGGGGCTGGGCGGCGGCGGTCTCATGGTGCTCGCCCAGGCGATCGTCGGGGACGTCGTGCCGGTCCGGGAGCGGGGGAGGTACCAGGGGTTCTTCGGCGCGGTGTTCGCGGTCTCCAGCGTCGCGGGGCCACTGCTCGGCGGCCTCTTCGTGGACCACCTGTCCTGGCACTGGGTCTTCTACGTCAACCTGCCGATCGGCGTCCTCGCGTTGATCGTGATCTCCACGGCGCTGCCGTCCGGCACGGAGCGGACACGGCACGCCATCGACTACCTCGGCATGGTCTTCCTCGGCGGCGGGGCCGCCTGCCTGGTCCTGATGGCCACCTGGGGCGGGACCGCCTACCCCTGGGGGGACCCGGTCGTCGTCGGGCTGGGAATCGCCGCGGCGGCGCTGCTGGCGCTCTGGTGGCAGGCGGAGAAGCGGGCGAGGGAACCGGTGCTGCCGCCGCGCCTGTTCAGGATGCGGGTCTTCAACGTGGCCTCGCTGATCGGCTTCGTCGTGGGTTTCGCGATGTTTGGCCCGCTCACCTACATGCCGCTGTTCCTGCAGGTCGTCCAGGGAGTCTCGCCCACCGCGTCCGGGCTCCACCTGCTGCCGATGATGGGCGGCATGCTGGTGACCTCGATCGTCAGCGGGCAGATCATCACGCGCAGCGGGAGATACAAGGTCTTCCCGATCCTCGGCACCGCGATCGTGTCGATCGGGCTCTACCTGCTCTCCCACGTCCGCGAGGACACCTCCACCCTCCGGCTCAGCGTCTACCTGCTCGTGCTGGGCGTGGGCATCGGCCTGGTGATGCAGGTGCTGGTGATCGTGGTGCAGAACGCGGTCGGGTTCGAGGACCTCGGGGTGGCCACCTCGGGGGCGACCTTCTTCCGCCTGATCGGCGGCTCGTTCGGCGTCGCGATCGCCGGATCGATCTTCACATCGCGGCTCACCGACGACCTGGTACGGCTCTCGCGGACGGTGAGCATCCCGCCGGGGATGGAGAGGGCGGTCCAGTCGGACCCGACGGTCGTCCAGAGGCTGCCGCCGGAGACCGCCACGGCGTTCCTCGCGGCCTACTCCGACGCGATCGCCCACGTTTTCCTCTACAGCGCGCCGGCGGTCCTGATCGCCTTCGCCGCGGCCTGGCTGCTGCCCGAGGTGCCTCTGCGGGAGACCACCAAGGCGGCCGACCTGGGCGAAGGCTACGGCGCCGCGCCCACCGAACGCTCCTCGCTCGCCGAGGTGGAGCGGGGGCTGTGGCGGCTGGCCGACGCGGACATGCGCAGGGACTACTACCGCCGCCTGAGCGACATGGCCGACCTGGATCTGCCGCCCGGCGCCGTGTGGCTGCTCGCCCGCCTCGGCACCCAGGGTCCCCAGGCGGGCACGGAGCTCGCCGAGCGGGCGGGGGTGACGGTCGAAAGGGGCCGGCCGTACGCGGACCTGCTCGTCGCGCGCGGCCTGGTCCGCCGGGCCGACGACGGCGTCCTGGGACTGACCCCGGCCGGCGAGCAGGTGGCCGACCGGCTGGTCGCGGAGGCCCGTGAGGGTCTCCGGCGGCTGGTCCGGGACTGGAACCCCGAGGAGCATCCCCGGCTCCGCGAGCTGCTGCAGCGGCTCCCCGGCGAGCTGCTCGGCTCGGCGGGCGATCGCCCCCGGAACGGGTGACCGGCCTGCGGAACGGCTGACCGGCCTGCGGCAGGTACGGCGGGCCCTATCACGGGAGATACGGCCGACCGGCCTGCGGCAGGTGCGGCGGGCCCGGTCACGGGAGGTACGGCGGGCCCGGCCTGCGGCAGGTACGGTCGCGGGAGGAGCGGCTCGTCCGTCCGCGGACGGAACGGCCGGCCCTTGGAGCGCGACCTCCCGGAACGGCCGACCCGGTCCGGGAGGCCGGCTCAGGACGCCGCGGGGGCCGGGCTGCTCGTGGTCTTCGTCGTCTTCGAGGACGTCGAGGAGGCCGACTCCGTCGACGAGCCGGACGAGCCGGACGAGTCGGAGCCGGACGAGGCCGGCGAGCTCGACGAGGAGCTCGCGCCGCCGGAGCTCACCGTGCTCGTGGAGGAAGACCGGCTGTCGGTCCGGTAGAAGCCCGACCCCTTGAAGACGATGCCGACCGCGGAGAACACCTTGCGTAGCTCGCCCGAGCAGGTCGGGCACTCGGTGAGCGCGTCGTCGGAGAACTTCTGGACGATGTCGAACTCATTGCCGCATGCACTACAGGCGTACTGGTAGGTGGGCACGCGCTCCTCCTCGGTTGTCCGCGCCGATTGGCACTCTATAGACGCGACTGCTAATGGTACGCAGCCGACAAGCTTAAACGCGAGTCGAACCTGTCGCATTCCACTCGGATCAGGTGCCCAGCTCGCCGAACCAGCCGGCGAGTTTGCCCCTGCGGCTGATCGCCCGTATCCGCCGTTCGACCGGATCCCTGCAGGCCGCGGTGGTCACGACCAGGAGTTGGTCGTCGATCCTGATCCTCGTGGAGTCGGCGGGCACGAACGTCCGGCCGTCCCTGACGATCAGCGTCACCTGGGCGTCGGTGGGCAGCCTCAGCTCGAAGATCTCCACGCCGTGCAGCTTCGAGGTGGGCGGCACCTTGATCTGCAGCAGGTCGGCGTTGAGCTCCTCCAGCGGCGCCGAGTCCACCTCCAGGTCGCGGGCTTCGTCGGGAGTGGAGAGCCCGAGCAGCTTCGCCACGAAGGGCAGCGTCGGCCCCTGCACCAGGGTGTAGACGACGACGATGACGAAGACCTCGTTGAACACGAACTTGGCGGTGCCCTCCGCGACCGAGTCGGCGGCCCAGGGAATGGTCGCGAGCACGATGGGCACCGCTCCGCGCAGTCCCGCCCACGACAGGAAGGCCTGTTCCCGCCAGTTCAGCCGGTCGACCCGTGCCAGCCGTACCAGCTGGGCGGAGAGGACGATCGACAGCGGCCGGACCACCAGGACCAGGATCAGCCCGGCCACCAGGCCCGGGACGATCGCCGACGGCATCTCCGACGGGCTGGCCAGCATGCCGAGCATGACGAACAGGCCGATCTGGGCCAGCCAGGCGACGCCCTCGGCGAACCCGCGGGAGGCGGCCCGGTGCGGCATCCGGGAGTTGCCCATGACCAGGGAGGCCAGGTAGATCGCCAGGAAGCCGCTGCCGTGCAGGAGCACGGCGCCGGCGTAGGCGACGAACGACAGCGCCAGCACCGCGATCGGGTACAGGCCGGAGACCGGCAGCGCGATGCGGCGCAGCGCGTAGACGCCGAGCGGCCCGACCGCCAGGCCGACGATCGCGCCCACCGTCAGCTCGAAGACGACCAGCAGCAGCGCGCTTCCCAGACTGGGCGAGGTGGCGGCGCTCAGCAGCATCACGGCGATGACGGTCGGCGCGTCGTTGAGGCCGGACTCGGCCTCCAGGATGCCCGCCAGGCGCGGGGGCAGGGGGAGGCGGCGCAGGACGGAGAAGACGGCCGCCGCGTCGGTGGAGGCGAGGATCGCACCGAGCAGCAGCGCGGTCCGCCAGTCCATGCCGAGCAGCAGGTGCACGGGGACCGCGACGGCCGCGACGCTTATCCCGACACCGACGGTGGCCAGCACCAGCGCGGTCGGGATGGAGCGCTTGACGTGGTTCCAGTTGGTGGTCAGGCCGCCTTCGGCCAGGATGATCGCCAGGGCGACCAGCCCCATCTGCTGGGCGAGCTCAGGGTTCTCGAACTGGAGCCCGAAGCCGGACTCGCCGACGAGCAGGCCGAAGCCCAAGAAGATGAGAAGGCTCGGCAGCCCGCTCCGGTGGGCGACCCGCACCGCGAGGATGGCCGCGATGACGATTCCAGCCCCGAGAAGCAGCCAGACATCCCATCCCATCTGGCCCCCTCTCTGACTCCAGGGACCATTGTGTCGCATTCGGCCGAGTCGTCAGGCACTCCGAGGAGCGACGGCGGTGATCCCGCCCGGCAGGGCCGCGTAGCGGACCGGCAGGTCGTGAGGCTCGGCGGGGACGCCCTCCAGCAGCTCACCCTCGTAGAGCAGGGCGACCGTCGGCACGTTCGGGCCGACCCTCGCCAGCGCCCGGTCGTAGGAGCCGCCGCCGCGGCCGAGCCGTACTCCGGTGAACCGGTCCACCGCCAGCGCGGGCACGATCACCAGGGCGGCGGTCCTGATCGCGTCGACGCCGCGCCGGGTGTCCACCGGCTCCATGAGCCCGAAACGGCCGGGAGCGAGCGTGTCGGGACCGTCGTACACCGCCCAGTCGAGGTCGTCGTCGTCACGGAGCACCGGCAGGATCACGGTGGCGCCGTGTTTCCACAGCGCGAAGACGAGCCCGTGGGTCGCCGGTTCCGTCCCGATGGACCAGTAGCACGCGATGAGGCCGGCCATCTGGACCCACGGCTGCTCCAGCAGTGTTTCCCGAGTCCGGACGGAAGCCGCATGCCGCTCGTCTCCGGGGATCGAGGCACGCGCGGCCTCGACCGTCGAGCGCAGCTTCAGCTTGTCCACAGATCCCTCCACTATGGTTTCGGTTATGGCCGACTTGCATCCTGTGACCAAAGCCGTTGTTCCCGCCGCGGGCCTGGGCACCCGCTTCCTACCGGCGACCAAGGCGACTCCCAAGGAGATGCTGCCGATCGTCGACAAGCCCGCGATCCAGTATGTCGTCGAGGAGGCGGTCTCCGCCGGGCTGCTCGACGTCCTGATGGTCACCGGTAAGAACAAGCGTTCCATCGAGGACCACTTCGACCGGGCGATCGAGCTTGAGGACGCCCTGGAGGCCAAGGGCGACGACGAACGGCTCTCCCAGGTGCGGGAGCCCGCCGACCTGGCGACGCTCCACTACGTACGGCAGGGCGAGCCGCGCGGCCTCGGCCACGCCGTGCTCTGCGCCAAGCAGCACGTGGGCGACCACCCGTTCGCCTGCCTGCTCGGTGACGACCTGATCGACTACCGCGACGAGCTCCTCAAGCGCATGATCGAGGTACGCGGCACCTACGGCGGCAGCGTCATCGCGCTGATGGAGGTGCCGAAGGAGCAGGTCTCCCTGTACGGCTGCGCCGCCATCGAGCCCACCTCCGAGGACGACGTGGTGCGGGTGACCGACCTGGTGGAGAAGCCGCCGGCCGAGGAGGCCCCGTCCAACTGGGCCGTCATCGGCCGCTACGTGATCGACCCCGCCGTCTTCGAGGTCCTGGAGAACACCCCTCCGGGCCGCGGCAACGAGATCCAGCTGACCGACGCCCTGCGCACCCTGGCCGGTCGCGGCGGGGACGAGGGCGGGCCGGTCCACGGCGTGCTGTTCCGCGGCCGCCGCTACGACACCGGCAACAAGCTCGACTACCTGCGCACCGTGGTGCAGTTCGCGGCGGACCGGTCCGACCTGGCACCGGAGTTCATGCCCTGGCTGAAGGAGTTCCTGGCATCCCGATGACCCCGACGAGCCCGATGAGATCGGTTGACGACCACCTGGCGGACATCCTGCTCACCGTGCGGGCACTCGCCCCGCTTGAGGTGGATCTGGAACAGGCGCTGGGCACGACCCTGGCCGAGGAGGTCACCTCCCCGGTCCCGCTGCCGCCGTTCGACAACTCGGCCATGGACGGCTACGCCGTACGGGCCGAAGACGTCAGGCAGCCCCCGGTGACGCTGCCGGTGCTCGGTGACATCGCGGCCGGTGACGACGGGCGGCTCACCGTCGGCCCCGGCACGGTCACGCGGATCATGACCGGCGCCCCGATGCCCGAGGGGGCCGACGCCGTGGTCCCGGTCGAGTGGACCGACGGCGGCACGGCCCAGGTCACGATCGACCGGCCGGCGCCGCCGGGAAACGCGATCCGCCGTGCGGGCGAGGACGTGCGCGCCGGTGAGGTCGTGCTGCCGGCGGGGACCTTGATCGGTCCCGCGCAGCTCGGCATCCTGGCCGGGGTCGGCCGCCGCCGGGTGCTGGTACGGCCCCGGCCGAGAGTCGTGGTGATCTCCACAGGTGCGGAGCTGGCCGAGCCCGGCACCCCTCTGGCCCCCGGCCAGATCTGGGAGTCCAACAGCTACACCCTGGTCGCCGCCGTCCGCGAGGCCGGGGGCGACGGGTACCGGGCCGGAGTCGTGGCCGACGACGCCCGGCTGTTCCTCGACCAGCTCGACGCGCAGCTCCTGCGGGCCGACGCAGTGATCACCAGCGGCGGCGTCTCGATGGGCGCCTACGAGCCGGTCAAGGAGGCGCTCGGCCCTCTCGGCACGGTCCGTTTCGACCGCGTCGCCATGCAGCCGGGCATGCCCCAGGGGTTCGGCGTGGTGGGCGAGGACCAGATTCCGATCTTCGCGCTGCCGGGCAATCCGGTGTCGTCCTTCGTGTCGTTCATGTTGTTCGTCCGGCCGGCGCTGCGGAAGATGCGCGGCCTGCCCGCCGGGCCCGCGCCGACGGTGCGCGCCCTGACCGCCTCACCGCTCCGCTCGCCCCAGGGCAGGCGGTCCTACCTGCGGGCGGTGCTGGCCGCCGACGGGACCGTCACACCGGTGCGGGGGCAGGGCTCGCACCAGCTCGCCGCCCTGGCCGCGGCCAACGCCCTGATCGTGATCTCCGAGGACGTCACCGAACTGCCCGAGGGCGCGACCGTGGAGGTCATCCCCCTGTGAACGGGCGGATCCGGGCGGACGCGGGGATCCGGGCAGGCGCGGTGATTCGGGCGAGCGCGATGATTCGGGCGGACGCGGTGATTCAGGTGGTTCAGGCAAGCAGGCGGGGTGACGGGCGGAGCGATCCGCGTGGGCGCATGCGAGCGAGCGGACGGAGTGCGCGAGCCGGTGCGGTGAGCGCGTGCGCCGGGACGCAGGGCATTGTGTGCATATGAGTGGATTCACGCATATCGATGAGACCGGCGCGGCACGCATGGTGGACGTCTCCACCAAGGACGTCTCCGTCCGTACGGCGAGCGCCACCGGCAAGGTGCTGCTGTCGACCGAGGCCGTGGCCCTGCTGAGGTCGGGGGACATCCCCAAGGGCGACGCGATCGGCACCGCGCGGATCGCGGGCATCATGGGCGCCAAGCGCACCCCCGACCTGATCCCGCTCTGCCACCCGATCGCACTGCACGGGGTGAAGGTCGAGCTGGCCGTGGTCGACGACGGCGTGGAGATCACCGCCCGGGTCAAGACCGCCGACCGGACCGGTGTCGAGATGGAGGCGCTGACCGCCGTCTCGGTCGCCGCGCTCGCGCTGATCGACATGGTCAAGGCGGTGGACCCGGCAGCTGTGATTACCGATGTCCGGGTCGAGGAGAAGACCGGCGGCAAGACCGGGGTGTGGAACCGGCAGGCCTGATCGCCGGCGTCGGTGCGGAGGCGATTGTCGGGGCCTGAGGGCGTCGCGGATGCGGCTGTCGGGGCCTGAGGGCGGGCGTGGTGAGCGAGGCTGGGAGGATGTCGGCATGAGAGCTCTGGTGATCACGGCGTCCAACCGGGCCTCCGCCGGGATATACGAGGATAAATCCGGAAAACTGCTGGCCGAGCTTCTCGCCGAGGCCGGATGCGACGTGGACGGTCCCCGGGTGGTCCCCGACGGCTACGAGGTGGATCTGGCACTGCGGGCGGGGGTGGCCGAGGGATACGACGTGATCGTCACCACCGGCGGCACCGGGCTGACCCCGGCCGACCTCACCCCGGAGATGACCGCGCGGGTACTGGACCGGGAGATCCCCGGCATCGCCGAGGCCATCCGGCAGTCCAGCCGTGACAGGGTGCCCACCTCGATCCTGTCCCGTGGGCTCGCCGGGCAGGCCGGCGGCAGCCTGATCGTCAACCTGCCGGGCTCCACCGGAGGGGTCCGCGACGGCATGGCCGTGCTCCTGCCCGTGCTGGAGCACGCCGTGGACCAGATCCGAGGGGGAGACCACCCACGCTGAGCCGCCTGAAGGACTCCATGGCACCCGGCGTGTCTTGGGGGGATGATGGAGGGCGTGGATCGACTACGTGGCTGGCCGGTGACCCTGACGGAAGGCCCGGTGGGACTTCGGCCGCTGCGCCTGCGGGATGTGCGTGTCTGGCGGGAGTCGCGGCTGCGCAACGCCAACTGGCTCCGCCCCTGGGAGCCCAGCAACCCGGAGACCCCTCTGTTCAGGACGGGCCTCGGTCCCTACATCTCGATGGCCGGCACCCTTCGCAGGGAGGCCCGGCAGGGGCTCGCGCTGCCCTGGGTCGTCACCTACGAGGGCGCCTTCGTCGGGCAGCTCACGGTCGGCGCCATCGTCTGGGGTTCGGCCAGATCGGCCCAGATCGGCTACTGGGTGGACGGCGCCCTGGCCGGCCGGGGCATCATTCCCACCGCCGTGGCCATGGCGGTCGACCACTGTTTCTTCACCACCGGGCTGCACCGGGTGGAGGCCAACATCAGACCGGAGAATCACGCAAGTCGCAGGGTGGTTGAAAAGCTCGGCTTCAGGGAAGAAGGCATCAGAAGGCGACATCTGCACATCGACGGTGCTTGGCGTGACCACATTTGTTACGCGCTCACGGTCGAAGACGCACCAAGAGGCCTGCTCGTGCGGTGGCGGAGGGCCCGAGAATCGGCGGCCCATGGTGGCGCTCCCCATGAAGAGGTTTGAAGATCTCGCGACACACCGCACTGAATACTCGTCAAATAGTGACACGCGGTCTTACGGTGCGTGACGTGAGCACATTGAAGACGCCAAGAGACCACAGGCGTTTTCATGCTGCCCGGAGGCTGCCGTGAGCAGCGCTCTTCTCTATCTGGCCATTGTCATAATGTGGTTGTGCGTCCTCGTCCCCATGTGGTTGCGCCGGGACCGCCCCACCTTCGCCGAGACCGACAAGGGCGCTGAGCCGTACGTCCCGGACGAGCAGCCGATCGAGGACGAGGCCTCCGATACCAGGACCGATCTCGCGCCCGTGGGGACGACCACGACCGAGTCCCGGTCCCTGCGGGCCTCGGGCGAACGCCGTCGCGCCGAGCAGCGCCGCCGGGCGCTGCAGGTGGCCAAACGCAGGCGGCTGACCTTCTGGTGCACGCTCCTGCTCCTCGCCTCGATGGTGACGGCCGCCGTCCAGATCATCCCCTGGTGGGGTGTCGCGCCCTCAGTGGTGCTTCTAGGTACTTACCTGGCTATTCTGCGGGTCTCGGTCCAGATCGACGCCGAGCAGCGCAGGGCCGCCGCTCAGGCCCGCGCGGAACGTGCCAGGCGCGCCCGGCGCCGGGCCGCCCGGTTGGAGGCCCAGCAGCCGGTCGCGGAGATCATCGACCTGGCCGCGCACCGGGACGAGCTCTTCGACCAGTACGCCGAGCCCCCCCGCCGTGCGGTCGGCGATTGATCTTCGCCGTGAATGGCGCGAGCGGCTCCGGAAGTTTGCTAACCTAGTGCACGTCTTGGGGATGTAGCGCAGTCCGGTAGCGCACTTCGTTCGCATCGAAGGGGTCAGGGGTTCGAATCCCCTCATCTCCACAAGATCGAAAGGCTCGGTTCCAGATAATGGAGCCGGGCCTTTTCGCTGTTCAGGGCCTGTGTTTTGGCTCCTCCTCGTAGGAGGGGCATATGGCGATGGTGCTGACGGTGCCGTCGCCCCAGACGGTGGTGTTCATCATTGTCCGCCCATCCAGGGACGCCACCGTGAACTCCGGTATGAAGCGCGTCGTGTGCAGCCCTGCCATCCAGCTCCGCAGCTGATCTACTTCGCTCGCGACGAAGTCCCAGTCGTCGAGGAGCCCTACTCGGACCCAGGCGGTGTGGGCTTCCTCATCGCCTGCTTCGCCGTACTCCGCATACTCCACCGCCAGCAGGAACTCGCGGTCATCGTTGAAGAGCCCGTACTCCGTTGCCATCCGGAACCAGCTCGCATTGACCTTGTCAGGCATGTCTGGAGCGTCGACATCGGCTACTTCGTCGGGGTGGGAATCGAACCGACCATGCTCGGGACCTGCACTTGCGGCTGAGTATCCCGGTGGCAGCGGAGGCAACTGGACTTCTGCCTGATTCCGCCGCTCTATGAAGCGGAGCCCTGCCGGCGCGAGCAGAGCGGCCATCTCGACATCAGTGATCGTCACAGACGCACGATAGCCGTCGAGGTGGGGCCTAGCTTCCCCTGAACTCTCGTGGATTGGAGTCAGTGAAAAGTCAGCGAACTCGCTGACACGAGGGCGTGGCCGAGATCATCAGACGGCATCGGCGCGGTACCTGACGGCACAGGATGACATCCGGCGAGCAGGCCCGGTGCGTCCTACCAGGGTTCGCATCGAAGGGGGCAGGGGTTCGAATCCCCTCATCTCCACAAGGGGCCGTTCTTGAGTTGGCTCAGGAACGGTTGACGAGATCCTGTCCGATCGCTTGATCGGGCGGGATCTCGTCGTTTCCGAGGTCCTGTGGCCGCCGGCCGGGCTGATTTTGGCTCGTGTGGTGGTCGCGGCGGAGGGCGCTGGTGGTGGTGGACCGCTGTGAGCGTGTGTGGGACCGGCCGGTGGGCATGCGAAACCCGGCGGTCGTTGTGGTGTTGTGCGGTGGGTGGCGGGGCGGATCACTCGCGAGGTGGCGGTCTGCTGTTGGCCCTGGATGGGACAAGGTCGTGCTCGCAGGCGTTGTCGTGTCCTGGGTGTGGGCTCGGGGTGGTCGTGGGTCTGCCGTCGGCAGGGAAAGGATCAGTCGCAGCGCGGGCGGAACATCCAGAAATGCCGCGAGGGTCGAGGATGGTGGGAACCACCCTCGACCCTCGCGAGCCCTTGGGGGCGGCGGTGTGGCGCTTACTTGCAGAGTGCGGCCTCGATGTGCTTAGCGGCGGGAAGCATCACGGCAGGGGCGGTGACGGCGATGGTGGCCGCGCGTCCGTCGCTGGTCACGGTGTTGCGGGTGACGTAGCCGGGGCGTTGCCGCCGGGTGTTCAGGCGAAGCCGCCGCAGCTCGGCTTCAGCCTGGCGAGGCCGAGTCCGTGGCGGGCGCCGCCGGTGGCGTCGAAGCCGGGGCCGCGACGGTGATCGCGTTCTGCCTGGGCCTTTGTGACTTAAGCACATTTGTGACTTAAGCACAGAGGAAGCCACAGGACCGTGAACGGTAAACAGCTGCGCGGGCGCCCCACGAGCACCACGCCCGCCCGGCCTGGACGGACGTGGACAGGCTACGTGATCATCCGA
This sequence comes from Streptosporangium minutum, assembly GCF_002149035.1. Classification (GTDB taxonomy): domain Bacteria; phylum Actinomycetota; class Actinomycetes; order Streptosporangiales; family Streptosporangiaceae; genus Streptosporangium; species Streptosporangium minutum. The sequence continues at coordinate 12,520 of NZ_NGFP01000109.1, forward strand.
CCGCGTAGGCGCGGATGATCGTCTGCGTGAGGCCGGTGCCGGCGGTGTCGGTCGCCGTCACCCGCAGCGAGATGAATCCCGGTGTGTTCGGGTTGGGCACCGCGGCCGTCCATCCCGTGGGAGTCGGGGCAGCCGGGATCCGGCGCCAGCTCGTGCCGTCGTCGGAGGACATCTCCAGTTGGACGGACCGTACCGCTGCCTTGGGGGCTCCCGGGTTTCGCTCGACCCACATCGGCAGCCGAGTCGCAGAACCCGGCTTGGCGCGGTTGGCGTCGTCGAGCCCAGAAGGGGCGAAGCGCACCGCCATCAGCGGCAGCGGCTGCTCCTTCGCCGTGCTCGCCGACCGGAACGTCCAGACGCTGTGCACAGCCGTGGACAGCGTCGAGTACGGCACCTGCCTGCGCATCGACGTGCTCAGTATGTACGCGGCGGACTCGACCGGCAGGTCGGCCTGGAGCCCGCACGTCTGCGGCTGGTCGAGCGTGCACTTGGCGAGATCTGTCGTGGCGAGTACTCGCCCGTCTCGGATGAGAGTGGCGGTGCCGGTGGCCGCGGCGTCCACACCGGTCCTTCCGGCGACGCCGTCGGCGAAGATTCTGCCGGCGGAGAAGGTCAGCTCGTCGCCGGTGCGGCTGCCGCTGGGTCTGGCGAGGGACGGGCCGCTCACCGCCGCATTCCACACCTCTTGGGTGTGTCCACGCTTCATGGCTTTGCCGCCGTCGACCATCAGGGATGTGCCGACCTCGAGCCAGCTGTCCCAGATCAACCCGGGGGTCCGATAGTGCGTGAGCGTGCCGGGCAGGTCAATGTCGTCGGGAGGCTCGGACATGAACAGGGACTCGGCGTCGCGAAAGCGGGGCCCGAAGAGCGGGGTGCCCTTGGCCGCCACCCCAGACGCCCGGTAGGTCGCCGTCACCTTCGCGAGATCCCGCTGCCTGGCGGTGTACGTGGGATCCTCGGGGATCCCGTCGGTGTGGTAATCGACGAGGTCGTAGACATACGGGCTCGGCGACACGTCCTTGCTGTACCAGACGGTTCTGAGCATGTAGTGCAGCCCCGCCCGGCGCCCGGGAACGACAAAGAACCTGGCATTGACGTCCAGGCTCGTCGACCAGGCGATGCCCCACCGGCCTTGACCCAGCTGCGTTTCGAAGCCACGTCTGGGCGCCGCGGTCGGGTCGTCGAGCGCGACCCGGACCGGCTTGCCCTGACGTGCGTCTACGGTGACCCGCTGGTCGCCGCTGTCGACCTTCAGCGTGGTGTGGGCGATCGTTCTCCCGGTCGCCCGTTCGTCGATCTCCGAATAGAGGCTCCATTCGCCCCTGGGCAGCCGGACCTTGGCGACCCCGTTCTCGAGGGCCAGCTCGTGGACGGCGCCGGTTTTCGGGTCATAAATCTGGATGTAGGAGCTGACGGGTTCGCCGCCTCTGCCGATGGTGTCGATGGTCACGTCGTAGGACTCCGGCTCGACGTACGCGCCGGCCAGGGTGCGGATCACGGTCTCGCCCGACCGGGCGGTGACGGTCCCGGGATAGTCGCCCTTGGCCTTTCCCTTGGCGTCGATCGTGAGCGTGACCGACACCTGTCCTCTGGCGGGTACCTCGATCCGCTGGGTGGAGAGCTTCAGCACCTCCCCCTCGGCGGTGAGGTCGAGATCGACCGGAGCGTCTCCGGAGTTGGCGTAGGTGATGATCCTGGTCGTCACGTGATCGCCTGAGCCATCCCAGGGGAAGGCGGCCCACATGTTGCCCGGCTCGGCCACGACCTGCTGGGCGAGCGCGCGGACCAGGTCCACCCGCCCGGTGCCCTGCTGGTACGGCGTCGCGCCGGCCGAGGGCGCGGCGCTGCCGGTGAGCGCGGCCTTGAGCTGCTCGCCGGTCCACTCGGGGTGGCGCTGAGCGAGGATCGCCGCGGCTCCGACCACATGCGGGGTGGCCATCGAGGTGCCACTCATCGCGACGTGGGAGCCCTCGGTGGTGCCGGCGGCCGCAGCGGCCACGATGCCCACGCCCGGCGCGGTGACGTCCGGCTTGATCGCGTGATCGCCCTCACGCGGTCCGGTGCTGGAGAAAGGAGCCATCCGGTCCTCCCTGTCGACGGCGCCCACCGTGAGGGCCGCGTCGGCGCTGCCAGGACTGTCCACTGGGCGCAGCCCGCCGCTGTTTCCCGCAGCCGTGACGAACAGCGTGCCCGTCCGCGCGGACAACGCGTTCACCGCCTGTTCCAAGGGGTCGAGCTCCGGGGTATCACTCCCACCGAAGCTCATGTTGACGATCCTGGCCTTGACCTCGATGGCGGCCCATTCCATCCCCGCCAGGATGGCGGATTCAGTCAGACCGGAGGCGTTGCCCACTTTGCCGATGGCGAGCTTCGCGTCCGGCGCCACCCCCCGGTACTTCTCCCCGGCCCCGGCGACGGTCGAGGCGATGTGGGTGCCGTGGCCGAGGGTGTCGCGGATGTCGGGATCCTCGCTGAAGTTGCGCTCCTGCGCCACCACACCCCTCAGGTCCGGATGTTCGGGGTCGTAGCCGGAGTCGAGCACGGCGACCGTGACCCCCTTGCCGGTCATGCCCTGCTTCCACGCCTCGGTGGCACCGATCTGCTTGACACTCTGGTCCAGGGTGAAGAACCGGCGGCCGTCCAGCCAGAGCTTCGTCGTCCCCGCGGCCAGGGTGCGGGCACCGTCCGTCAGGTCCTTCCACGCCTGACCCGCGCTCGCCTTGGGCACGCGGAGCGTAGTCATGCCCAGGCCGGCGAGCTGTCGGGTCTGTTGCGTCCCCTGGGGCGGGGCCGCCAGGCCTTTGGCCGACTGGATGATCAGCGGGATGTCGGTCCTGCCAGCGTCCCCGTATCTCCATTCCAGGAGCTGCGTGATGTCGAACAGCCGCCTGTCGAGCACCCCCTCCGCGACCAGAGCCCTGGCATCGGACGGGATCACGTACAGGTGGCCCTCGCGCACCTGCTTCATGAACCCGACCTGCCTGCCAGGGCCAGGCTCCACGCGATACCCCTTGCCGGTGACCACGACCCGGTCACCGGTGATCAAAGTCACGCTGCTCGTCTGCCGAGTGCTTGGCTGCTGGATGTGGGCACGCTCACCCGGTACCGGCGTGAATCCGATCGTTCCTGCTAAGAGGGTGGCGATGAGTGGGTTGCCTAAGGACATGAGCTGCCTCTCGGGGAAATAGGGAATGATCTGCTCCCCTGTTGCCCGAAGAGTGCTGCCGGGTTCGCGGTTGTCTGCTTTCGCGAGGTTGGAGCATCGGTCGTTCTCAGGCCCGGCGCGGGTAGCGCCCGATGCCCCCGCAGGACACCGTCGCCCACCGGAGAGAACACTGTGTCAGCCGCCCGACCGCAACGTCGACAATTCTCCTGTCAGACCTTCGCACCGGTTATCTGCCATTTCGACGAGTGTGTGAACTCGATCCGGCCCATCGGGAAACAGCGGGCATGACAAGTACGCAGGCCGAGGAGATGGTCGAGGCGGACGACGCCGAGCTTATCCGCCGGTCTCATGACGTCCCGGAGCAGTTCGCTGGCGTGTTCGACCGTTATATCGACCAGATCCACCGCTACATCTCCCGCCGCCTCGGCTCCCAGGCCGCCGACGACATCGCCGCGCAGACATTCCTGATCGCCTTCAGCCAGCGGGAGTCTTACGACCTGACGCACCGGCTGGCCAGGCCCTGGCTGTACGGCATCGCGACCAACCTCATCGCCAGGCACCGGCGCAACGAGGAGCGGTTCCTGCGGGCGCTGTGCCGTACCGGGGTCGACCCCTTGCCGGAGCCGATGGCCGACGAGGCGGTCGGCCGTGTCGCCGCGCAGATGGAGGAGCGCCGGCTGGCCAAGGCGTTGGCGGCCCTGTCGCAGCGGGATCGCGACGTGCTCTTGCTGGTGGCATGGGGCGACCTGACCTACGAGGAAGTGGCCGTGGCACTCGGCATCCCGATCGGGACGGTGCGCTCGCGCTTGCACCGCGCCCGTAAGAAGGCCAGGGCCGCGTTCGGTGACGAAGATCCGACTGCAGAGGACGCATGATGGACAAGATCAGGAAATTTCGCGACAACCCGCCCTTGATCACGGATGAGGCACGTGACGCGGCCCGCGCCCAGCTGCTGCACGCGATGCGCGAGCCAGCCCTCACCGTCAGGCGCCAACGCAGGCCCCGCCTGGCTTGGCGCCTCGTCCTGGCCACCTCGCTCGCGGTGGCCACCGTGGTGGGCTTCACCGTGACGCGGGACGCCGACCAGCCGGTCATCGTCCCCATCGCCAACGTCGGAGAGCTTGGCGAACGGGCCGCCAGGGCCGCCGAGACCGATCCCGACGCGATCGTTCTTTCACCGGGCAAATGGCTGTACACGAAGGAGACCATCGCCCCGCTGCTCAAGGAGCCCAGGCCAGAGGTGGACATGGAGCAGCGCATCACCCTCGAACGGTGGAACAGCGCGGACGGCAAGCAGACGGCGCTGGACGACGGGACGGGCAGGCTCGTCCACCACGAAACCGGTCCTGGCATCACCGCCACCGACCTCGCCGAGGCGCCGGTGACTCCAGAGGAGATGCTCACCAGGATGCGGGCGGCGCTCTCCGGCAAGCCGGTGACCCCCGCGGCCGACGAATCCGACGGGACCATGGAGGAGCGGCTCTTCCAGACGATCCACCAGCTCATGAGCGGGCAGCCGCTCGTTCCCGAAGTAAGGGCGGCGCTGTTCCGCGCGCTCCCGATGATCAAGGGAGTCTCGGTCAAGCAGGACGCCGTCGACGCGACGGGGCGCCACGGAAACGCGTTCGTCTACACCGGGGCCTGGCAACGGTCCGAGATCATCATCAGCCCGGAGGACTACCGGTTCCTGGGAACGTACGGCGAGACCGTCACCGATCGCACGTTCTTCAGCGAGAGAGTCGGGACGGTCAAAGCAGGCACGCCGACGGTGTGGACCGCGTATCTGGAGAGCCAGGTCGTCGACAGGCCGGGGGACCGACCGTAGAGGGTGTCCGGCAACGCCGCGTGCCATGGTACGAAATCGCCAGTGATGACCAGGGAGAATACGAGAATGGCACGCTTCGCCGTCTGATCGCACAACCACATCCAAGATCGAAAAGCTGGGAAGCGATCAACGTCGACCTGGGAAGCGATCTTTCCGCTGCCTCATCAGCCCCAGGTCAAGTGCACTTGTGAACACCCCACCCAGGTCAGAGGCCGCTTCCGAGAGATCGGGAGCGGCCTTCTGCGTTGCTGGGGGACCAACTGAGTGACTATGCCTGCTACTCCGGGTCGCGACCGGAGATCGCCATTACGGCGGAGGTCAGGATGCAACCCAGTCCGACGGCGGAATTGGCGATCAGGAAGGGAATAGCGTCGTTGTCGACACCGCTGACAACCGCTCCGCATCCTCCCAGGAGGAGAACGGCCCATCCGAGGGTCAGCGGGAACATGTGAGATCGGTTCTGAGGTTTCACTGATCATCCTCCGCGGGGTAGGCCAAGCCGGACGATGATGCCACGGCGTGAATCAGTCAGGGAACAACTGGTCCATGGCCTCAGCACCCTCCAGAAGCATCGGGCGGAGCTGCTTGCGGTAGACGGTCTCCGTCACGGAGGTGTTGCGGTGGCCGACCAGGCGGGAGATCTCCTCCCGAGGGATACCGGAGTCGGACAGTAGCGAGACGAAGCTGTGCCGCATCTCCCGAGGTGTCCACTCCTTCTCGTTTAGACCGGCCTGCTTGAGCACAGCCCGGAACGAGCGCCGGACGCTGTGCGCGTCGAGTTCCGTACCGACCTTGGACGCGAACACGAGGTCGTTCTCCTGCCAGGCTTTGGCCGCCTTGCGAGCCACGTCCTGACGCTCCCGATGCAGTTTGAGCGCTTCCCCGCACCGCTTCGGCATGGTCAGCGTGCGCCGGGACTTACGGGTCTTGGTGTCGCCGCCCTCTCGGACCGAGCGCCAGACCATGATGGACGCTGGGGTGCCATCGAGGTCCAGGAGCCGCGCGTCCACGCGCGAGCAGCCTCTACCAGGTGCGAGAGGTTGGGAAGAGTCATGACGGGTCGGGTCCTTTCTGTCAGACAGGATCGGCCCCCGCCGGGGGCGGCCGGTGCGCTTGTCGCGCTGGAGCTCACGGGCGGCCATGACGCACATCAGGTCGATGCACACCGCGACCGCCCAGGACTGCCAGCCGTGCTGGCCGTGTTCGGCGGCCAGTTCGGAGATGTGGGTGAAGGACCCCACAGCTGCGATCACGGCCAGGACCACGATCGGCGCGGAGTCCAGCAGCGTGGAGCGGACGCGGCCGGGCTTGTGACCGGTCATCGGGATTCACCTCCTTCCGGATTCGGGCATGGGCCGGGTAGGGACATGGCGTGGTCAGGGCTCATACCGGGCCGCGGGGAGGTGAGATCAGGCCGCGTGCAGGTCCCGTACGGTGTCACCGATGCGAGGAGCCATGACCTCGGCCCACGACGGGGCCAGGTGGGCATGATGGTGAGCGGCGTACTCGGCGGTGGCCTCGGAGACGTAGAAGGAGCGCGCCCGGTACCACTGGCCATCTTGTGAGGCGACGATGGCGACGCCGGGGGTTTCCGAGGGGATCGCCCGTACAGACACCAGCGCGGCGGCCTCTTCGGGCCGGTCCCGGCCGACCGCCACTGCACACCGGACGCCAGGCAGAGTGACGCGGGGAAATGACCAGCAGGCCATACGGAGTACGGCGACGCGACAGCCGTACGGCGAGCAGACGGTGAAGGTCAAAAGCATGCCTTCGGCGGGGGGTACTCCGGCCCCGAGGTGATCGCCGAGCAAGAGCTCAGGTTGTGGGGGTGGCTGGGGCCGATCGCCTCGTACGCCGTCGACCCAGGCAAGCCCAGCAGACCTACTCCTCCGGGGCAAGCCCGGCCGTGCGGGATGACATCCAATGATCGAGGAACGGCGGCCGGCTGACGTACACGCTGGGCCGGGCCTGCCCTCCGTCCCCGGCCCGCTGCCGCTCCGCGGTGGGTCGACGGCGTACGAGGTGATCAGGGCGGGGCAAGCGTGCGGGATGGCACAGAAACATGGCTAGCCATGCCGGGTTCGTTTGTCTCTCGGAATGCTTTGGCAGTTTCCTCCGGCGGGGGAGAAGGAGATCTCGACCCAGTACTTCTTGGTGGCCGGATCGTTGGCCACATCTAAGGACCAGTAGTCGAACATGAGCTGGAAGTCCGCGGTGAACTTGCCGAGATTCTTCGAGAAACATGAGTCGGATGGCCACTTCTCCGTCGAACGGCCTCGATGGACGAGATGTTCGGTTCCGTCCTCGGTCAGACGCCATCCGTTGGCCTGTGCCTCCTTCTTGTAGTGGGTCGCGATCGCAAATGGGGAGCCGGTGAATTTGTAAATCCGTCCTACCTCGGCGACGCGGTTGTCGTCCATACAGGCTGGTGAGACATACATGCCCTCCTGTCTGTCGCTGCCGTCCGGAGTGGCGTCAGCCGGAGAGCTGTACAGGACAGACTCCTGCTGGGCCTGCTTCCCCCATTCACCATCCGCTGGATCACCGATACAGTCCAGGCCGGTCACGTGGGCGACAGCTGAGCATCCGGCGAGTGAAACTCCCAGCACAACGACCATGGCGAGGCGAATCATCGCGGCGAGCCCGGCCTGGGAACGAGCCGGCGCCCGGGGAGCTTGTGTCATCTTTTTCTCGGTCTCCAAGGGAGGGCGCGTGGCACTGAAAATCGGGGAGCGCATGAAGCCCCTTGTCGCCAGAGGCATGGCAGAAGGGTAGATCCCAGAATCCGTCTCTAGGGGTTGTGGGCGAAATCTTCACAGGCCCTGCACAGACGCATCACACGGTGATTTGCTGATCTGAGCTTCCCCCCGTAGCACGGTCACCTCACCTGAGTTGTCCCTGTGTCGGATGGGAAGGAAGTGCTTCGTGCCCGCAGCTCACCCGATCGAGTTCCGTCAGCGTGCCGTCGAGCTTGCCCGTAAGGGCGACAAACCGGTCTCTGTCTTTGCTGAAGACCGGAGTATCAGCGATTCCTGTCTGCGGAGTTGGATGCGCCAGGCCGACACCGATGACAACGGCGCTGCGAAGCTGACCAGTGTGGAGAAGAAGGAACTCTCCGATCTGCGGCGTCGAACCCGGCAGCTTGAGCCGGAGAATGAGATCCTCAAGCGGGCGACTGCGTATTTCTCCCAGGAGAGCGTGCTCCCAAAATAGGGTACGCGCTGGTCCGTGAACTCGCCGATGAGGACTTTCCTGTCGCGGTGGCCTGCCGGGTGGTGAACATCTCCAGATGGGGTTACAAAGACTGGGTTGGCCAGCCGGGCGTGCGGGTGCCGGCCCCGCTCCAGCACTTCCTGACCGCCTCGCTCATCTGGGCCGGTGAGGTGTGCCAGGGGGCGCCGGGTCCCGGAAGTACACACGATGCCGACAGCCCGGCGAGCCGGTTCAGGGAAGACAGGGCTGTGGCAGGGGCGTCGGTGAAGGGCGCGAGCTGCGGGCCTGCACGGCCCGTGAGGACGTGCCGCGTCGGCGGCATGCACGAACACCGGAACGCCATGTTCGCTTCGCAGGCGTTCGGCGAAGCCGATGTGGTCGGAGTCGCCGTGGGTCAGCACGAGTCCGCGGATGTCGTCGACGGACTTGTCCGGGGAGCGGAGTTCGCGCTGCAGATCCCGCCAGTGGCCGGGCAGTCCCGCGTCGATGAGTGTGATGCCATCGGCGGTGTCGACGAGGTAGCACGCCACGAGATCGTTACGAGGCGGTACAGGTGGGGTGCGAGTTTCATGGGCTTTCTCCTGAAGGCTGTTGAGAGGTTGGGGCCGGTGCGGGCGCCTTCGTTCAGCCGGGCGTCGTGGGCCGGTGCCGTGGCAGCAGGAGGCCGGCCGCTGCGATGGCCAGTCCGATTCCGGCCGCGATGAGGAAGACACGGTCGTAGCCGGCGGCGAGGGCAGCCGGGGAACTTTCGCCGGCCGCCGTCTGGGTGGCGGCGGTGACGAGCACCGCCAGGCCGAGCGATCCGCCTGCCTGGCTGGCGGTCTGGGCCAGACCGCCGAGGATTCCCGCGTCGCGGCCGGGTACGTCGGCGGTGGTGGCGGCCATCAGGGTGGGGAAGGTCAGCCCGATGCCGGTGGCGATGAGCAGGGTGGGCCCTAGAATTCCGGTGAGGTAGGCGCTGTCGGCGTGGGCCTGGGCGAGCCAGCCGAACCCGGCCACGAAGCAGGCGCTGCCGGCGAGGATCAAGGGTCGTACGCCGGCGCGTGGCAGCAGGGCGGCGCCCGATCGCGCGACCACCATGAACATCACCGCCGCGGGGGTCTGCCCGAGCCCGGCTTGAAGCGCGCCGTAGCCGAGGACGTTCTGCAGGAACAGCGCGGTGAAGTACCACATCGCAATGGCGATCCCGCCGAACAGCAGCAGCATGCCATTACCGACGGCCACCCCCCGGATGCGCAGCAACCGCAGCGGCATCATCGGGTGGGTGGCGAAACGTGCCTCCACCACGATGAAGACGGCGAGCAGGAGCAGACCCGCCACGGCCGGCCCGAGGACCGGCGCGGACGTCCAGCCGTGGTCGGTGCTGTGCATGATCCCGTAGATCAGTGCGGCCAGCCCCGCCGTGCCGGTGACCCCGCCCACGATGTCGAGGGTTTCCCGCCGGGCGGTTCGGGTGCCGGGCAGCGCCCTCATGGCGGTGGCGATCAGTGCCACGCCGATCGGCACGTTGATCAGGAAGACCCACCGCCAGGACAGTCCGGTGGTGAGGGCGCCGCCCGCGACGGCGCCGGCCATGCCGCCGACTCCGCCCGCGGCCGACCACGCGCCGAACGCGCGGGCCCGCTGGCCGCTCTCGGTGAAGCTGGTGTTGATCACGGCCAGCGTCGCCGGGGCCAGCAGCGCGGCTCCCACACCTTGTGCGACGCGGGCGGTCACCAGGACTCCGGGAAGGGTCGCCAAGCCGGCGACCAGGCTTGCGGCGCAGAACAGCACCAGCCCGGCGGTCAGGGCCCGGCGCTGGCCGAACAGGTCGGCGGCGCGGCCGCCCAGCAGCATGAAGCCGGCGAAGGTGAGCAGGTAGCCGTTCACCACCCAGGCCAGGCCGGCGGCTGTGAAGCCGAGGTCCCGGTCGATCGAGGGCAGCGCGACGTTCACGATGGAGGAGTCCAGGATCACCATGAACTGGCAGGCGCACACCAGCACCAGGATCATCCACGTGGGGCCGGTTCGTGCTTTGGCCTGGCCGCTGATCATGGGGGGCGCGGATAGTCGTGAGGTCATAGAGGTCTCCTGAGGGCGGGATGAGGTCGAGGTGACGGTGCCGCTCACGCGGTCCGGGAGGTCGTTTCGAGTTCGGCCGCGCGGGTGTTGTCGTCTCCGTCGTTGGCGGTGGCGTGGCTGCCCGTCAGCAACCGGATCGTGATCTGGGCCAGCCGCTGTCCCTGGTAGCGAGCGGCGTCCAGCGCCGCGCTCCCGACGTCGTCCCCGGTGGGCCCGGTCACAGCGGAGACGCCGTAGGGGTTGCCGCCGGCGGCGTACACGGTCGGGTCGGTGAACCCGGACGGGACGATCAGCGCACCCCAGTGGTAGAAGACGTTGCTCAGCGACAGGATCGTGGCCTCGCTGCCGCCGTGCCGGTTGTACGCCGAGGTGAAGGCCGTCACCGGCTTGTCGGCCAGGCGGCCTTCCTGCCACAGCCCGCCGGTCTGGTCGATGAACTGCTTGAGCTGCGCGGCCGGCGTGCCGAACCGGGTCGGCGTCCCGAACGCGAACGCGTCGGCCCAGGCCAGGTCCTCGACAGCGGCCTGAGTGATCGACGTGGTGGCGTCGGCGTGCCGCCGCCACTGCGGGTTCTGGGCGATGGCGCTGTCGGGCGCCAGCTCGGCGACCCGCCGCAGCCGCACCTGGGCCCCGGTCGAGGCGGCGCCTTCGGCAACGGCCTGGGCGAGGGCGTGCACGGTGCCCGTGGCGCTGTAGTAGATGACGGCGACCTTCGCGGTCATGTCGGCTCCCTGATGGTTGCGTAGAATTAGTTATGCGAATAACGTTATTCGCATAATAGTTATCCGCCTAACGAACTTGTCAAGAGGAGTGCTCGTGGACTTCGACCAAGCCGACGCCGTCAACCAGGCCATCCGGCTGCTGAGCCTGCGCCACCGCGCCAGGACCGCCGAACTGCTGGCCCCCCTCGGGCTGCACCCCGGCCAGGAGGCGCTCCTGCTCGAACTCGCCCGTACCGGCCCGATGATCCAGGCCCAGCTCAGCGAGGCGCTCAGCGTCGAACGGCCCAGCGTCACCCTCATGGCCCGCAAGCTCGAAGCGGCCGGTCACATCCGGCGCAGCCCCGCTCCCGATGACCAGCGCGCCACCGTCGTCGAACTCACCGACGGCGGCAGAGCCCTGACCGAGAAGGTCAAGCAGCTGTGGTGCGCCCTGGCGCAGGAGACCCTCGCCGGACTGACCACCGAAACGGTGGCGGAGCTACCCGGCCTCCTCAAGACCCTGACGTGCAACGTCGACACCCGGCGCCCTCACAGTCGCCGCGACGCCGGGTGATCCATGGGCCCAGAACGCCGGCATGGGCGCCCGCTGTGACGCGGACGGGCGGAATCACGAGGCAGATGCCTCGATGTGGTCGAGTGTCCGGCGCCCCATCGCGCTCATCGGCGGATTGCTGTCGACGTAGTACCAGACGACGCCCATCGCCTGGACGAAGGCTCAGGCCTTGCCGCGCTCCCACTCCAGGTCGTCGCAGGCCAACGTCCGCCGCAGCACCTCTCGTGGAGGTGACCGCAGCAGATGCCAGGCGCAGACCAGGTCCAACGCGGGATCGGCCGGGCCGAAGCCGCCGCCGTCGAGGACGCCCGCACCGCGGCGGGGGAGCGCCCCGACGTGATCGCCGAGGCGGTGCTGGATCTCCTCGACGTCGTCGAGAGCCTGCTCGGCGAACGCGTCCTCACCTATGCCGTACGGAAGGACCAGCCGTGTTCAGATGCCGTACGGAAGGACCAGTCGTGTTCAGAGTGATCATCTCCGGCACGTTCGGCGCGCTGACCGACTCCGGACGCGACGCGATCCTCGCGGCGGATGGCATCGCGTTCACCGAGGCGGGCACGTTCACCCACGACGGGAGCCTCTCGGCCTTCACCTTCCGCTGCCGGCTCCCCGCGGGCCCCGGCGAGGGCGAGAACGAGGCCACGGGACGGGCGATCGCGGCATTGGACGCTTACGGCCAGCGGTACCGGATCCTTCGCACCGCGGTGACGGACATGCGCGACATCAAGACGGGTGGCGATGCCTCGCCAGGCCGTCGGCTTGTTGATCAGGCGCTCAGCGGCGTTGTAGAAGTCGGCGACCACCGCCCGAACGCGGCCGTCGGCGGGCTGGTACAGCGAGAAGAAAATACCTGTTTGCTCGTATTGCCGCTTCTGTAGAGTTTGGCATCATGCGTACCCCCCGTATCGCCCTGCTGGCCGGGGCTTTGGCCGGTCTGCTGCTCACCGGCACCGCCCACGCCGGTACTGGTCCCACCGGTGCTGTTGCTGCGCCGATGCCCACCGGCACCAAGGCGTTGACCCACAATCCGCTGTACCGCAGCGGCACGCTGACGGTGCCCTGCGGCCGCCAACCGGAGGACACCGGCAGCGTCACCGCAGTTAAAAAGCACCTGACCGCGATGTTGGACTGCTTGAACGCCTCATGGTCCGTGCAGTTGAAGAAGGCCGGTCTGCCGTTCAGGAAACCGAAGATCCGGTTCATGTCCAAGCCCAGCCGTGCGTGCGGGTCGGCCTGGGGTAAGAACGTCACCGGTCGTTACTGCACCGACGAGCGACAGTTGGTGATCCTGATCAAGGATTATGCCGTCGTGGATCCGGCTGACCCGGTGCTGCTACACCTGATCGCGCATGAGTACGCCCACCACGTTCAGAATCTCACCGGTATGTCGACCGCCTACCAGAAGATGCCGGCTCGCACCAAGGCTCAAGCACTGGCGCAGAGCCGTCGCCTGGAGTTGCAGGCCGACTGTCTGGGGGCGGCGTTCATGGGCGGCATCTGGGCCTCGCAGGGCTACCAGGACGAGGACTGGAAGGAGGTCGTGGACCTCTACAGGCGCAGCGGTGATGACGATCTCAAAAAGGAGCGCAGTCACGGCACCGGGAAGAACCGGGTTGCCTGGCTGCGGAAGGGATTTGCCGCTGCGTCCTCGGCCGCGTGCAACACTTGGGCCTCGCCGGCTTCCCGCGTCGCCTGACGACCGCTTCTCCAGGGAAATCGTGGGCTGTACTGCAAGATGAGCGGCGGGTGCTGCCCCTGCCGCAGGCGGTCCACCGGGAGAACTGGCCGGTGGAGGGCTGCGTGACCAACCGGGTGACAACGGCCACGGACGGGGCCGGACAGTCACGGACGGTCACGGACGACGGAGGGATCGCCGCGCAGCTCAAGCAGTGCATAGGCCAGGCTCCAAGCCCGAGGGAAATGGCTTCGCACCGAAGGGGGCAGGGGTTCGAATCCACTCATCTCCACCAGGGTCAGAGGCTCCACCAGGGGCAGAGGCCGCTTCCGAGAGATCGGGAGCGGCCTTCTGCGCTGCGGGGTGACTGACTGGATGACTGCGCCTTACGGGGTGGCTGCAGCTCCCCAACCGTCGTACTCGGCTTGATACCGAGCCGCCAGGTCGTCGAACAGGTTGCCCGTCTCCCGCACGAAGTCAGGCGAGATCACCGCGGTCGTTTCACAGGTCACCGGCCAGCTGTCCGGATACTTCGGGGAAGGCTTCCCGACCTCGGGACGCAGGCCGTAGCCGGCGCCGTTGGCCTCCTTGGCGATGCTCTGGGCGGCATCGAGGGTCGGGGCGTACAGATAGAAGGTCACATGACGAGGCTGGTCAAGATCAGCTCCTGCCTTGGTGAGCTGATGCATCACCATCAGGTCCTTGTACTTGATCCCAAGCTCTGGTGACCGCTCCTCCAGATCGACTTGCTCATGCTTCTTTCTCCGGAACGGCCACATGCGACATCCTTCGTATTTTTGTCCGGGTTGGTGATCATAGTGAGTCCGGGAAAAGCCGGTCCTGCCGGCCGTCACCGGCCGCCCGCTTGGCCACGTCCTGACGCTCACGGTGGAGCCTGAGCGCGTCGGCACAGCGCCTCGGCAGGGCAGGCGTGCGCGGGGACTCAGTGCCCTCATCGACGGAGCCACGTCTCTTGGCTCCGGGGTCGGCGGGGCATCCGCCCTCCTGGAGATCATCGGTACGCAGGTATGCCACTTTGGCGGGAAATATCTTGATGAAGTAGCGTGACCCGCGTGACTGCCGGGTCGGCCTTGGGCCACGCACCAGAGAGCAGCCCGGCTGACGCTTGAGCGCCGGGTGGGCCCGCGGCCCGCCGTCTTCTTCTCCATTCAGTACGGCACAGCAGGAACCACCAATGGAGAAGAATGGATTTCAACAAGCAGGTCATCGACGAGTTCCGCGCCAACAACGGCCGGGTCGGTGGCTATTTCGAGGGAGCGAGACTGCTCCTGCTCACCACCACGGGCGCCCGCTCGGGCAAGCCGCGCACAACTCCGCTCGTCTATCTGCCCGACGGCGCCGGGCGCATGCTGGTCATCGCCTCCGCCGGGGGAGCGCCGAACAACCCGGCCTGGTACTACAACCTGAAGGCCAACCCGCGCGCCACCGTGGAGACCGGCGTCTTCATCTTCGATGTCGAGGCGGAGGTCCTGGAGGGCGCCGAGCGTGACGTGGCGTTCGCCCGCGCGGTGGAAGGCGACTCTGGCTGGGCCGACTACCAGGCCAAGACGGCGCGCACCATCCCGGTCGTCGCACTCCGCGTGACTGGTCCGCCCCGGGATGGCGCACCGTCGGGCGGTGCGTACCTCAAGCTGGTGCACGACGGCTTCCGCCGCGAACTCGCGCTGATCCGCAAGGAGCTGTCCGATTCGGGACGGCCGGGCCTGGGTGCGCAGCTCCGGATCAACTGCCTGACCGTCTGCCAGGGCCTGCATCATCACCACACGGGCGAGGACACCATGATGTTCCCCGGCCTGGCCGAGCAGCATCCCTCGCTCGCTCCGACCCTGGAGCGGCTGGCCAAGGAGCACACGCGCATCGCCGTACTTCTGGAAGAACTGAAGCAGGCCCTTTCCGGTGAGGATCCGCTGAAGGTGCGGGCCGAGATCGAGCGGCTCGTCGACGAGCTCGAAGCGCACCTGACGTATGAGGAGGAGCAACTGATCCCGATTCTCGACCTCGCCTGAAGTCCGAGGAGTCGGGAAACGATCTCGGAACAGTCGGGAAGCGATCTTCTTTGTCCCTCTGAATACAGAGCGCCGCCGTACTCGTGAACACCCCACAAGATCGAAAGGCCCGGTTCCGGATCATGGAGCCGGGCCTTCTCGCTCTCAGGCGACATCCGGTGTGGGCATGATCGGTAAAGTGGTCGCCATGGGTGTTCTCGTCGACTACTTCACGGCGGACTCCGAGCAGGCTGCCCGATCGGCCCTGCCCGGCGGGCCGGGGGCCGCGGACCTGCCGTACGTCGACTGCAAGGGATGGCTCGACGAGCCCGACACGCTGGCCGCGGAGCTCAGCGGACGTGACCTCAGCGAGTTCGGGGACAGCGAGGTCGTGGTGCACGACGGTGAATCGGCGAGCGTGGAGCGGATGGCACCCGAGACCATCGCCGCGCTCGCCGCCGTGGACGACGCGCGGCTGCGCGAGTACGCCGAGGAGGAACTACTCGACGAGTTCGAGGTCGAACGCGTCATGGCCCTGCGAGGCCTGGCCCGCGAGGCGGTACGGCTCAACCAGGGGATGTATCGCTGGGCGTGCGCCTGAACGCCTCGAACAGCTCCTCGCGGAGCGCGGGCGGGAGTTTCCGCCCCATGTCCAGAGGGCTCACCAGTGCCTGATCGTCGTTCTGCTCCAGGGCTCTGTCCGCGAGGAACTCCAGACTGAAGCCGGCCTCCTCCCGGTGACGTGCGTCGGGCCAGCGCTCCACCAGGGGCAGCGTCGCCTCCACCCGCTCGCTGATCCGGTCGAGGAGCGCGTAACCGGGCAGCCCAGGCAGGCGCTGGGCCTGAAGGTCGATGTGGTGGAAGGCGACGTAGTCGAGCTCCGCGCCGGTGAAGTCGTTGCCGGTGAAGTCATTGCGGTCCCTGCCCAGCGCGGCCTGGTGGTCGGTCGGGCGTCCCCAGAAGTTGATGTTCCGCACGCGGCCGCGGAAGACGCAGTCGACGAACTCGGCTTCGAACGTGCACGTCTGATCCCTCAGGCGAGAGTGGTCGAACAGGCACCTTTCAAACCGGACGTTACCGAAGAAGACGAACGGCGCGAAGCGGGTGCGCCGGAACACGCAGTCACGGAAGACGGACTGCGGCCAGCCCGTGCCGTCCCAGCGCCCTCCCATGCGGGTGGTGCCCATCGACAGTTGTTCGAAGACTGCGCCGGAGAAGTCGCAACTTTCGAACTCGCTACCGTGGGCGTTGAAGCCGGCGAACCGCGTTCCGGAGAAGTCCACATTCACCAGCCGTGCCCGGTCGAAGGTCACGCTGGACACTCCGGCGGGCAGGCCGAATCGCTGGTCGCGGAGCTCTCCGCGAGCGATCCACACAGGTGGCGACCCTTCTGGGCCCGCCTGGGGGCTGAACTGCCCGAACGCGCTCACGTCGGCCGCCTGCGGCTGGGACCGGGACGCGTGTCCGCGGAGCGTCTCACCGCAGCGAGAGGACCGGCTGCGGTGGCGTCCGCTGAGAGTACGAGATCATGCATGCGCGGAGTCTCGCAGCCCGAACCGACAAACAGCCGGCCGAGTGATACGTGGGGCCGATGCCCTTGCGCCCGGTGTGGCCGCCAGGAAGCTACGAGCCGGTGAGGCCACGTCCCGCGTCACCTGACGACCGGCTCCCCATGAGGACGGGAAGCCGGCAGGGAAACCGGCCGGCGTAGGGCTGAGGGTTGCCGACGCAATGAGCCGCGCCAGTGGGGCAAGGCGCAGCCGAGTTCGAGGAAGGCTCCGTGGATGTCGTCGCGGATCTCCCGGCGGGCAGGCGGCGGCCACAGGTGGGGCCACGGCGGCGACATCCACGGTTACGAGACCCGTAACGGCGTCACCGAGGACGGCCGGTCGGCCACGATCGCCGTGACCGCGCTGCCCGGCACGGAAGCCGGCGCCGAGCGGGCCAACGCTGCCCTCGACGCCACACTCTGCGCCCAGAAGTAGGACCGCGCCCCGCCGCAACCCCCGACTCGAGTCCCCTCATCCCCGCAAGAC
>NZ_NGFP01000011.1 GCF_002149035.1 Streptosporangium minutum
CCCCTCCCCCGGGCTGCTCCTTCCACCCCCGCTGCGCCCTGGCCCGGGACGTCTGCCGGACCGAGGCCCCGCCGCTGGAGATCCACGGCCCCGGGGAGAGGAAGGTGGCCTGCCACTTCCCCGGCTGACGGCCCTCTGCTCGCGGGCCCCTGCTCGCGGCGCCCCGACCGACGGCGTCACACCTTTGACCACGGTGCCACCGAACAGCACGCGGAAAGGGCGGGGCAGGCCGTCGATTCTTGACGTAAAGGCCAGCTGTTTCCCGCAAAAGTGCCACATATATCTGTGTTCAGACGATGAAGACATTGGAGGGATGATGCGCACCAAGCGGATCTTCCACGCGGTCGACTCCCACACCGAGGGCATGCCGACCCGCGTGATCACCGGTGGCGTCGGGGTCATCCCGGGGGCCACCATGGCCGAGCGCCGCGTGCATTTCCGGGAGCATCTCGACCACCTGCGCACCCTGCTGATGTACGAGCCGCGCGGGCACGCCTCGATGAGCGGTGCGATCCTGCAGCCGCCGACCCGCCCCGACGCGGACTGGGGGGTGCTGTTCATCGAGGTGTCCGGCTACCTGCCCATGTGCGGGCACGGCACGATCGGCGTCTCGACCGTGCTGGTGGAGACGGGGATGGTGCCGGTCTCCGAGCCCGTCACGACGGTGCGCCTGGACACCCCCGCCGGGCTGGTGGTCGTGGACGTCGCGGTCGAGGACGGGGTGGCCAGAGGGGTGACCCTGCGCAACGTCCCGGCCTACAGCGACCGGCTCGACGCGGTGGCCGAGGTGCCGGGATTCGGGAGCGTCCGCTACGACCTGGCCTACGGCGGCAACTTCTACGCCATCGTCGACCTCGACGACTACGGGCTGCCGTTCGACCGCAAGGCCAAGAACGAGATCGTGGCGGCCGGCCTGGCGACGATGGACGCGATCAACACCGCCGACGAGCCCGTACACCCCGAAGACCCCCGGATCCGCGGCGTCGGGCACGTCTACTTCACCGCTCCGGGCTCGGACGCGCGGCATTCGCGGCACGCCATGGCGATCTACCCCGGCTGGTTCGACCGCTCCCCCTGCGGCACGGGGACCAGCGCCCGCATGGCCCAGCTGCACGCGCGCGGCGAGCTGGAGATCGGCGCGGACTTCCTCAACGAGTCCTTCATCGGCTCGACCTTCACCGGGCGGCTGGTCGAGCCGGCGACGGTGGCCGGTCGGCCGGCGGTCGTCCCGACGGTCACCGGACGGGCCTGGATCACCGGCACGGCCCAGTACTTCCTGTCGCCCGACGACCCCTTCCCCGCCGGATTCACGCTGTAGCCGCACCACCGGGAATCCGCGTTCGTGAACCTGCGCGACCTCCCGCTGAACCCGAACGGCAAGACCGACAGGAAACGCCTGGCCGATCTTCTCTCCCGGCTGTCCGGCGTCCGGTGACGGTCACCTGCCGTCCGTGGCCGGGTGAGCGCGGGGGCGCGCGACCGTGACCGCGCGCAACCTCGGTCGCACGCCCCCGCTCATTCAGCCGTCCCGGTCCGGATCAGTAGACGACCGGCACGTCGACGGAGACGGAGTTCGGGCCGGGCAGGGGCGTGCCGCCGCCGCCGGGGCCCGCGGGGCCGGGGGTGATCACTACTTTGGCGCGGACCGTGGTCCCGGAGGCCACGGTCGTGGTGACGCCCTCGACGGTGAAGGAGTTGTTCCAGATGCTCAGTGCCCGGCTCCCCGAGCCGAGCAGGGCGCCGCCGACGATCGTGCCGGAGACCTCCGCGCCGACGTTGCGGGGGTTGACCGGGGGCTCGGAGATGCCGAGGGCGCCGACGATCCCGTAGACCCGCACCTCGCTGCCGGTGACGTCCACACACGCCTTGACGTTCAGACCCTGGATCGGGCCGCCGGTGCTGCAGGTGGTCGTCGTCGTGAGAGTCGCGGCCGAGGCGGGAGCGCTCATGGCGAGCCCGCCCGCGATGGCGGCCCCGGCCATCAGGAGCGCGAGACCACGGTTGACGATCTGGTTCATCGAGTTCCTCCGTTGGGATCGGGTGCCCGGCCCCATTGCCGGGCGCCCGTGATTTATAAGATTTCACATGTCACATTGCACTCCAACGATCTCTGGGTGAATTGCAGGGAAATTGCTCAGACTGCCGTGGAACGCTGCAATCCTGCGGCGCCGTGCAATGAAACGCCGGGCGGGAGCGGTGTTTCCGCGCCCGCCCGGCCGCCGGCGCGCCACGGCGGGCCGGATCACGCCACCCGCGCCGGCGGCCCGCCCCCGAAAAGCGCCGGCCCGCCACGCCACGGAGGCGGGACGGGCCGGCGGTGGTCCGGACCGCTCCGGAGCGCTACGGAGCGGCGCTTTGGAGCGCTACGGAGCGGCGGTTCGGGCCGCTACGGAGTGGCCTTGTCGGGACGCTCGGAGATGCGGATGGCGTTGACCATGGGATTGCCGACCCGCTCGGCGAAGCGCACGTTGAGCTGGCCGTCGGTGACCTTCACCGTGTACTGCCGGTTGACGGCGGTGTAGGTGCCGGTCTCCAGAGCCAGGTCCAGCGCGGGGATCGCGAGCTGGCCCTCGACGAGGACGTCGAAGACGCGCTTGCCCGCACGTGTGTCCCGGGTGTCGGCGAAGCCCAGCTCGACGGTGTAGGTGCCGTTGGGCACCTGGTCGAACCGGTACTCCAGCATCGACTCCCGAGCACTCCTGAACAGCGCCTGCTCGGTGGTGCCCTTGATCGTCTTGCTGGTCGTGCTCGTCTTGTTGCTGCCCACGTAGCCGTGGCCGCCCGCGCTGTACTTGCGGTCGGCGGTCCAGCGGTCGCCGACGGCGTCGACGACGTCCTTGGTGCCGCCCGCGTCGACGGCGACCTGGTGCCTGGGCACCACGACCGTCACGGTGATCTCGATCTGCGGGTTGCGGCCGCTCGCCGAGCGCACCAGCAGCTTGCCGGTGCGGACGGCGCCCGGCTGGACGCCCGCGCTGGAGGCGGTGACCTTCAACGTCACCGACTTGCCCGAGCCGAGCTCGCCCGCGGCGGGCGTCACGCTCAGCCAGCCCTGGGCGGGATCGGTCACGACGGTGTAGGTCGTGGCGCCTCCCAGGTTGGCCAGATCGACGGTGCCGGTCCTGGTGGACTCGGCCGGCATCACCAGGGTCAGCTCACCGGCCGAGGCCGTCACCCGGCCGGTGGCCAGAGCGGTGTCGACCCGGGTCAGGGTCCCGGCGGTGACGGTGACCTCCTGGGTGAAGGTCCCGTAGTTGTCCTTGGAGACCTCGACCTGGTAGTCGCCCACCAGAACCTGCCCGAGGAACGTGCCGCTCTCCCCGGTGGTGAAGGTCGCCACGTCACCCACCTTGACCGTCGCGCCCGCCAGCGGCTTGCCGTCGTTGGCGTCGGTGACGGTGCCGGTCAGCAGCCCGTGCCGGCTCGCGGCGAAGGTCAGGCTCTGGCCGTCGGCGAGCGCGGCGCTGTTGTGGGAGTACTGCAGCGCGTCTGTGCCGCCCGGGCTCTCGACGCCCACCGTGGCGCTGGTCCCGGAGGCGCGTTCGCTGGTGATGCCGCGGTAGCGGAATCCGATCGAACCGTCCTCGCCGAGCAGCGTCGAGAAGGAGATTCGCGGGGCGGCGTCGGAGTAGAACCGGGCGTTGCGCCATTCGATGACGAAGGTGCGCTTGGGCGCGGTTCCGATGGTGGCGGTGTAGACCCCTGACTGGTCGTCCAGCACCAGGTCGTCCCAGTAGGGATAGATCGCCGCGTTGGGCGCGGCGGCGGAGGGCAGGGCGCTGTTGCCGGCCGTGGTGCTGCTGGCGGCGAAGTTCAGGAAGCCGTTGCTGCTGATCCAGCCGCTGGTGTAGCCGCTCCCGTAGAACGGGAAGGTGAACGGCAGCGTGACCGGCTGGGCCGCGTCGTCGCCGGTGAGCGAGTGCTTGTCGGTGCCCGCGACGTACGCCTCGGCGGCGGCGGCGCAGGTGTAGCCGAAGGAGTCGGCCCGGCGCGGCAGGTCGACGTCCTTGGTCAGGTCGCCGTTCACCGTGATCGGCACGGTGAGAGCGCCCGCGCACCGGGAGACCGGGGTGATCCTCAGCTCGTGGCCGCCGTTCGGCAGCGTGAGCCGGTACCGTCCGGCGGCGTCGGTGACCGCGCTGACCGGCGTGCCCACCGCGGCCACCGTGGCGCCCGCCTCGGGCGCGCCCGCGGCGGTGACCGTCCCCGACACCGTGCCCGCGGGCCGCTGCGTCAGCGGCACGTCCTTGGTGACGCTCTGGTCGGCCACGACGGTGACGGTCGCCGTCGCGTCCTCGTAGCCGAACTTCTTGACGGTGATCTGGTAGTCGCCCGCCAGCAGGCGCGGCAGCGCGTACGTCCCGTCCTGCCCGGTGGTGACCGTACGGCTCAGCGGACCGGTGACGGTGAGGGTCGCCGCGGCCACCGGCGTGCCGCCGGAGGTGACGGTGCCCTGCAGCGCGCCGAGCGCCCCGACCGGGGCGGCCTGGACCGCGGCGAACGTGTCGAGCTTGCCTTCGCCCCAGACGTTGTTGTCGGCGGCGGTGCCGCCGCAGCGGGTGTCGTCGACGTCGACCGCGGTCCGATCGAGCAGCTCCCGCGTGGCGGCGATGTCGCCCTGCAGGGCCGGCGAGGCGGACCACATGAGCGCCACGGTGGCCGCCACGTGCGGGCTGGCCATCGACGTGCCGGAGAAGGAGTCGTAACCGCCGGGCACCGACGAGCGCACGTTGACGCCGGGCGCCGCGAGGTTGGGCTTGATCTCGCCGTTCTCACCGGAACCGCGGGTGGAGAAGCTCGCGATGGCGTTGTTGACGTCGAAGGCGCCGGCGCTGTAGCTGGAGCCGTACTGGCCGGGCGAGCCGCTGGAGTTGCAGCCCGCGCCGGTGACGTTGCCGTTGGAGAAGGCCGGGAAGATGCCCGCCGCCACCCACGCCTCGACGATCTCCTTGTACCAGGCGTCGAAGCCGGCGCCGCCCCAGGAGTTGTTGACGATGTCCGGCGCCAGGTCGGGGCGCGGGTTGTCGCCGTTCAGGTCGGTGGGCGCGAGCACCCACTGCCCGGCGGCGAGCAGCGAGGCGTCGGAGCAGCTGTTGGTCTCGCAGCCCTTCGCCGCGATCCACTTGGCGCCGGGGGCGACGCCGATGGTGTTGGCGCCCTCGCCACCCACCATGGTGCCCATCGTATGGGTGCCGTGGTCGTTGTTGTCGCACGGCGCGGCGCTCGGGCACACACCCGCCGGGTCGAACCAGTTGTAGTCGTGCTCGACGCTGCCGTCGGCCTTCTTGCCGCGATACTGCGCGGCCAGCGCCGGGTGGTCGAACTGGACGCCGGAGTCGATGTTGGCCACGACGACGCCCTCACCGCGGGTGCCGAGCTCGCTCCAGACCCTCGGGGCGTTGACGCGGTCGATGTTCCACTCGACCGCGTCGACCTTCGCCGTCTCCTTGCCCGGCAGCGGCTCGGGCAGCTTGGTGACGCGGCCGGGCTCGATCCGCTCCACCTCCGGCAGCTTCGCGATCTCCTCGGCCAGCTTGGCGTCGCCGGTCACCTGGACGGCGTTGGCGATCCAGAACGGCGTGAAGTCGGCGTGCTCGGCGGTGAGGAGTTTGCGCAGGCCCGCCTGCGATGACGTGGCGACCTCGGTCTTGGCCCGGAAGACCTGCCTGGCCTTCTCGGTCTTGGTCTTCGCGCTGCGGGCCGCGCTGAGGTCGGCGTCGCTCTTCAGGCGCACCCAGAAGGTGGCCTTGTCGTCCGCGGCCAGCTCCGCCTGGACAGTCTTGTGGATCTTCTCGGGGTCGGGCGCGGCCTGGGCCACGCTCTGGGGGAGCATGAGCGCGAGGGCGGCGACGGACCCGATCAGGACCGCTCGCCAGTGCCGGGGGGTATGGGACACACGATCTCCTTCACGCCGGGCGGGAGTGTCCCGCCGGGGAAAGCGACGTGGGATGCACATGATCTTTACATCCCACGTGGAGAATCGTGAATCGATCTTGTCGATTTTTCAAGCTTTTGGATGGTTAAAATACGATGTACCCGAGATCACCGGCGGAGGCCGCAGCCCGGCCGGGTGCTCGATCAGCCATGACGGCGCCTCGGACCAGGGAAAACCGCCCGGTCGACGATGTGCGCCGTACGCTCACACGCGTGTTCCGCGCCCCACGAGCTCCCGCGATCGTCACGCGAACGCCCCGAATTTCCACAGTTTTTCGCAATTGTCACACTGACGTCGTGAAAGTCCAGAGATTCCCATAAACGTTACGCGGACGCCCCGAATGTCGGGAGTTTCACTCAATCGTCGCGCGGACGCCCCAGGTGTCTGGAGAGCGGCCTCGATCGACCGGACGCTCTGCGGCACACGCCGGGCGCGCTGACCGCGGACACCGGTGCCGACGGTCAGGGCGCCTGGGCCGCGCCCGGACGGGAGCGGGGCGATCAGCTTTTGACGGCCCGCAGGATGACGAACTTCGGGTCGCTCGTGACGACCTCGCAGTTACCGAAGATCCGGCGCAGCTTCACGTGGTAGCCGAGGTGCCGGTTGCCGATCACCCACAGTTCGCCGCCACGGCGCAGCGCGGCGCGCGCCCCGGTGAACATGCGCCAGGCCGTCGCGTCGGTCGTCGCCTGGTGGGTGTGGAACGGCGGGTTGTTCAGCACCAGGTCCACCGTCCCGGCCGGCACACCCGACAGGCCGTCACCCACCACGAACCGCGCCCTGGTGTCCGCGCCGATGTTCGCCCGGAACGTGGCCTCCGCCGAGGCCACCGCCTGGTAGGACTCGTCGATGAACATCACCTCGGCTCCGGGGTTGGCCAGCGCCGCGGCCACTCCGACCACCCCGTTGCCGCAGCCCAGGTCCACGACGCGCTCGGGGCCCCGGCGGCTGGGGAGGTTCCGCAGGAGGAAGCGGGTGCCGATGTCGAGGCGTTCGGCGCAGAAGATGCCCGCGTGGTTGGTGACGGTCAGGCCCGAGGCCGCTCCGATGCCGGTGGGCAGTGCGTAGCTCCGCGGCCACGGGCCGGCGTCCCGGACGGCCTGAGGGGCCGGTGAGCAGAAGATGAGCCGCGCCTTCCTGGCCGCCAGCGACGTCCGGGTCGGCCCGAGGATCCGCTCGAACAGCTTCAGGGTCGAGGTGTGGATCTCGGTGACCATCCCCGTGCCGACGACGACGGTGCCCGCGTGGACGTGGGGCGCGAGCCGGTGCAGCTGATCCTCCAGGAGCGCGAGGCTCTTGGGCACCCGGATCAACAGCACGTCGATCCGGTCCGGTGGCGTGTCCCTGGTCGACAGCAGTCGCACCATGTCCGCGTCGACCCCGTTGCGCTTCAGGTTGCCCCGGGTCGCCTCCTGGGTGAGGAAGGAGTCGGTGATCTGCGTGGGGCGGTGACCGGCCAGCGCGGTGACCAGGGCACCCCACCGGTCGCCCACCACGACCACGGTGCCCGACAGGTCCGTCGGCTCATCGTCGATTCCGTCCAGGTGCCGCAGCAGGTATTCGTCGGAGGCGTCCCAGGCGCGGAGCATGTCACGGGGATCATCGGGGAAGCGGGTGAGGTCGAACTCACCCCTTGACGTCGTCAAACGGTTCATCGTGCCCTCAGGCTAGCCGAATCCCCCGTCACCACGGAGAACGCCGTGATGCCGCCGTCCGCGATACGGTTCCCTCGTGCCCCGATCGACCGAAGCCGGACCGTCCGCCTCCCCCGTGACCGCCGACGACCTCGACCGGGCCGTCCGGCTCGCCGTCGGCATCCTCCGGGAGGCGCCCCCGGAGGCCTGGGACGAAAAGGCCGGCTCGCTGGAGTGGGGCTGCTGGGAGACCGTCGAGCACCTCAGCGACGACCTCTTCGCGTATGCCGCCCAGCTGGGCCTCAGGACACCGCCCCTGGACCGCGAGGTGCCCTTCGTGTGGGAGAGCCGGAGGCCCGGAGGCCCCCGGAACGCCGTCCACGCGGACCGCGCGGCGGGGCCGGCCGGGCTGTTGCAGGTGCTGGAGGCGAGCGGCGCGCTGCTGGTGGCCATGGTGCGCACGACGCCGTCGCGGGTCCGCGCTCACCATGTCTTCGGGGCGTCGGACCCGGAGGGCTTCGCCGCGATGGGGGTGGTCGAGACCCTGGTGCACACCCACGATCTGGCCGGAGGGCTCGGGCTCGACTGGGCCCCGCCCGCCGATCTGTGCTCGCGGGTGCTCACCCGGCTGTTCCCGGACGCCCCGACGACCACCGACCCCTGGACCACCCTGTTGTGGGCCACCGGACGCGCCGAGCTCGCCGGGCACCCGCGTCTCACCACATGGCGCTGGTACGGCGCGCCCCGGTCGTAGATCTCCCGGCGCCGCGGCCGGGAGACCCCGCCGGTTCCGTGGTCAGGCCGCGCCGGACGGGACCCCGCGGCGCTACCCCGTGCGCGCCGCACGGCTCCGTTCCACGATGAACGGGACGCCCCGCTCGACGAAGTCCTCGAAGTCCTCCGCCGTGTTGTACACATGCGTGGAGAGCCGCAGGAACCCGTGGCCTCTCCACGAGGTGATGGCGGTCTCGATGCCGAGCCGCACGGCGATGTCGTGCCGCAGTCCGTGGGCGGCCTCCTGATCCGCCGCCACGCCGCGCGGCAGGCGGACGAGCCGCAGGCCGCCGACGGGCGCGCCGACCGGCGCCGACGCGTCCGTTCCGGTCAGCTCGGACAGCGCCTCGGTGACGATGGCCTGCGCGTAGTCCCCGAGCTCTGCGATGTAGCGCCGTGCCGCGTCCCAGCCGTAGTGCTCCTCGACGGTGGCGAACGCGACCGGCGCGGCCAGATACGGGGTCACGTCGATGGTCCCCTGCTGGTCGAAGCGCGCGGGGAACGGTTCCGGAGCGGCCCATGAGTCGACGAGCGGGTGCAGGGACTGCGCATGCGGCCCCGAGGCGACGAGGGCCGCCGTCCCACGCGGCGCGCACGCGAACTTGTGCAGGTTGCCGACCCAGAAATCGGCGTCGATGCCGGCCAGCGGGTTCACGACGAGACCGGGCGCGTGCGCGGCGTCGACGAGCACGGGGATGCCGAGACGGCGGCCGTGGGCGGCGACGCGTCCGGCCGGCAACCGGCGGGCGGTCGCGGATGTGACGTCGTCGATGACGACGAGGGCGACGTCGTCCGTCATCTCGGCGGCGACCGCCGCGAACGCCTCGTCGTCGGTGGCGTCGAGGGGGATGTGCACGGTGGTCACGGAGCCGTCCCACCGGCGAGCAAGCCGTCCGGCCCCCATCAGGACCGCGCCATAGCCGTGGTCGGTCGTCACGATCCGCATCCCCCGCCACGCCGGCACGCTGTCGTACACCACGCTCACACCGCCGCTGGCGTTGGGGACGAGGGCCGTCGCGTCGGGGCTCGCGCCGAGGTAGGCGGCGATCTCCGCGCGCGCGGCGCCGACGCGGCCCACCAGGTCCGTGAACCATGCGCAGGGGTTCGCGTCCATGATCGTCTGGTACTCGCGTTGCGCGCGCTGAGCGGCGAGCGGGACGGCCCCGAACGATCCGTGATTGAGGTGCCGGACCGCCGGGTCGAGCGACCAGTCGGAGAGTGCGGGCTCGCCGGACGGCGTGAGCAGCGGGTCCGGACGGGGGATGCCGCCGGAACGCGCCGGACCGTCCGGTTCCGCGAGGGGCGACGCCGGCGACTTCATGCCGTCGATCATGCCAGTTCCCGCAGGAGCGAGCGCACCCACGGTGGACGGCCGCCTTGTCCGCCAGGGCCGGCGTGCCCGCCTCCGCCGGGCCGGCGGAGGCCCGGCCACCGGTGCCGCGACGCCCTCCGCGCCCTCACGGCTGGCACGCCTCCCGAGCCCATGCCAGATAGGCGGACGTCTCATTCGTGATGACGCGGTCCACCCCGTAGCCGGCCAAGCGCCGCCACGCGCTCTCGTCGTCGGGCGTCCAGGCGTAGACGGCCATGCCGTGGTCACGGTATTCGCGGGTCAGCGCCCCGCTCAGGTTGTCGTACCTGACGCCGACGAAGGAGAACTTCCCGGCGAGCGAGAGCGGCGGTGCGGTCGTGGACAGCAGGCCCTTGCGGGCGGGGATGGACCTGACCGCCTCCAGGGCCGAGGGGGAGAACGACATCAGGCTCGCCCACCGGTGGGCGCCGGACCGGTCGTAGTCGTCCTCCAGGGAGCGCAGGTCCTCGGCGTCCGGGACCTCCTTGAGCTCGACCAGCACCTCCTCCGCCCCGCCCCGGAGGAGCTCCAGGACTTCGGCCAGAGTCGGCGGGCGCTGGCCGTCCGCGGTGCGCAGCTCGCGGAACCGCGCCAGCGTCATGCCGGAGACCCGGCCCGTGCCCGAAGTGGTCCGGTCGACCGTGGCGTCGTGCATCAGCACCGGCTGGTGATCTTCGGTGAAACGCACGTCGAGCTCGACCCGCCCGGAGCCCGCCGCGAGCGCCTGCTCGAACGCCCGGGCGGTGTTCTCCGTGCCCCCGGCCCAGTAGCCCCGATGGGACACCACACCGGGTGTCCAGCATGTCGGCGGAGCCGTCCGGGCGAGACCGGGGGCCTGCCCGACCCCGCTCACGACCAGGGCCGACAGCAGCGAGACCCGCGCCGTTCCCCGCCCGATCCGCGCCCATCGGGACAGCTCTCCCCCGGCCCTTCCGGACCGGCGCACCGGTGCCCGGCCGGGACGGCCGGGCACCGGACTCCGCGCGCCGCCTCCCCGGGGTTGCCCGCCCCCGGCCGGCGGAATCGGCCCGGGGCCGGGGGCGGGCCGCCTCACGGCTACTTCCCGGCCGCTTCCCGCGAGCACGTGACGGAGGCCCTGCCGGGTCCGCCACGGAAGCAGGTGACCGCCAGCCGGCCTCTGGTGGACCGGCACGCCCCGGCGGGACGCCCGCCGATCAGCGGGACCGCGATTCGCTTCCGGATCATGATCTCTCCCCACGGTCCGCACCCTGTCGGCCGGGCCTGAGGCCGCCGGACGGTCAAGTCCCGGCACCCGGCCCGCAATGCATACGCAGAGTAGATAACCGATTACTCCACGTGCAAACACCTGAATGACTGTTCAGGCGTTCGGCGCCGCGGCGTCCGGAGCGGGCCGTACGCCGGCTCGGCGTCCCCGGACCGGCGTCGTCGCGCGGCGACCATCGCACCAACCCCCTTCTTTCACAAGAAAGGCGACAGAATATCCAGGGGATGATTTCAGCGTTCATGGCCAACAAAAGCAAGGAATATCCACTTGGAGCAAACGGGACAGAATGCCATCACCACGGATCAAGCGTTATATGAAATCCCCACAGAACAGAGCCGTAAGGGAATTCTTCTGTAGCGGGATATGGCAATGGGTAATCGCACTCTCTACGCTCCGTCATATGAGCAGAGCTTCATACGTTGTCGCCGATCCCGAGGCCTGCGCGGTGCGCATGGTGGATCCCGACCGGGTCATCGCGGTGGCCGGGACCATGCCGAAGACCGAGGTGATCGAAGAGCTGGCCCGGGTGTTCGGCCTGCTGTCCGACCCGGGGCGCCTGCGCGTGATCATCGCGCTGCTGGAAGGCGGTGAGATGTGCGTGTGCGACATCGCCGCGGCGTGCGGGCACAGCGAGTCGGCCGTCTCGCACGCGCTGCGCCTGCTCCGCGCCCACCATGTCGTACGGGTGCGCAGGTCCGGGCGGATGGCCTACCACCGGCTGGACGACTCCCACATCCGGATGCTGCTGGACCTCGGCCTGTCCCACGTCCACCACGTCCCGGCCGCGGGCTCCGCCGGTGAGACCCGCTGATGCCGGCCGCCGGAGGAGGTTCCATGGTCCTACCGCATCCCGGAGACGACCGGCACGACCACCATGACGGGCACGGAGACGTGCCCACCCCCGCGGAGGCGCAGCACCAGGCACCCGCACCGCGTCACGGGCACGGGCACGGGCATGGGCACGCCGTCGCGGCCGACGCGGACCGCCGGTATCTGACCGCCGCCCTCGTCCTGCTGGTCGTCTTCATGGCGGGCGAGGTCGTCGTCGGGTTCCTCGCGCGGTCCCTGGCGCTGATCTCCGACGCCGGGCACATGCTCACCGACTCCGCTTCGATCGTGTTCGCCCTGGTGGCGATGCGGCTGGCGACCCGCCCGCCACGCGGCGGCTTCACCTACGGGCTCAAGCGCGCCGAGATCCTGTCGGCGCAGCTCAACGGCGCGACTCTCCTGCTGCTCGCCGGGTTCTTCCTCTACGAGGCGATCCGGCGCCTCATCGCGCCGCCCGAGGTCGAGGGCGGTCTGGTGCTGGCCACCGCGCTGGCCGGCATCGCCGTCAACCTCGCGGCGACCTGGCTGCTCAGCAGGGCCGACAGGTCAAGCCTCAATGTCGAAGGCGCCTTCCAGCACATCGTCAACGACCTCTACGCCTTCATCGCCACCGCCCTGTCCGGGCTGGTGGTGCTGCTGACCGGCTTCGCCCGGGCGGACGCCATCGCCACGCTCATCGTGGCGGCGCTCATGCTCAAGGCGGGGTACGGCCTCATCCGCGACACCGGGCGGATATTC
The DNA here is from genome assembly GCF_002149035.1 of Streptosporangium minutum. Taxonomy (GTDB): domain Bacteria; phylum Actinomycetota; class Actinomycetes; order Streptosporangiales; family Streptosporangiaceae; genus Streptosporangium; species Streptosporangium minutum. The sequence continues at coordinate 12,507 of NZ_NGFP01000011.1, forward strand.
CTCCAGGCCGCGCCGTCCGGCCTGATCCCGGCGGAGATCGGCGCACGGCTCGCCGGCCAGCCCGACGTCGCCGAGGTCCACGACCTGCACATCTGGGAGCTCACCTCCGGCTACTCCTCACTGTCGGCACACGTGTTCGTCCGCCCCGAGGGCGACTGCGCCGCCGTACGGCGCCGCCTTCAGAGCCTGCTCGCCCGCTCCTACGAGATCACGCACACCACCCTCCAGGTCGATCCCGCCCCGGACGGCGGAGCCGGCGAGGGCGGGTGCGTCGACGCCGGCCACTGCGCCGATCCGCACGGCCCGCATTACCGGTCGCCGCGCGGCTGAGCCACCCGCCCCCTCAGCAGTCCGATCCGAACACGCTCACCCGCCGAGGAGAACACCGGAGAACGATGACCACCGAGAGAAGTCATTCGATGACAGAACGCGAGAGAGACGGCATCGCGGCGCACGGAGTGCCGCCCCCGCACCCCGGAGGTCGTGTCCCGGCGGCCGTGGAGGTCACCGCACGATGACCGGGGGCATCCTCCGCCGGCCGGTCGCCGGCGTCCTCACCTCAGTGGTCCTGGCGTGCCTGACGTCCACCGCGTGTTCCGGCGCGCGGAGCGAGGACACGCTGGAGCGGGTGCGCGCCGCGGGATCCCTGCGGGTGGCTCTCACCCAGGCCAACCCGCCGTGGAACTTCCTCGACAGCGGCAACCGCCCGATGGGCTACGACGTGGACATCGCCCGTGAGGTGGCCAGGCGGACGGACATCGGCCGGGTGGAGTTCATCGGGTCCGACTTCGCGAGCTTCGTCGGAGGCATCCGGGCCGACCGGTTCGACATCGTCATCTCCGGCCAGACGGTCACGGCGGCGCGCAGCGAGCAGGTCGACTTCTCCCGGCCCTACGGCGTCAACCCCGTCGCCGTCTTCGTCCGTACCGGCGAGACCGCCATCGGCGGCCTCGCCGACCTGGCCGGCAAGAGGATCGCAGTGTCCGAGGGCACCGTGCAGGCCGACTTCGCGCGCACCCGGATCCCGGGCGCGGACGTCAGGACCTACCGGAACGCCACCCTCGGCCTGACGGACCTGTCGCGCGGACGTGCCGACGCCGCGCTGGTCTCCCGGTTCCAGGGGGTCTACCTGGCCGCCAGGAACGGCCTCACCGTCACGCCCGTGGGCCCGGTCCTGCGGCGCTACGTCCTCGCCATGTCCTTCCGCAAAGGATCGCCCGCCTTCAAACGGGCCGTCGACGGCGCCGTCGGCGACATGATCGGCGACGGCACGCTGTCGGCCATCTCCCGCCGATGGCTCGGCGGCGTCGACATGGCGGCCGAGCTGCGCGGACTGCCGGCGGACCAGGCCGGCTGAGACCCCGAACGATCGGAAGGGAGTGCGATTGATGGACCTGCTCACCCTGTCGTTGCCCAGCCTGCTCGGAGGCCTGGCCGTCACGGTCCTGCTCGGAGTGGTGTCGTTCGCGCTCGGCTCCGTGCTGGGCGGCCTCGTCACCCTGGCCAGGATCTCCCGGCATCGCGCGCTCAGAGTGGCCGCGGCCGCCTACGTCTCGGTGTTCCGCGGCACCCCTCTCCTCATCCAGATCATGCTCGTGTACTTCGGGCTCCCCCAGCTCGGAATCCAGCTCCCGCCCATCCCGTCGGCCATCCTCACTCTCACCCTCTACGCCGGCGCCTACCTCAGCGAGAACCTCCGCGGCGGCATCCTCTCCGTCGACAGGGGCCAGTGGGAGGCCGCCGGTTCGATGGGCATGACATACGGCCGGGCGCTGCGCCGGGTCGTCCTCCCCCAGGCCGTCCGGGTCGCCACCCCGGCCATCGGCGGCCGCTTCGTCTCCCTGATGAAGGACACCTCCCTCGCCTCGGTGATCACGGTCGTGGAACTGACCCGGGTGGCCGAGAGCGCCGGCAGTTCCTCCTTCCGATACGTCGAGGCCTTCGTGATGGCGGGCATCGTCTACTGGTTGGTCAACACCACCCTGTCCGTCGGGCAGGAAGTGCTGGAACGGCGGATGGGGAGGGCGTACACATGACCAGGACCGTCGCCATCGACGCGCGGGGCCTGCACAAGCGCTTCGGTGAGCTGGAAGTGCTCAGAAGCGTGGACCTGACCGTGCACAGCGGCGAGGTCGTAGTGATCATGGGCCCGTCCGGCTCCGGCAAGACCACCCTCCTGCGCTGCCTGAACCTCCTGGAGGAACCCGACGCCGGCAGCGTCACCGTCCACGGCCGGACCGTGGACTGCTCCTCCGCGCGCCACGGTCGCGCCCGCAACCGGTTGATCCGTGACATCCGCACCCGCACGGCGATGGTGTTCCAGCATCTCAACCTGTTCCCGCACATGACCGCCCTGGAGAACGTCATCGAGGGGCCGATCTCCGTCCGGCGCCTGCCACGCTCCTACGCGGTCGAAGCGGGCGAGCGCCTGCTGGCCCACGTCGGCCTGGCCGACAAGCGCGACGAGTATCCCGCCCGGCTGTCCGGCGGCCAGAAGCAGCGGGTCGCCATCGCCCGGGCACTCGCCATGGAACCGGAGGTGATCCTCTTCGACGAACCGACCTCGGCGCTCGACCCCGAACTGGGCGCGGAGGTGCTCCAGACCATGAAGGACCTGGCCGCCTACGGCATGACCATGGTGATCATCACCCACGAGATCGCCTTCGCCCGGGAGGTCGCCGACCGGGTGGCGTTCATGGACGCCGGCTACATCCTCGAAGAACAGCGACCGAACGTCTTCTTCAACAATCCGGCCACCCCTCGCGCCAGAGCGTTCCTCCGCCTCATGGCCGACACGGACGGCCCCCCACCGGGACTGGAGAAGACGGGCTGACCGGCCGGAAGGCCCGGAAGGCCGCCCCTCCGGAACCGCCGGCGCCGTACCGCGTTCAGCCGATCGCGACTGTCCCGCCGGAACCACCCGGAACGACCAGGCGGACGCGTCCCCGTCCCGCGGCGCGTTTCAGGCGGCAACGCGTTTCCACAAACCTTCCAGAAGATGTGAAAGTGCAGATTTTCCCGGTCTTCGGAGAAGAAATCGGAGGTCTCCCGTGGAGCAGTTCCCCGACGCCATTTCCCTCTCCCCCATTCTCATTCGGGCCGCGCCGGCATTTCCCCTACCGCCCGTCCGCCATACCCGTTCACCCCTGAAGGCATCTCGAAAGGTCCGGTGAGGCAATTCATGAGCGAAGGATGCAGGGGATCCGGAGAACACGGGCACGCTCTCGTGCCCACGGCCGAGGGCGTGCCCGTGATGCGTCTCGGCTCCGCCGGCGGCGGGGACAGGCTGCTGACCCCGCACGACGTGCGCAACAAGGTGTTCCCCACCGTCCGCCTCCGCGAGGGCTACGACCTCGCCGAGGTGGACACCTTCCTCGGCGAGGTCGAATCCACTTTGATCAGGGTCCTGTGGGAGAACGAGCGGCTGAACGCCCAGCTGAACGCCGGCCGTGCTCCTCTGCAGATCCCGCCGTCGGCGGGTGACAGCGCGGCGCGGATCGTCACGCGCGCCCAGCGGTCCGCCGACGAGGCGATCAGCCGGGCCGAGCAGGAGGCCGGGGTGATCGTGACGGAGGCCCGCGCCCTCGCGGAGACCATCGAGCGCGAAGCTCTCGACAGGGCCGCGGCTCTGGAGCACGACGCGCGGGAGAAGCACCGCCAGGCCACGGAGGCCCTCGACAGCGCCTACGCGGCGCAGCAGCGCATGATCGACGACCTGCAGGACCTGCTCCACCATCACGGCGGCCGGGTGAAGGAGACCCCGGACGGCCCTCTGGCCGACGACCGCTGACCCTGTCAGGAGGGCGTCCCCGGGCGCCCTCCCCCATCCTTCCGCTGCCAGCTTGCCAAGGGGTGTTGAAATGCTGCCGACATGTTGGACACAGGCCGTCGGACCGGTGCTGGAGAGGGGAGAGCCTCCCGGCGGCGGAGCGTGGATCGCGGTGATACTGGTCTCGGCGTCGACCCTCGCGGGCGCGTGGCTCGCCCGGCGCGAATCCAAGCGCCTGGCCGTCTGGCTGGCGGTCGCGTCCGCGGTGATGATGATCATCGCCCTTACCGACATGCTCCCCGACGCGTGGCAGGACGCGGTCGAGACCGGGGTCCCGCTGTGGGTGATCGGGATGGCGGCGGCGTTCGGCTTCCTGGTCATCACCTACTTCACCCGCAAAGGGTGCGCGTGCCCGTCGGACTCCGGCGGGCGGCCCGCCGGGCTGCACGCTCCCGGCCGCCACCGCCGGCTGAAGGAGGCGGTCAGCGCGGCGCTGTTCGGCGGGATGGGGACCGCCGCCGCGCTGACCACTCATCGGGCCATCGAGGGGGCGACCCTGGCGCTTACCGCTTCCGCCGTCGTCATCGTCGCTCTGATGGTGCACTCCGCCAGCGAGGGGCTGGCGCTCGCCGCGCTGCTGGACATGGCCGGCCAGCGCCTGGCTCCGTGGCTGGTCGTCGCGTGCGTGAGCCCGGCGGCCGGCGTCCTCGTCGCCACCGTCAGCCCCCTGCCGGGCCAGGTGGTCCCCGTGCTGCTGGGGATGGTGACCGGCGTGCTGCTGCGCACCGCGATAGTCGGGCTGAAACTCGCCGCGGGCAGACAGGAGAACGGCCGGCTGACGAGGGGGCAACTGGCGGTCGCCGCCACCGTCGCGATCGCGGTGGGGGTGCTCCTCGCGATGGCCCACTGATGCCGTGCGCCTGGAATTCACCGGCGACGCCGCCGCGGAGACGGGGCAGCCGGAGCCCTGACCGGGCACACCGCGCGAAGGGACCGGGCCACGGAGTGCCGGCCCGGCCCCTTCGCACGCGGCTACGGCTCGATGAGGCTCTTCGGGCGCATGTCGGTCCAGTTGGCCTCGATGTGCTCCAGGCACTCCTGGCGGGTGCCCGGGCCGTGGGCGACGGTCCAGCCCCCCGGGACCTCGGCGAAGTCGGGCCACAGACTGTGCTGTCCCTCATCGTTGACCAGGACGGTGTAGACGCCCTCGGGGTCGTCGAACGGGTTGCTCATGCCGGATTCTCCTCTGCTGTGCGTAGGGGGTGGCGGCCGTCGCCCGGACGCGGACCACCAGGGCTTCCACCACCCGGAACCGGGTCTCGCCGAGGTCCCGGACCGCTTTCTCGGTCAGCGGCCCGGGGCGAAGGACCGGGAGGCGACGGGTTCAGGCCCGGCGGCGGGCGCTCTCCGGCGGGCTGAGCGCCGCGTTCACGGCTGCGAGGTGAGATAGCCGCCCATGGTCCGGAAGTAGTCGGCGGCCGCGTGCTCCGTGCCGTCCTCGGTGCGCAGCCGCCTGAGGACCAGTCCGGGCCGCTGCCCGCTCCGCGCGTCCGCGCCGGCGACGATGACCACCCCGTCCCCCTCGCGGATGAAGATGCGCCCGGGGGTGCCTCCGTAGCGGGCCTGCGACACCGCCGCCGACACGATGCGGATCCGCTCCCCGCGGTGGTAGGTGAACGCGCTGGGATACGGGTCCGACTGGGCGCGCACCAGCCGTTCCAGATCCTCCGCCGGCCAGTTCCAGTCGATCCGGCCGTCCTCGACGGACCGCTTGTGGAAGAAGCTGGCCTTGCTGCGGTCCTGCGCGATCCACCGCGCCCTGCCCGACGCGATGAGGTCGAGCGCCTCGCGCACGATCGGCTCGATCAGGTCGACCGTCCGGTGGAACAGGTCGGTCGCGGTGTCGCCCGGCCCCACCGGCACGGCCCGCTGCAGCACGATGTCGCCCGCGTCCAGCTCGGCGTTCATGCGGTGCGCGGTGACGCCGACCTCCTTCTCCCCGTTGATCAGGGCCCAGATCAGCGGGGAGAAGCCCGCGTAGGCGGGGAGCAGCGAGTCGTGGACGTTGAGTGTTCCGTGCGGCGGCAGGTCGAAGATCTCCGACGGCAGCCAGGTCCGCCAGTTGTTGGCGACGATGATGTCCGGCGCCGCGTCGCGGAGGGCGGCGAGCAGCTCCTCGTCGTCGGGACGGTGGCGCAGCAGCACCGGGACGCCGTTCTTCTCGGCGAGTTCGGCGACCGAGTCGTCCCAGATCTTCTCGTAGGCGTGGTCGCTCCTGGGATGGGTAACGACGAGGACCACCTCGTGGTCGGAGTCCAGCAGAGCCCGCAGCGTGCGGTGGCCCCACGTCTGGTAGCCGAACATGACGACCCGCATGGTGGATCCTCTCCTCGAAACACATCATTGCAAGGCAAGGCTAACCTTATTTAAAATATGACGCGCAGAGGGAGGCGATGCCGCGGTGAACACACTGCGTAGTGGGCCGGACAGCATCTACGACATCCTGGGGGTCGGTTTCGGACCGTCGAATCTGGCGCTGGCCATAGCCGTTGAGGAACACAATGCGACGGTTCCCGCCGGAGAGCGGTTACACGCCGGGTTCCTGGAGAGACAGCCGCACTTCGGCTGGCATCGGGGGATGCTCATCGACGACGCGACGATGCAGGTCTCCTTTCTGAAGGACCTCGTCACAATGCGTAATCCAACAAGTGAGTTCAGTTTCCTGTGCTACCTGAAAGAGCGGGGCAGGCTGGCGGACTTCCTCAACCAGAAAACCCTGTTTCCGCTGCGTATCGAGTTCCACGACTATTTCGAGTGGGCCGCCGCCCGGGTGAACCACCTGGTCGACTATTCCGCCGAGGTCCTGGCCGTCGAACCGGTGGTGACGGAGGACGGGGAGATCCGCTGGCTCGACGTGATCAGCCGTCACCCCGACGATCCGGGCCGCACCGTGGTGCGCCGGGCCCGCAACGTCTGCGTGGCCACCGGCCTGGAACCCCACCTGCCGCCGGACACCGTCCTCTCCGACCGGATCTGGCACAACAGCGAGCTGATCCCGCGCGTCGCCGAGCTGGCCGGCACCGGCGCCCCGGTCCGGCGCGCCCTGGTGCTCGGCGCCGGGCAGAGCGCCGCCGAGGCCGTCGACTACCTGCACCGCTCCTTCACCGGGGCGGAGGTCTACGCGGTCTTCGCCAAATACGGCTACACCCCGGCCGACGACAGCCCCTTCGCCAACCGGATCTTCGATCCCGAAGCGGTCGACGTCTACTTCAACGCCCCGCCCGGGGTGAAGCAGTCGCTCTTCGACTACCACCGCAGCACCAACTACTCGGTGGTCGACACGGATCTCATCCAGTCCCTCTACGCGACCGCCTACCGCGAGAAGGTCCAGGACCGGGAGCGCCTGCACATCCTCAACGTCTCCCGCATCCGGGAAGTACGCGCCCTGGACGACCGCCTGGACGTCACCGTGGAGTTCCTGCCCACCGGCGAGCGGACGGTCCTCACCGCCGACGTCCTCGTTCACGCCACCGGCTACCGCTCCCAGGACATCGGCGCCCTTCTGGGCGAGACGGCCAAGCTCTGCCTGCGTGACGACGAGGACGCCGTCCGCGTCGGCCGCGACCACCGCGTCGAGACCGCCCCTCAGGTCACCGCCGGCATCTACCTCCAGGGCGGCACCGAACACACCCACGGCATCTCCTCCACCCTGCTGTCCACCACCGCGGTCCGTGCCGGCGAGATCCGCGACTCCCTCCTCTCCCACCGCGCGCCCGCCGCGACCGCCCTCGCCTGAACGGCTCCGCGGGCCGGGACGGCGTCACCGTCCCGGCCCGCGGAGCAGGGCGGCTCGGGGCGGCGCCCGCGGTGAGTCCGGGACGAGGCCCCGGCCCCTCCGGTGATCTCCTAGCATGGTCGCTCATGACCGAGCCGGACTTCCTCACCGCCACCCGCGCCGCCTACGACACCTCCGCCGCCCTCTACGCCGAGACCATCCCCGAGCGTTTCCACGCCGACCCGCTCAACCAGGCGATGATCTCCGTCTTCGCCGAGCTGGTCCGGGCCGCCGGTGACGGCCCGGTGGCGGACGTGGGGTGCGGCCCCGGCCACGTCACCGCGCATCTGCGCTCCCTCGGAGTGACCGCCTTCGGCGTCGACCTGTCGCCGGAGATGGTCGCGCTCGCCCGCGGCGCCCATCCGGGGCTCCGCTTCGAGGTGGGGCTGATGGACGCACTCGAGGTGGAGGACGCCTCCCTGGCCGGGGTCCTCGCCAACTACTCGATCATCCACACCCCGCCCGAGCGGCTGCCCGGAATGCTCGCCGAGTTCCACCGCGTGCTCGTGCCCGGCGGCCACCTGCTCCTCGCCTTCCAGGGATACGACGACCCCACCGAGCTGGCGGAGGCGTTCGACCACAAGGTGTCCCTCGCCTACCGGTACTCTCCCGGCCGCGTGGCCGAACTGCTGCTCGCAGCCGGGCTCGCCGAGGTGGCCCGGCTGGTCATCGCTCCGGACGAGGACCCCCAGCGGGGCTTCCCGCAGGCCCACCTCCTCGCCCGCCGTACGGCCTGACCGGCCCGGACGCGCCGGCGTGGCGGGCCGTCTCTCGCGGCATGGGCGGTGGGGCGTCACAACTGCGATCCAATCGGTTTCCAAGCGGACCAGATCAGGCTGAGGGCATGACAAACTCATGGCGCCGAACCGCCGCCGTCACAGGACTCCTTCTGGTGCTGCCGCTGACGCAGGCGGCACCCGCCGACGCCCACCGCGGCTCCGGCGAACTGATCGTCCGCCTCGCCAGCCTGTATGCCGCCGACATCTCCGAGTCCGGCCACGACGAGCTCTACATGCTCCGCAGCGGCAACGGCCTGGTCTGGCCCAGCCAGTATCCGGGGATCAGCGTCGCGCAGAACGACTGCATCGTCTTCGACTCCACCAGGGCCGCCTGCCCGCCCGGCAGCAACGAGCGGCTGGCGGGAGACCACAACATCAACTGGGCCACCCTCACGGCCGCCCCGAACGAGCAGCTCACCCTGGAGCTGAAGGAGGAGGACCTGATCGGCGACGACAAGCTGGGCTCGGTCCGCATCACCGCCGTCGCGGGCAGGAGCTGGGAGGCGACCTGGGCCAAGTCCGGCGACTTCGAGTACCGCTTCGCCTACGGCGTCGGCACGAACCCCTGGCCGTGACCGTCCGCCGACCACTTCTCGGGGGCGGGCGGGACAGGCGTCAAGGAGCACTGCGCGGACCGGACGCCGCCGGCGGCCGACGTCGCGCGGGCGAGGGCGCCGCCCTCGCCCGCCTCATCTCCACCCCTCACCCGCGCGGGCCCCGCCCGGTGTGCGCGCCGATCGCGGGGATGACGGTGTCCCAGACCTCGTACGGCGGCATCTGGTGGCCCATCCCGGGCAACGGGATCAGCGTGGCGCCGGGGATCTCGCGGGCCAGTGCCTCGGCATGGCCGTACGGGAAGAGCGGGTCGGCCGTGCCGTGCAGCACCAGGGTCGGCGCGGTGATCTCGCCGAGACGGGGCCGGACCGGCTCGCCCCCCTCGATCATCCAGTGGTTGGACGCGGCGGCCGGGACCGGACTGCGGTCGAAGGCGCGGCCCGCGGTGCGGCGGACCCGCTCCTCGTCGACGGGGATCGTGCCGGCGAAGACGCGTTCGGCGGCGAGGAAGTAGCCGATCACCGCGTCGCGGTCCGCCCAGTCCGGGCCGGGCGCGGGCTCGGCGAACGTCTTCGCCAACTCCTCGCTCATCGGGGGAAGATCGGGGTTCTCCGGGCCGCCGGGGCCACCGGGGCTGGTGGAGATCAGGGTCAGCGTCAGCACCCGCCCGGGATGCCGTACGGCGAGGCGCTGCGCGAGCCCGCCGCCCATGGAGACGCCGACGATGTGTGCCGAGGCGAGGCCGTACCCGTCGAGCACGCCGAGCGCGTCGGCGAGCAGGTCGTCCTGCGTATACGTGGGTGCGCCGACCGGGAACGTGGTGGAGCGGCCGGTGTCGCGGGTGTCGTAACGGATGACGTGCCGGCCGGCTGCGGCCAGCCGGGCGGCGAAGTCGTCGTCCCACCAGTCCATGGAGGCTTCCGCCCCGGATACGAGCAGGATCGGGGGTGCGGCCGGGTCGCCGAAGGCCTGTGTGGCCAGGTCGACGCCGTTGGCGCGGACGATCTTCTCGGGGACGGCCCGGAACGGGCTCGACGCCGGCGGGACGGTGCTCACGAGATGCCTCCTGGCTGAGGTGACTTGGCCCGCGCCGACTATACTTCGAAATTCGAAGTTCTTGCTACGATTTTCGAAGTAGCGGTACGACGGCAAGCGAGGTGGCGATGGGATCCGAGAAGAACTCCCCCGGCAGGGCCGGGAGGCGGACGTACGGCCAGGCGTGCCCCATCGCCCATGCCCTCGACATGATCGGCGAGCGCTGGGCGCTGCTGGTCGTACGCGAACTGCGCCTCGGCCCGCGCCGCTACGCCGATCTGCAGGCCGCCCTGCCCAGCCTCGGCCCCAGCGTGCTCGCGCAGCGGCTGCGCGACCTGGAGGCGGTCGGCGTGCTGCGCCGCCGCGCGCAGCCGCCCGCGGCCACCAGGCTGTACGAACTGACCGAGTGGGGCACCGAGCTGGAGCCGGTCTTCGCGGCACTGCGGACGTGGGGCATGCGCTCACCCGTCGTGCCGCTGGAGGGCGACATCAGCGCCGACACCGTGTTCCTGGGGCTGCGGGCGTTCTTCGTCCCGCGGCCGGACGATCCGTGGTCGGCGACCTACCTGATCCGACTGGAGCGGGACGTCTACCGGGTCGAGGTCGCCGAGGGCGAACTGACGGCGGTCGCACGCGGCGAGACCCCGGACCCCGCGGACGTGCACGTCGCGAGCGACTACCGCACGCTCCAGTCCGTCCTGAGCCACGAACGCCCGCTGGAGTCGGCGATCGAGGACGGCACGCTCACCGTGACCGGGGACGTGGACGCGGTCCGGCGGCTGGTCGGCGCGGTGCCGCCCCGCTGATCCGGCGGCCGACGACGAGGGCTACGGGAAAGACCTCCGGTGGCGTCGCCCGCTGCCACGTCATGCGGACCGCGTGGCCTCTACGCGGGAGAAGACGCCGCCCACGTTCAGCTCAGTGCACCATCCCAGTAATCCTTGAGCATCTCGCCCGGCCAACTGGGCTCATACACTTCACCGCGCGGCCCCATCTCCTTGAAGTACGGCGCCAGGTCGAAGACGGGGCTGCCGTCGATCGCGTCTAGGTCGGTCACATGAATATCCAGACCATCAACCTTCAAAAGCCTCGGGAAGGACTGTGCGAGCTGATTCGGTCGGCGGTGGTTGCGGTGGACAAATGTTCCTGTAGCTGGCCATTTAGGGTCATTTCGCGGGCTCCGAGCGTGCAGAGCGACATCATCAGGCGAAGCCTGGTGGAAGTGCCAGACGACCAGCAGGTGGGAAAACTCCTCAAGTCCCTGGACAACCTCGACGGGGAAGTCAGGGTTCAGACGGATAATCGCCGTTTCACCCCAGCGATCGTCGGTCGGCTCAGTGCGTCCGCCGACAACGATGCCGATGGGCTTGATCTCCAGCGACTGTGCCATGCGCGCGCCCTCATTCCTTCGCCGTGACTCGTGACGGGATCAATCTACGTGGGTCAGATACGCGGCGGCTCGCGCGTCCAGCTCAGCGACCGCCGATATCCCGCGGCGCCGGTATGGGGAGAGAAGGTTGCGCATGTCAACGACCGCTTGCCGTGCCCGCCCTGAGTAGATGCCCTCCTCCATTGCGTCCAGAGCGGTGCTCCAAGTGGCACACGCCTCTTCCACGCCACCGGTGGCGACCTGCGTCGCTCCCAGGTATCCGAGCGTCACTACGTGCGTGCGGCGGAAGGCGTCCCCTCGGGTCCGGACACTGCGTCGAAACTGGCGGATAGCGCCCTGGCGGTCACCGCAGTCCCGCAAGGTACATGCGGTCTCGTGCGCCAGCGATGCTTCCCCGAAGAAGAACGTGCGCTGCGGTTCTTCGATGTCCACGCCGGCTGAGGCGAGATCGTCCTCAGCCCTCAGCAGGGCCTTGGCCGCTGCCTGTTTGCTGCCGCTCGCGGCCAGAGCGCGGGCGTGAACGACGCTGAGCAGCGCCCGCTCTCGGGGCGTGGCCATGGCATAGCGCCGGCCCTGCACGGAGGCCGTTGACAGATCGAGGCCCTGCGCGAAGAACCCGAGGTCGATGGCTTGATGCGCCATGGCGCGCAGGATGTGACCAGTCAACGGCGCATTGTCAGCACGAGCGGCCAGCTTCACGCCCAAGATGAAGTATCGCTGTGCCAGAGCGTGTTCGCCGTTGTCAAACCCCATCCAACCTGAAAGGTAGGCCAGCTCCGCGGCGGCGGAGAACATGTCACGCCGTACCTGTTCATCGGGAAACGTCCCGTGCAGGAAAGCAGCGACGTCCGACTGTAGGTACTGCACCAGGGCCTTCCTGCCGTGACCGCCGCCGCGTCGCTGATCGATCCGGGAGAAGGCCGCGGTGAGCTCCTGAACGGTCGCCACATCACCGCACCCGACACGCTGGCGTTTCGTCGGCGCGGGCGGCTGCCCCGCCATCTTCTCCCACCACCCCTGGCCTGGCAGGGCGAGGGCGGCCACGGAGTACACCGCACCGCTCAGAAGGCTTCTGCGGTCTGAGTCCACGTCCGTTCTCCCCAGGTCGGTCAGCGCGATCAACGGATCGACGCGCCACTCCAGCGCTTCCTGCACCGGCGCATTGGGAACTGCGAACCCGAGCTCATCTGGTGTGACGACACGCTTCAGACGACGGGACAGCGCCTGACACAAGATTATGGGTGCCGCGCCTGACGCCTTTGTCCCTGCGACCCACATGCTGATGTGGGAACGGCCGATGCACGCGTAATCGAGCAGGTTGCTCTCCTGGGCGACACGGTTGAACGCGCTCGCTGCTTGGGCCCGTGACCAGCCCGCCTCCTGGATAAGGATGGCAAGTCGCTCATTTCGTTCGCGCGCCATAATGCGCCTCCGCATGTCAAACGGATCTTTGACCACTTTGATCGACCTGCGTCTGCGGTAAATCCAGCTCCCGCGTTGTGCTGATCACCATAGTCGCCGGCATCGGCGCTCTTAAGACGAATGACCAGAAGTCCCTTAGCCCGAACTCAACAAACAATCTTTGACCACTTTGACCACCCTGCGGCCCTTGACCCCATCCTTAACCTGCCCTGGTCTCCGTAATTTGAGCAGCGTGGATGACGAGCGCGCCGCCCTCGAGCGGCCACAGACACCGGCCGAGATGCGGCCACCCACCGTATGTCGTGCCGAGGAAATGGCACTCGTACTCGCACGCCAACACGACATCGTCGCTGACGTTCACCAGCTCACCTCTGGCCGTGCGCTGGTGTCGGTGCGCCGCGGGCTACTCGTCTACGTAGACGACGAGAACTACAGATGGACCAGCCCGGACAGCAGCCAGCGCGGCGGACCGCTACTCACCTACGCATCGCAGCCGACCAGCGCCGCCGGGCGGGTCGCTCAGCACTACGCGATGCTGCGTGACTTCCCTGCTGATGAGCTGCTGGGCAGCCGTCTGCCGCTGCTCGCTGATGTGCTCCTGGCTCATCATGTCTGCCCCATCTGAACTGCGGAGCTGTAGGCCGATGAGACGCCGTACGGATGCCTTGCAACGCGCAGTCGGGGCCGTTTCACACAGCACGCTCGGAACACTTTTCCCGCCAAACAGGTGGACCCGCCTGGCGCTTGCCACGTCCGGACGGGCCCTTGGTCGGATGGAGGTCCGATCCATGGAAGATGGTAGATCCACGCCGCCCGAGTCCGCGAGCCCCATGATTCCAGGCTGGCGACTGATCCTCAGCGACATGGGACGCCTCTGGGCCGTCCGCGAAAAGGCGTTCCCCTCAGGCGCGTTGCGTGCCGGAGCGGAACCCACCGTGGACGCCGACACGGCCGGCGAGCTGGAGGCCGAGGTCGAACGGCAGGAGAAAATCGCCAGGCAGGTGGTCTCGTGACCGAGCAGCCCCGCACACCCGGACGACACCGCGCCGGCCTGTCGTCCGCCACCGTATATCGCCGCCTGTGGGACGGCCCGTCCCGCGCCGCCGCGCCGTCCCATCCTCGGGCGGCCCGAGGTAGACAACCTGTTCACACATCGGAGAGATCGTTGAACTTCAGATGCATCGGGAACATCGCCTTCATCATCGGCACCCTGGCGTTCGCCGCATGGGTCGTAAGCTCACCAGCCTCAATACCGACGCCCGCCCTCGCGGGGATGATTGTGCTGTGCGCGGTGGGCTTGATCGCGACGTTTCTCCCCCTCATTCATAGGCGATCCCGGTAACAGAGCGCTTCGCCGATCCCCGACTGTGCCACTGCATCAGGGCCCGCAGACCTCGACGAGCTGCGCGCGCTGATGGCCGCCGCTGAACCCTGGCGGGCCTCGTCTTCCCTCACCGGCTGGCCCACTTCCCACCCCCGCCGGCGAGGCCCGCCAGGCACAACCCCGTGGCCACGAGTCGAACCGTCCTTCATCCCCGCGGGGTGCGCGGAGGGCGACGACCCTCTCGTGGCCACGGGCACCACGACCCCTTCCCCCTTCATGAAAGGAACGCACGAGATGGAAGGACGATTAGAGTTCGATCGGTGGTTCGGCCGACCGGGGAACACTGGTCTTACAGCCGACCACGCTATGCAACCTCGATTGTGTGTACTGCTATCTGCCGTTCCGGCGCCTCCGTCGTGAGATGTCCCCCGAGGTCGCCCATGCTGTTGCCGCCTCGGCTGCGGCCCTGACCGACTCCAGCAGCCAACTGGACATCGTGTGGCACGGCGGAGAGCCCTTCACCCTGGGCCGGCGCAAGTTCGAGGAACTGCTCGCGCCGTTCGAGAAGCTGCGTCACGCGGGCCGGATCCAACACAGCGTGCAGACCAACGCCACCCTCATCGACAACGAGTGGTGCGACCTGCTCTCCCGGTACCAGATCCGCGTCGGCGTCAGTATCGACGGCCCGACGGCCCTGAACGCCCGGCGGGTGGATCTACGCGGCAGGCCTGCCGTCGACCGGGTCGTGCGCGGCATCGGCCGCCTGCGTGACCACGGCATCCGCTTCTCCCTGATCGCCGTCGTGGGGGCCGAAGGCATCGGGCAGCCCGAGTCGCTCCTGGACTTCCTCGCGAGCCTGGGGCCGCACACCATCGGCCTGAACGTGGAGGAGATGGAGGGCGTCAACAACCAGCGATGCGGGATCACCCGGGACCAGGCCGAGCGGTTCTGGAAGCGCGTCATGGACTGGCGCAGGACCCACAGTGAAGGGCCCGCGCTGCGGGAGCTCGAACGGCTCACCGATTACCTGCACCTTTCCCGCAGCGGGCAGAGCGACCAGTGGTGCAGATACGGCCTCGATCCGATTCCGACAGTGTCGGTGGACGGAGACGTGGTGCTGGCATCGCCCGAGCTGGCCGGCATCAGCGACGACGCCTACGGCGACTTCGTTGCCGGGAACGTCCGCTCTCAGAGCATCGTCAGCATGTTGGACCAGGCGCACCGGCTGCGCTACGTCGCCGAGTTTATGACCGGCCTGTCCCGGTGTCAGGCGGAATGCGAGTTCTTCGACTTCTGCCGCGGCGCGCAGGCATGCAACCGCTACTTCGAGAACGGCAGCTTCGCCACCACGGAGACCGACTACTGCCGACTCACCCGTCAAGCCCTCATCACCGCTCTGTACACCTCAACCAAAAAGGAGATCGCGGCATGACCATGCTGGAGTGCCTGACCACCACGGATGCGAAGGTGGTCGGCGACCTGATCGGCACCAGCACCCTCGAGAACCCCGACCCGACGCAGGCCGCCAAGTTCGACAACAAGCCGAGCTGGGACAACGGCAAGGGCGGATTCAACAACAAGCCGAGCTGGGACAACTGGAGCAAGAAAAAGTAGCAGACGACCGTCGTGGGCGCGGCGCCCCGCGCCCACGACGGGACCATACGGAAGGCACGACAATGGACACACGCACCGTACGCCGGACGAGCGTTACGCTGCCCGACCTGTATGACACCGACCTGGACGAGGTCGATTCACTCGAAGGCGAGCACGGCAAGCTGCGCGACTTCCGATACGCCGACGCCCGTCTACGCGAGCTGCCCCTGTCGGGAACCCAGCTCATGGACGGACGCGTCACCGGCCTCACCACCCAGCGGGCCCGCCTGGAAGAGCTGCGTCTGCACTCGGTCGAGTTCTCCGGCTGCGACCTGTCCGGCCTCCGCTGGGAGGACAGCAAACTCTCCCGCGTCACGTTCACCGACTGCAAGATGCTCGGCGCCATGTGGGCGAACGTCACGCTCGACGACGTGGTCTTCGAGCGGTGCAAGCTCGACCTCGCCGCCTTCACTCGCGTACGCGCCATCGGGGCAGTCATCTTCTCGTCCTGCTCCCTGCGTGAGGCGAGGTTCTCCGCACCCGACCTGAGTGACGTGGCGTTCGACGGGTGCGACCTGCACCTGACGGAGTTCGACGGCGGCACCTACCGTGACTGCGATCTGCGCGGCAACGACCTGTCCAGCCTTCGCGGCGTGAGCGCACTCAAGAAGATCATCATCGATCGGCCGCAGCTCCAGGGCCTCGCCCAGGCGTTCGCAGCCGAGCAGGAGATCACCTTCGATTAGGACCTCGGCAATCAAGGAGGCGGAGACATGGGCGTACGGCTGCGGTTCGACCAGTTCAGCGACATCCATGGACGCATCGAGATCGGGCACGTCAGGCAGGCGGGCGACGCGCCGGGCTATGACGACGGCGTGGCCGTCGTCCCCCAGGGAGACTGGATACCCCTCAGCAGCGCGGAAGCCGACCGTCTCCGGCCCGACGCCGCCGCCCCACCCAACATGATGATCGAACTAGTTAGCCAGGATTTGCCGGTCTTCACCTCCGACGATCTCCAAGCCCGTGTGGACGCCGCGGCCACTCTCGACCCGCTGGGTGGCCGCTGGCCACGCAGGCGGCACGTCTCCACGCGCAGCCCGGCCGGGCTGCTCACCTCCACCGAGGACACGACGATCAGCCGCAGGATCGGACTGCACGTGGACAACTGGGATCGGCTGCCATACCCGGTCCGGCAAGACAGCCGCCGCCGGCTGTGCATCAACTTCGGGCCGGGAACCCGCTACCTCCTGGTCGGCGACCGGGACATCCTGGAGATCTGCAGGGCGCTCGGCCGTGACCAGGAGCAGCACTACCCGCACACCGACGACGTGCGTCAATACGTCGCCGACGGGCACCCCCTGCGATGCCTGCGCATCCACCTGGAGCCCGGCCAGGGATATATCGCACCCACCGAGCTCGCGCCGCACGACGGCTCCACAAGCGATATCCAGGCGTGGTCACTGGCGGCCTTCTGGCTGGGTTGAGAACGCAAAAGAGCGCCCCGCCCCTCCCTTGATGGGAGACACCGTTGGCGAATTGATCACTTTGGCGCAGCACACCAGGCCGAGGGCCGCGAAGTGCGAGGTTCTCACCGCACCGGCAGGCCGGTGACCGCGCGGCCGATGATCAACCGCTGGATCTCCGACGTCCCCTCGAAGATGGTGAAGATCTTGGCGTCCCGGTGGAAGCGTTCGACCGGGTGGTCGCGGGTGTAGCCGGCTCCGCCGAGGATCTGGATGGCCTGTTCGGTGACCCAGACCGCCGCCTCGCCCGCCACCAGTTTGCACATCGAGCCCTCGGCCTGGCCGAAGGCGCGGTTGTTGCGGGCCATCCAGGCCGCGCGCCAGGTCATCAGGCGGGCGATGTCGACGCGGGTGGCCATGTCGGCCAGCAGGAAGGCGATCGCCTGGTTCTCGCCGATCCTGCGGCCGAACTGCTCGCGCTCCCGGGCGTAGTCACGGGCGTACTCGTATCCCGCGCGGGCGATGCCCACCGCCATCGCCGCCACCGACGGGCGGGTGGTCTCGAAGGTCCGCATCGCGGCCTGCTCGCCGGCGCGCTCGCCGGAGCGGACGCGTGCCAGCCTGGCGTCGAGCTTCTCCCTGCCGCCGAGCAGGCACGAGCCGGGCACGCGCACGTTGTCGAGGATCACCTCGGCGGTGTGGGAGGCGCGGATGCCGTGCTTGCTGAACTTGCGCCCCATCGCGAGCCCGGGCGTGCCGGGAGGGATGACGAAGGAGGCCTGGCCCCGGGTGCCCAGCGAGGGGTCCACCGAGGCGACGACGACGTGGACGTCGGCGATGCCGCCGTTGGTGGCCCAGGTCTTCACGCCGTTGATGATCCAGTCGTCGCCGGAGGGGACGGCGCGGGTGCGGATGGCCCCCACGTCGGAGCCGGCGTCGGGTTCGGAGGCGCAGAACGCGCCGAGCCTGACGTCGTCGGGGGTGCCGAACATCTGCGGCAGCCACTCCCCCATCTGCTCGGGGGTACCGCCCGCGGACAGGGCCGCGGCGGCGAGACCGGTGCCGACGATGGACAGGCCGATCCCCGCGTCTCCCCAGAAGAGCTCCTCGAAGGCCACCGTCAGGCCGAGGCCGCTCGGTTCGAACCACTGCTGGGCGAAGAAGTCGAGCGAGTAGAGCCCGATCTTGGCGGCCTCCTGGATGACCGGCCAGGGCGTCTCCTCGCGCTCGTCCCATTCGGCGCCGGCCGGGCGGACGACGGAGCGGGCGAAGTCGTGCACCCAGTCGCGCACCTCTCGCACGTCGTCGCTCAACTCCGGGCAGAAGCCGGTCTCGCTCATCGTGCACTCCTCCCAGAAAGCGTTACCACCGGTAACACCCCCTACTTTACCGACGGGCGGCCCCCTCCGCGCAACCCGTGACGGACGCGCGCCTACGGGGTACGGCCGGCACCGGCGAGGAGAAGCTGTCCGGTCGCGTCATGGACGCCGTGCTGAACGAGACGGCCGGGGTCATGGCGGGGCCCGGCGGCGGCCCCGTGGGCTACGTAGGCACCGCCGGCCGTACGGCGCGGCTGCCCCCGCACACCGCCGGCCTCTCGCGGTACGGTGAGGCCGGGCCGCGCGCCGTACCCGCGATCATCGTTCCGGCGCGGCGGAGTATCCGGGGATGGTGATCATCGGGGGACGTTCGGCCACGGCCACGTCGCGGACGGTCGCGTGATGGCCGGTCGTGCCCCGGCGGAACTGGGCCAGCCGGAGCGACGGCGTGTGCAGCGAGACCATCATGTTCTGGCGTTCGAGACGGGACCAGGAGGTCTGCAGGATCTGGGAGGCCATGCCGCCCAGCGCCTCGGTCGACTGGTGGGAGTGGACGCGGCGGCCCAGGTCGACCTGGGCGAGGGCGTCGAGGCCGGCCAGGTCGAGCAGATCGATCAGCAGGCCCAGCTCCACGCCGTAACCGGTGACGAACGGGACCCGCTCCAGCACGGACCGGCGTCCGGCGTACTCCCCCGCGAGGGGTTGCACGAACCCGGCCAGCAGCGGCCAGTGCAGGTTGAGCAGGGGCCGTGCGACGAGCTCGGTGACCCGGCCGCCACCGCTCTGCACATTCTGCAGCGGCCGGTCGTAGCAGCCCTTGACGTAGGCCACGCCCGGGTCGGCGAACAGCGGGCCGAGCAGCCCGGTCACGAACGACGTGCGGAACTCGCGCAGGTCGGCGTCGATGAAGACCAGCAGGTCACCGGAGGTCGCGGCGAGGGACTTCCACAACGCCTCCCCCTTGCCGTCCATCGGCTTCAGGTCGGGCAGGATGTCGTCCTGCGCGATCACCCTGGCCCCCGCCCGCGCGGCGCGCACGGCGGTGTCGTCGACGGACCGGGAGTCGATGACCACCAGCTCGTCGACGAGGGGCACTGTCTCCATCAGGTCACGCCGGATCGCGGCGACGATCTCCCCCACCGTCTCCGCCTCGTCGCGGGCGGGCAGCACGACGCTGACCGTCGTGTCGCCCTTGGCCTCCAGCAGCCATGGCATCGACCAGTCGTCCGATGATGAAGTGTGCCCACGCAGCCATGCCTCCACCTCAGGCAGCACAGCCCACCCTTTCCATCACCTCGGAACTCACGGCTATCACCCTATGCGGCGCCGATTGTCACCGGGTACCCGATCCCGGCCTGTCCCCACAGATGGGAAGATCGGTGCAGGGCGACGCGAGGGGGGCGGCATGGAACCGGTGGCGGTGATGAGGGCGGCCCGTACCGTCCGCGACGAGCTTGACGATTTGCTGGGCGCGGCCTCCGTCGAGCTGCGGGAGCGGCTCGATCCGCTGCTGGCCGAGGAGGGCAGGCAGGATCCGGGGCCGCTGGCCGACGTCATCGTGATGCTCCTCGCCCAGTACGGCCCCGCCTGGGAGCGGTTCGCCCTGCTGCGCCGCCTGAACGAGCAGGCCCTGACCGAGATGCCGGACCTGTCGTCACCGGGCCTCACCGGCCCTGCCCTGCCGACCGGCCTCACCGGCCCGCCCCCGGAACCCGGTCCTACCGGCCCTGCCCTGCCGACCGGCCTCACCGGCCCGGCCCTGCCGCCGGGTCCCCCTGACCCGGATGGCCCGGATGGCCCGGACACGCAGCCAGGTTCCGCGCTCCCGGACCCGCTGCCGCCGGGGCACACGAGTCCGGCTCCGCCTCCCGGTCACAGTCATACGGACCCGGCTCCGCCGCCCGGCCCCGCCGGTCCGGGGCACCCGCCGTACGGACCCGCGAGTCCGGGACACCCGCCGCACGGTCAGGACGGGCCGGGGGCCGGTCAGGCGCCGGCCGGCGCGGCCCCCGGCCACGGACCCCAGCCCCCGCGGGGAGCGTCCCTCGCGCCCGACCGTGGCCACTCCGTGCTCGGCCGGCTGACCGGGGCGTTCCGCAGGCGGCGCAGGCAACCGGCTCCCACCGGGCCGGAGTGGGAGGCGTTCCCGCTGATCGAGGCGCCCGGCGAGGTGGTGGCGGGCTGGGGGATCGAGATCGAGGTCGGCCTCTCCCCCGGAGGCGACTCATCCGGGACCGGCCGGTTCCCCGACGCCGGGGCCCCTGCCGGAGCCGACGCCCCGGCCGGAGCCTCTGCCGCCTCCGGAGCGGTGCCCGGCGGCCAGGAGGCGCCTTTCACCCACGAGCCGGCCGACCTGGACATCCAGGTCATCGCCGAGGGGTTCGAGGCGCCGGGCGGGTGGCGGGTGCGGCTCCGCGTCGACGGGGCCTCGCCGTACCCGAGGGCGACGGTCCGCCTGGTCGCCCTCCCGCAGGACCAGCCGGCGGTCGCCCGGCAGATCCAGGTGGTCCACTCGGCCGGCGGTCAGGTGACCGGGTTCGGCGTGCGCGCGCTCGCGGTCCTCGACTCCCCCGGTCAGCTCGGCCGGGAGAGCGTCCCGCAGCCGGTCGCGGGCACCCGGGTGCGGGTGGCCGGCAGCGGGGAGCCCGCGGACGTCACGGCGGTCATCGTCCACGGCGACCGGCCGGGGCTGCTGTGGTGGACCTACCAGTCCCCGCACTTCACCACCCCCGACCAGGCGGAGCCGTGCGACCTGGGGATGCGGACCTCCGAGTTCGGGCGGCATGTGGCGGAGCGGGCGCGGACCGTCGAGGACATGGGCCGGCAGGTCGCCTCGGAGATCCCGCGAGGATTCTGGGAGCTGCTGAACGCGGTGGCCGGGCGCGTGGCTCCGCGCCGCCCGAGCGTGCTGATCCTCTCCCAGGAGCCGCACATCCCCTGGGAGCTGGCCACGCTGGAGCATCCGTTCGACCGTTCCGTCCCCGCCTTCCTGAACTGCCAGACGGTGACCGGCCGCTGGCCCCTCGGCGGGCGGCGTCCCGAGCTGCCTCCGCCGGTGCGCGCACGAGGCGACAGCATGGCGGTCGTGTACGGCGGGGCGGAGGTCCATCCGCTGGTCACCGCCTACGGCGCCGCCCGGGTCACCCCGGTGCTCGGCGACGTGCTGGCGATGCTGGGCGACCCACCGGACATGATCCACTTCACATCCGGCGGCTCGGCGTTCGACGCCCTGAGCCGAGGCATGGGCGAGGGCCCGTTCGTCTTCCTCGAGGAGCCCGGAGACTGCCAGGCGTTCCTGCTCGCGGGCGCGAGCGGGGTCGTCGCCCCCCTCTGGCCCGTCGGCGACGGCCTGGCGCCGGAGTTCTACCGCCGCTGCCTCGGCGGCGAGCCGCCGGCCGAGGTGCTGCGCTCCCTGCGCTGCCAGGTCCCCGCCACGGGGCCCGCCTACCAGTTCTTCGGCCACCCGTCGCTCGTCCTGTCGCGGGGTCACTCGAGCGCGTGACGCTCCAGGAAGGTGTAGACGTCGGCCTCGTCCACGCCGGGGAAGGACCCGGGCGGCAGGGCTGCCAGGACGTGGGAGTTGCCGCGGGCCGAGGGCCAGGCGTAGCCCTCCCAGCGCTGGGTGAGCTCGGCGGGCGGACGGCGGCAGCAGTCGCCGGTGGGGCAGCCGGACTTGGTGCGGTGGGTGGTCTCCCTGCCGCGGAACCAGCGTGATTCGCGGTACGGCACGCCGAGGGTGATGGCGAAGTCCCGCTCCCGGGAGGGATCGACGTGGGCGACGCAGAAGTAGGTGCCGGTGGGCGAGTCGGAGTACTGGTAGAAGACGGAGAACCTGTCCGGGGAGCGGAAGACCTGCCGGCCCGACCACTGCAGGCACATCCGCTGGCCCTCGATCGCGCCCTGCTCGTCGGCGGGGAAGACGATGCCGTCGTTCTCGTAGGCCTTGTAGATGATCCCGCCGGCGTCGTTGCGGACGAAGTGGCAGACCAGGTCCAGGAAGTGGGTGGCCAGGTTGGTGAAGCGGTGCGCGGCCATCTCGTAGGAGACGGCGAAGACGTCACGCAGGTCCTCCACGCTCAGCGCGCGGTCCTGTTTGGCCTCCCTCAGGTACGGCACGGCGGTGGCCTCGGGCACCAGCACGGCGGCGGCGAAGTAGTTGGCCTCGGTCCGCTGGCGGAGGAAGTCGGCGAAGTCGCGGGGCTTGTGGTGGCCGAGGGCGAGGTGTCCGAGGGTCTGCAGCAGGATCGTGCGCGGGGTGTGCATGCCGAGCTGCTCGTGCTTGACGTAGATGCGCCGGTTGCGCAGGTCGGTGATGGAGCGGACCGTGCGCGGCAGGTCCTGGACGGTCCGCACGGTGTAGCCGAAGTGGGTGACCAGGGCCTGGACGGTGCTCTGCGACAGCGCGCCGGTGCGGTAGCCGACCGCGGAGAGCGCCTCGGCCGCGGCCTTCTCGATCTCCTCGAAGTAGTTGCCCCGCTCGCGCTGCATCCGGCGGAGCTCGGCGTTGGCCACCCGCGCCTCCTCCGGGGTGGCGGTGCCCTTGGCCTGGCGTGAACGCAGCTCGCCGTACAGGCCGAGGATGTGTTCGAGCACGTCGTTGGGGACGCGCGCGGAGACCTTCAGCCTGGCCAGGCCGAGTCCGGCGTACAGCGGGTCGCGCTGCGCCTCCTCCAGGGCCATCTCCAGTTGTGCCCGCCTGCTGGGCGCCTGGCGGCGGAGCAGCTCCTCGACCGGCACGTTGAGCGCGGTGGCGAGGGACTTCAGCAGGGACAGCTTCGGCTCGCGCTTGCCGTTCTCCAGCAGGGAGAGCTGGCTCGGCGCGCGGCTGACGCGTTCGCCCAGGTCGGAGAGGGTGAGACCGCGCTGTTTGCGCAGGTGTCTCAGGCGCTGGCCGAACGCGATGAGATCGAGCTCCTGCGTCAAGGACAGCGGTTCTTCACCGACCAACGATGCCATAGCACGATGTTAAACGAAATTTCCGTAGTTATTTCAACGCTCCCCCGGACCTGGTGATCCACATCGCGGGATTGGTCTAGTCCATAGCGCAAACTCTTAAATTCTTCTCTGCTGAATACCGATAATTCTTCGCTTTACGAGAAAAACAGAAGTTTTTTCACCAAGATCGGCCTTGTTTGCCCGTTTCGCCCGAGCACACACTCAGAGCAAGGCACCCAGGGGACGACAAGGAGTGAAAAAATGAACGATCGCCTCAAGGGAGCCGCAGACGAGCTGCGGCGCGACTGGGAGACCAACCCCCGCTGGAAGGGCACCGAGCGGACCTACACGGCCGAGGACGTGGTCCGGCTCCGGGGGTCCGTCCAGGAGGAGCACACCCTCGCCCGGCTCGGCGCCGAACGGCTGTGGGAGCTGCTCACCACCGAGGACTACGTGCACGCGCTCGGCGCGCTGACCGGCAACCAGGCCGTGCAGCAGGTGAAGGCGGGCCTGAAGGCGATCTACCTGTCCGGCTGGCAGGTCGCCGCCGACGCCAACCTCGGCGCGCAGACCTACCCGGACCAGAGCCTCTACCCGGCGAACTCGGTCCCGGCCGTCGTGCGCCGCATCAACAACGCGCTGCTCCGCGCCGACCAGATCACCTGGTCGGAGGGGAACGAGGACGCGCCGCACTGGCTGGCCCCGATCGTGGCCGACGCCGAGGCGGGCTTCGGCGGCGTGCTCAACGCCTTCGAGCTGATGAAGGGCATGATCGCCGCAGGTGCGGCGGGCGTGCACTGGGAGGACCAGCTCGCCTCCGAGAAGAAGTGCGGCCACCTGGGCGGCAAGGTCCTGATCCCGACCGGCCAGCACGTCAAGACGCTCAACGCGGCCCGCCTCGCGGCCGACGTCCTCGGTGTCCCGTCTCTGATCATCGCGCGGACCGACGCCCAGGCCGCGACGCTTCTGACCACCGACGTCGACCCCCGCGACCAGGCTTTCACCACCGGCGAGCGCACCGCCGAGGGCTTCTACCGCGTCCGCAACGGCGTCGACTCCTGCATCGCCCGGGGTCTGGCCTACGCGCCCCACTCCGACCTGCTCTGGATGGAGACCTCCCTGCCGGACCTGGACGTGGCCCGCGAGTTCGCCGAGGCCGTCAAGGCCCGCTACCCCGACCAGATGCTGGCCTACAACTGCTCGCCCTCGTTCAACTGGAAGAAGCACCTGGACGACGCGACCATCGCCAAGTTCCAGCGCGAGCTCGGCCACATGGGCTACAAGTTCCAGTTCATCACGCTGGCGGGCTTCCACTCGCTCAACTACTCGATGTTCAACCTGGCCCAGGGCTACGCCGAGGAGGGCATGACCGCCTACGTCGAGCTCCAGGAGGCCGAGTTCGCCGCCGAGTCGCGCGGCTACACCGCCACCCGCCACCAGCGCGAGGTCGGCACCGGATACTTCGACCTGGTCAGCACGGCCATCGCGCCGGAATCCTCCACCACGGCCCTGCGGGGCTCCACGGAGGAGGAGCAGTTCGAGAAGGCTCACTGACCCTCCGGACCCCGAGCCCGCCCGGACGTTTCCAGGGCATGGGACTCCTTCCCGGGCGAGCTCGGTGACCAGGTCGTAGAACGAGGCCCCGCCGTACGGATATCCCCCGAGTCCGTCCGGCGGGGCCTCTCACTGCCGGGCGCCCGGCCCTGAAGCCGCCGCCCGCTCCCGGACGGTCACCCGACCCCGGAGCGGTTCAAGCGGTACGGCCCGCTGCGTGGCCGGGCCCCGCCGTACCGGCGGATCAGCCGGCGACGGCCTCGATCAGCTTGCGGCGCTGCTGGGCGCCGAGCCCACCGAGACGACGGGCCTCGTCCACGTCGGCCTCCGCCATGAGCTGGGCGGCCTTCACATTGCCGATGCCGGGCAGCGCGCGCAGCGCCTGCGACACCTTGATGCGCTTGGCGATGTCGTCGTCGCGGCCCAGCAGCTGCTCAAGGCTCACAGAACCGGCTTTGACCTCGGCCAGAAGCTTGGCACGGGCCGTGCGGGTCTCAGCGGCCTTGGCAAGGGCGGCCTGACGCTGTTCGGGGGTTAGCTTAGGCAGAGCCATGTTGACTTCTCCTCGATTACTCGGATTATGACGTTCTGTTACCCACAGCAACTCGGCTAATCATCGCCTAACTGTGGGAAAAGTAGCGCGTCCGGTACAGACCATCACGATATGCCCAGACGGTTACCCCGGCCTTACCTGACTCTTCGTAGCCTCGTCCTCATGGGTATCTGGCGAGGACCGGACGGCATCGAAGTCGAGGCGATCATGCTCAACGATCTCCCATGCCTGCGTGTGACCCAGCGGATCGGTGGACAGCGGATGGTGCTCGCCTACTGCATGGACGTGCGGGAGGTCGGCCGGCTCGTGAACCTGGCCGAGCTCGTCGAGACCTAGGGTCCGTCCTCCGGACGATCAAGTATCGATCACAACCGAGTCCGATTCGGTATCGGCGTGAACTTCTGGGACTCCTGAGACGTCGGTCTAGACAGGGAGGCCCGTATGGGAGTTCTGGACGGCCTCGTTGACGAAGACCTCCGACTGGAGTTCCTCCTCGTTGAGGCCCTGTACGAGGAGGCGGAACGGCTGGCCGCCCAGTCCGACCGCTGAACTGCGAAATGCCCGCCGCCTCGCCGGGGCGGCGGGCACTCCTCACCGCCGGACCGCCGCAGGCCGCAGGGCCCTCTCGGGGCGCGATCACCCCCAGATCCCGGCCGCCCTCCGGTGCGGAGGACCGCGGGAGGAGGACGGGGCTCGATGGATCCGGCCCCGATGGCGTTAACTATGGCCATGAACAAGCGCGAGCTGATCGAGAAGGCCGCGGCTGAGGCGGGGCTCAGCCGGCGGCAGACCGCCGCCGCCCTGGAGGCGATCCTGGGGACCATCCAGACGGCCGTGGCGGCCGAGGACAAGGTCGCGATCCCCGGCTTCGGGTCCTTCGAGATCGTGCACAAGCCGGCGCGGACCGGACGCAATCCGCAGACCGGCGATCCCCTGGAGATCGCCGAGACCTGGACGGCCAAGTTCAAGCCGAGCCCGGGGTTCCTGGGCCTCATCCGGCAGCGCAAGAAGGACTGACCGCTCCTCCTCCCCCGAGCGTCGACGCCGCGCGCCGCCGTACGGAAGCAGGACGCCGCACCGGAACCGGAGCGGGGCGGAGGCGGGCCGGGACAGGCGACGGCCCCCGGGGAGGTTGTCCATTCCCCGGGGGCCTTGGGTGCCGCCATGTCGCGGCGTCAGCGCGTTTAAGAGGGCCGGTCATCTCTGACGATGTCGTGCTCTGCCATTAAGCTACGAACGCATGTGGAGCGCCCAGCGGGACTCGAACCCGCACCCGACGATCACTGCCCGCCCTCGGTCGATCTGACGCTCGGCGGCGAATGCTGAACCTGGAGCGAGAGTCTGAGCTTGAGCGGCTGCCTCTGCCAGTTGGGCTATCCCGGCGCGGAGAGTGCCGGGAGAGGGAATCGAACCCTCACTTGGACCGCGTGTCAGGCTGACATTTCAGTTTCAGCTTCCGCGCTTTCGCGCGTCCCCGCGCTCCCACGGGGAGTCTTGAGAGGCTACCCCAGGAGGTAGCCGAATATCCTGTCACCGATGCGCCGGTCGGCGACCTCGGTGCCGTTGGCCTCCTCGCGGGCGAACTTCACGGCGTCCTGCAGCTTGGTGACCCGCTCCAGGAGCTCGTTGATCCGCTTGCGCGGGACGGCGCCGGAGAAGGCGACCTTGGTCCAGAAGCCGACCACGATGTCCTCGTGGTAGACCTCGACCTGGGCCGGGTGCTTGTCGGTCGCCTCGGCCTTGACGTGGTTGCGGGGCACCTTCTTGGTCCGGGTCGTCTTGACCGGCTCGGTCCGCCAGCAGTCGGTCGACTGGTCCAGCGTCCACGTCTCCGCCGCGTCGAGCACGGGCAGCTTGGAGACGAAGGTGTGCAGATCGACGAGCTGCTTCTCCAGGAAGAGCAGGTAGGTGACCGGCACGTTCTCCAGCAAGGTGGTGCCGTCCACCATGACGTCGGCCCGCGCGACGCAGTTCGCCCAGTCCTTGGTGGCGGTCACGTCGAACAGCCTGGTGAGCGCGGTGCCGAGCTGCTTGAGCAGATCCTCCGCCTGGACCTGCACGCGCGTCGACTCGGCCGGCAGGTGCTCGCCCTCGTCGTCGACCGGCTGATAGGTCCGGGAGATGCCCGACAGCAGAGCGTTCTTCTGGATCGTGTGATACGCGTCGGTCACCTTGCGCTGGGTGTCGGACTTGACGCCCTTCTCCACGGCGAGGATCTGGTTCAACTTGGTCGCCATGGAGGTCACGATATCGGGAAGATCACCCCGTACTCACCTGCTTTTAACGGCGTACGGCTTCCGCTGACGCCGTACGGCTCAGCGGCGTACGGCGCGGGCGTACCAGCGCCCGTCGAGGTTGTCGATCCGCAGCGGACGGCCGAAGCACTCCGACAGGTTCTCGCCGGTCAGGATCTCCGCCACCGGACCGGCCGCGTGGATGCGGGTGTCACGCATCAGCAGGGCGTGGGTCGTGGTGGCCGGGACCTCCTCCAGGTGATGGGTGACGGTGACCGTGGTCAGCGCCGGGCGGGTCGCGGCGAGGTCCTCCACGGCGGTGATCAGATCCTCGCGGGCGGGCAGGTCGAGACCGGCGAACGGCTCGTCCAGCAGCAGCACCACCGGGTCGGCCATCAGCGCCCTGGCCACCCGGACCCGGGCCCGCTCGCCCTGCGAGCAGACGCGGAAGAGCCGGTCGGCGAGGTCCTTGCAGCCCATGTCCGACAGCAGGCTGTGAGCCCGCTCGTGCTGGGCGGGGCCGTACCGGTCCCACAGGGGGGCGCTGGTCCCGGTGTGACCGGTCAGCACGACGGTGTGCGCGGTGGCGCCCTCCTCCTCCAGCAGGTCCTCGTCGACGAGCCGCTGACTGGCCGCCACCAGGCCGATGTGACGGCGGAGCTCCCTCAGGTCGACCCGGCCCAGCCGCTGGCCGAGCACCGTGGCGGTGCCCTCGGTGGGATGCCGCACGGCGGCGGCCAGCGACAGCAGCGTGGTCTTACCCGCCCCGTTGGGCCCGAGCACCACCCAGTGCTGGCCGTACTCCACCCGCCAGTCGATGCCGGCCAGCAGGGTCCGGCCGACCGCCCGCACGCCGACACCGCTCAGCTCGACCACACCGGGCACGGACTGGTCCACTGGTCTCCCCCTATGACTCGATACGCGCCGATTACCTTAACCGATGCGCCGCTGCCCCCCTGGCCCGTCCGGGCGACGGCCGCCCTCGGCGGGATCGGGGGCCGTCTCAGCCGCCGATCTGGACCGAGGGGCTCATGCTGGGCGGCGGCGAGGGCACCGTCACCGTGACGGACGGGGTCGGCGAGGGCCCCGGGCTCTCCCCGTCACCGGTCTGCGGGATCTGGGTGAAGGAGGGCTTGGGGCTGACGCCCGGCGTCGCCGGACAGTCCCGATCCTTGTTGCCCTGGCCCTGGCCCCTGCCCCTGGCCTTGGCCGTCACGTCCGCGCAGGTCTGCGACCCGCCCCCGCCGGAGGGGCCGCCGTCATCCTGTGACCGGCCGGGCCGGGGCTCCTCGCGGCCGTCGCTCACGGGAGGCGCCGAGACGGTGTGGGTCGTGGTGACCAGGACCGTGGAGGGCGTCGTCACCCGCGCGGGCTGCCGCCTGCCGCCGGGCGGCCGGGTGCCCCGGGAGATGGAGCCCATGGTGCTCTCCTGAACGGGGATCACCATCGGCGCCAGGTCGGGGACGCCCGCGCCGTCGCCGGCTCCGGCTCCGCCGCTCCCGGCGGCGACCACCGTGACGGCCGCCATGGAGAGCGTGGCCAGCGCCGCGAAACTCGCCTGCGACAGGTGCGCGGCCCTGCGCGGCGCCGCCCTGCGGGAGGTCCTGGCCGGGACCTCGGACCCCTCCCACGGCCGCGCGGAGGCGGGCCGTACGGGGCCGGTCTCGGACGGGTGGGGCACCGGCGTCCAGATCTCCGCCAGCACCTCGGCGACCGCCACGCGAAGGTCCCCCGGGGCTCCGACGCCACCCGCCGCGAGCAGCGCGCCGAGCAGGTCGGCGGCCCGGGGCCGGCGGGCGGGCTCCTTGGCCAGACAGGCCTCGACGGCCGGGCGGAGCAGCGCGGGCACCGAGGCGACGCGCGGCTGCTCGACCATGATGCGCCGGGCCAGCGCGTCGGGCTCGCCGGCCCCGAAGGGGTGGTGGCCGGTGGCCGCATAGGCGATCAGGCAGCCCCAGGCGAAGACGTCCGAGGCCGGCAGCGCCGGGCCGCCGGTGAGGCGCTCGGGGGCGACCCAGCCGGGGCTGCCCATGACCTGCCCGGCCTGCGTGTGCGCGGCCAGGGCGTCGACGTCCCTGGCGATGCCGAAGTCGATCACCCGGGGACCGGTGCGCGACAGCAGCACGTTGCCGGGCTTGAGATCGCGGTGGACCAGCCCCACCTCGTGCACCGCCACCAGCGCGGCGGCCACCCCGAGGGCGACACCGTAGGCGAGGTCCGGGGTGAGCGGGCCGTGTTCGGACACCACCTGGGACAGCGCCGGCCCGGGGATGTATTCGGAGACCAGGTAGGGCCGGTCCCGGTCGGTGCCGTCCTCGACCACGGCGGCGGTGCAGAAAGGCACCACCCGCCGGGAGAATTCCACTTCCTCCGCGAAACGGGCGCGGAGCGTGGGATCGTTGAGATGCACCGGATGTGGCGTCTTGAGCGCCACCACCCCGCCCTGCGGATGCTCGGCCAGGTAGACCACGCCCATGCCGCCGACGCCGAGACGGCCGAGCAGGAGATACCGGCCGATGATGACCGGGTCCCCGACCGTCAGCGGCCGCACCCCGGGCGGCATGCCGTTCAAGGAGCCAGTTCCGCCACGCGCCATCCTGGTTGAGCCTCTCGTGTACGCACTCCGGCAAGCACACTGTGGCGGGATGAGGGAGGCCTTCGCCGCCGACCTGTCATAAGGGATATGAACAGGTAAGGCGAATGATCCCTCGGGGTAAGTCACCGGTGATGTCCGGGATGCCTGCCGGTACCGGATGTGACGGCGTGACCGGGGAGCAGATCGCCCCTCAGGCCGCGGCGGAGCCGGGGAGYTCGGGGTCGGAGAGCCCGGGGCCGAGGCCGGGGCCAAGGTCGGGGAGGTCGGGGCCGAGGCAGGGGTCAGGGCTGAGGCCGGGGAGTTCGGGGTCGGAGAGGTCGGGGCCGGGGCCAAGGTCGGGGAGGTCCCGTGCCGGGAGATCCCGGACGGCCGCGAGGAAGCGGGCGATGTGCCGGAAGACCTGGCGGGCCTCGGGGACGAGGTCGGCGAGGATGGCGAAGACGTGGGGCATGCGGCGCCACTCCTCGTAGGTCACCGGCACCCCGCCGGCGCGGGCCCGCTCGGCGACGCGGCGCCCCTCGTCGCGGAGGACCTCGGTGGAGCCGGTGACGATCATCAACGGCGGCAGGCCGGTGTAGTCGCCGAAGACCGGGGAGACCAGGGGGTCGCGAGGGTCGAGGCGGGCGGTCCAGCGGCGGGCGAGCCAGCCGACCCGGCCCGCCGGGATCATCGGGTCGAGCAGGCGGTTGACCCGGCGGGGCGCGTCGGTGAGGTCGGTCCACGGCGACAGGCACACCGCCGCCGAGGGCAGCGGCAGGCCCCTGTCACGCAGCGCCAGCAGCGTGGCCAGGGTGAGGTGGCCGCCCGCGGAGTCACCGGCGAACAGGATGCCGGCCGGATCGTAGCCGCGCTCCAGCAGGCACGCGTAGGCCGCTGCCGCGTCCTCCAGGGACTCGGCCAGCGTGTGCGCCGGCCCCTGGCGGTAGTCGACGGCCAGCACCGGGCACCCGGCGGCGGCCGACAGACGCCAGGTGATCGGCCGGTGCGTCGCCGGGGAGCAGAGGAAGTAGCCGCCGCCGTGGAAGTACAGCACGGCCCTGCCCTCGTCGAGCCCCTGCCCGGCGCGGACCCACTCGCCGGAACACGTCCCGAGCGGTTCCTTCACGATGCTCACGTGGGCGGGGACGGGGAGCGGCACCCTGTCCGCCAGCGCGACGATGCGGGAGGCCGCGACGACGCCGATGTCGGCTCTGAGCAGCAGGCCGGAGATCGGTTTGAGGGTGCCGCGCATCACCGTGTTGAGGGCTGCGGCCTGCCAGCTCACGGGGTAGCCGGGGCAAACGTCCACGTCGATCTCATCGTGCATGCGGACCTCCGGTAAGGAGGATTCCCGCAGAACATCCTTCTACTCCGACGGTGACCCTATCGTGACGAACAGGCCTTGCACACCCGGCGACACGCTCCTTGACGACAGGTCTGTCCACCGTACTCCACTCCGCGCATAAGGCAGCCGACGGCTCGAAAACGCCGCCTGCCCGGCGGGAAGGCCGGGTGACCACCCGGACAGAGACCGTCGCTTACGGCCGGCGGATCGAGCCGGGCAGGGCGAGATCCCTCCGGGAGCCCCGGAGCCACCGGAGCAGACCAATTCCTCTAGGGGAATTATGAATATATAGGCGAAATGTCGGAAAAATGGAGATTTGGCTGGTCCGTGCTTCGCGCGGCTCCAGAACAAGGGCCATGAGCCCCACCGGGAGGAGACATCCATGAACTCCAGACGGCCGGCGGCGCTCGGCGCGGCGATCCTCGCCGCGGTCGCTCTCTGGCCGCCGGGGATCTCGGCGGCGTCGACGATCCCGGGCCCCGCCAAGGCGGTGGCCGCCGCCTCTCCTCAGCGCGACATCCTCAGCCTCAGGCCCTGCCAGCGCAAGGGCCCTCTCATCTGCTGCAGATCCTGGAAGGGCGTCAGATGCCACAGAAGCCAGCGGGAGCGCCGCAGAGGGTTGGACGACCTTCATGACGAATGGCGCGACCGTCACAGAAGACAGGACCACAGCCAGGGGTGGGGTGACCGCTACGGAGGTTGGGGGGATCTCCACGGAGACCTGACGGGATCGCAGAGAAGCGCGGGCCTCGGAAGCGGCCGTCCGGCCGTCCTGGCGTGATGCGACATACGCTGCCGCCCCGAGGACCCATCGCACCGCCCGCGTCCGAGGCGCCGGCCACCTCACGCACCCACCGGCCGGGAAGGACCACAGGACAAGGAGATTCCCCGTCCACTCGCCATCCGGGCCTCCGACCGGCCGCCGTCCGGCCGCCGGAAATTCCGTTGCCGCCGCCGGGAGGGTCGAGCAGGATAGGAGGGTTGCCCTGACGTCCTTGAGGAGGCCGCCTTCCTGCTCTATGTGCGCATCGCCGGATACGGCTTCCGCCGCCATTCCGCCTACCGCGCCGCCGCCCTCGCCGGAGCCTTCACCAACACCGTCTTCGGGATCCTCCGCGCCTACGTCCTCATCGCCCTCTGGGAGGCCCGCCCCGGGCTCGCCGGGTACGACATCGCCGACGCCGTCACCTTCTGCTTCCTCAGCCAGGCCTTCATCGGCCCCATGCAGCTCTTCGGCGGCGGGCTGGAGCTCTCCGGACGGGTCCGTACCGGAGACATCGCCGTCGACCTCGTCCGGCCGGCGTCGCTGCAGATGTGGAGCCTCGCCGACGACCTCGGCCGGGCGTGCTACCTGCTCCTGCTGCGCAGCCTGCCGCCGACGGTCGTCGGCGCCGCGCTGTTCGGCCTCGTCACGCCGGTTTCCCCGGTGACCTGGGTGTTCTTCGCCGCGAGCTGCGCGCTGGGAATGGTCGTCAGCTTCGCCTGGCGCTACCTGATGGCCCTGTCGGCCTGCTGGGTCGTCGACGACCGGGGCACCCAGTCGCTGTCGCTGCTGATGACGCTCTTCTTCAGCGGCATGGTCCTGCCGCTGAACCTGTTCCCCGGCTGGCTCGGCTCCCTGGCCGGCGCGCTGCCCTGGTCGGCGATGGTCCAGGTCCCCGCCGACGTCTACCTCGGCAAGCGGGACGTCCTGGAGGCGCTGGGATTCCAGGCCGCCTGGGCGGCGGCGCTGCTGGCCCTGGGCGCCCTGGTCACCCGGGCCGCCCGGCACAGGGTCGTGATCCAGGGTGGGTGACGGCGCGACCGCCACGGGACGCGGGAAGGGGACGAGCCCCTGATGGTCAGGACCTACCTGCTGCTGGCCTGGACATGGCTGAGAGCCTCGGCTCAGTATCCGGGACAGCTCGCCACGATGGCGATCGGCTCGTTCGCCGTCAACGCGCTGGACGTCCTGGCGATCTGGGTGATCTTCGAGCACACCGGGTCGCTGGCCGGCTTCGGCCTGGCCGAGGTGATGTTCCTCTACGGCAGCGCGGGCCTGTCGTTCGCGCTGAGCGACATGCTCTTCGGCAACGTCGACCGGCTCAGCCAGCACATCAGGACCGGCACCTTCGACACCATGCTGATCCGCCCGGCGAGCGCGTTCGTCCAGATGGCCGTCGACCGCTTCGGCGTGCACCGCTTCGGCAGGACGGCCCAGGCCGCGGTCGTGCTCGGCATCGCCCTGTCCCAGCTCGACCTCCCCTGGAGCAGGGCGTGGATGATCCCGGTGATGGTCGTGTGCGGGATCGTCATCTTCGCCTCCGTCTTCGCTCTCGGCGGCGCGCTGCAGTTCCTGCTGACCGACGCGCCCGAGGTGGCCAACGCCTTCACCTACGGCGGCGGCACGCTCACCCAGTATCCGCTGAGCGTCTACGGCGGCGAGCTCGTCCGGGGCGTCACGTTCGTCGTGCCGCTGGCGTTCGTGAACTGGCAGCCGGGCCTGTTCGTGCTGGACCGGCAGGACCCCTTCGGCCTGCCGTACGGGCTGCGCTTCGCCGCGCCCCTGGCGGCCCTGATCCTGGCCGCCGTCGCCGCGTTCGCCTGGCGGGCGGGCATCCGCCGCTACCGTTCAACGGGGAGTTGATCGCATGATCGAAGTCGACCGGGTCGGCCGCTCGTTCACCGTGGGCCGCCGCCGCACGCGCACGACCGTGCACGCCGTACAGGATCTGTCCTTCACCGTCGAGGCCGGGGAGTTCGTCGGCTACCTCGGCCCCAACGGCGCGGGCAAGTCCACCACCATCAAGATGCTCACCGGCATCCTCGCGCCCACCTCGGGCCGCATCCAGGTGGCCGGGCTCGACCCGGCGCGCCGCCGTACGGCTCTCGCCCGGAAGATCGGTGTGGTTTTCGGCCAGCGGACGACCCTCTGGTGGGACCTGCCCCTCAAGGACAGTTTCGAGCTGATCCGACACCTTTACAAAGTAGATCGAGTTGACTTCCGCCGCAGGCTGGACGAGCTGACCGGCCTGCTGGACCTCGCCGGGTTCATGAACACCCCGGTCCGCCAGCTCAGCCTCGGCCAGCGCATGCGCGGCGACGTCACCGCCGCCCTCCTGCACTCCCCCGCCGTGCTGGTGCTCGACGAGCCCACGATCGGCCTCGACGTGGTCAGCAAGGCCGCCATGCGCGAGTTCCTGCGCCGCCTCAACGCCGACCACGGCACCACGGTCCTGCTCACCACCCACGACCTGGGCGACATCGAGAAGCTCTGCCGCCGCGTGATGCTCATCGACCACGGCCGCCTGACCTTCGACGGCACCCTGGACGACCTGCGCGCCACGGTCCCGGAGGAGACCTCCATCGAGGACGTGGTCGCCCGCCTCTACACCGACGGGAGCGTGAGCCCCTGACGGCCGCGCGGAGCCGCTCAGTGATAACCCTCGTCGTTGGAGTGCTCGTAGCCGTCGTCGTCCTCGCGCACCCGGCCGGACCAGCGGGAGGGCATGAGGACGGGGACGAAGAGCGCCACGCCGAGGAGGGCGTAGACGCCGCCGGCGAGCAGCGGGGCCGCGCCCCGGCCGGCCGGGGCGAGCGCCGGGTGGAGGGAGACGGCGTCGGCGATCAGTCCGGCGGCGCGCTTGGCGTCGAGGGCGTAGACGACGTTCCAGGAGAGCAGGACCATCGACGGGACGAAGGCCGCCAGCGGTGAGATCCGGCCGGCGACCACCAGGCCGAACAGCAGGCCGATCCCGGCCATGACGCCCAGCACGATCCAGATCCGCGGACCGCTCTCGCCGGAGAGCGCGACGGCGTCCGCACCGGCCTCCTGCACCGCCCAGCCCCCGCCGACCAGCAGGGCAGCCGTCATGACCAACCCCACGAACAGCCCGAAGAAGTGCCGCATCACTACCGCCTCGGCTGGTTGCGCTTGTCACGGTCGCGGCAACCCTAGCGACAAATGCCATTAAACGGCAGGCGTTGCGGGGTGCGTGAGAGCATATGTATCACCATGCATGCCCGACTCCCGTTACGCCTCACGCGGGCGGCCGCCTTCTCGGCCGTCTGCGTGACGCTCGCCGCTCTCGGCCATCTGGCCGCGGGCGGCTCGGGACCCGCGCCGTGGGCGATGGCCACCGGAACCGTGACGGTCACGGCCCTGGCGGTCCTGCTCGCCGGACGCGAACGGTCTACCGCCACGATCAGCGTGGGACTGTCGGCCATGCAGCTCTTCCTGCACGAGCTGTTCGCCTACGGCGACCCCTCGGGGATCTCGCTGACCGCACACCCCCATGGGCAGGGGCTGGGCGAGGACCTGGGCATGCTGGTCGCACACCTCACCGCCACGCTGATCACCGGCTGGTGGCTGGCACGCGGCGAGGGCGCCCTGTGGGCGCTGCTCCGCGCGGCGCGAGGGCGTCTGGGCGCGGCGCTCCGGCTGCTGCCCTGTCCCGTGGCTCCCTCCGCTCCCGCGCGCGCGGCCGTCCCCGCCGTCGTGCCCGTCCCCGCGCGGGCCGTCCTCCGTCACACCGTCAGCAGGCGTGGTCCTCCACTTCCCGCCCGCTGACCCTCCTCCCACCCCTTTCCCGCTCCGCACGCCCCGGCGTGCTCGAAGCCACCCCCTTTCCCGCTTCGCGCGCCCCGGCGTGCTCGAAGCCCATGCATCGAAGTGGAGAACCCCCGTGTCCCTTTCCTCTGCCTGCCGCCGTGCCGTCGCCGTGACCGCCGGCGTCACCGCCCTCACCCTCGGTCTGGCCCTGCCCGCCCTCGCCCACGTGACCATCAACCCCGGCAGCGCCGAGCAGGGCGGCTT
Organism: Streptosporangium minutum; assembly: GCF_002149035.1. GTDB lineage: Bacteria > Actinomycetota > Actinomycetes > Streptosporangiales > Streptosporangiaceae > Streptosporangium > Streptosporangium minutum. Next base: position 48,982 of record NZ_NGFP01000011.1, read on the forward strand.
CAGCAAGGTCGCCTTCCGGGTCCCGAACGAGCGTGACGACGCCTCGACCAACAAGGTCGAGGTCGCCTTCCCCACCGACCACCCGCTGCCGTTCGTCTCGGTCAAGCCGCTGCCGGGCTGGGAGGTCAAGGTGACCGAGAGCAAGCTGCCCAAGCCCGTAACCACCGAGTACGGCGAGATCACCGAGGCCGTCACGAAGATCACCTGGTCCGGCGGGAAGATCGGGCCCGGCCAGTTCCAGGAGTTCGAGGTGTCCATGGGCGCGCTGCCCAAGGACACCGACCACCTCGTCTTCCCCGCGACCCAGACCTACAGCGGCGGCGAGGTCGTGAAGTGGGACGACGAGCCCAAGGCCGACGGTTCCGAGCCCGAGCGCCCGGCCCCGGTCCTGAAGCTCACGCCCGCCTCCGCCGGGGGCGACGGCCACGGCGCGGCCTCCGCGACCCCGGCCGCGGTCCCGTCGGCCGCGGCGGCCACCCTCGCCGCGCCGACGGTAGTCCCGGTCGCGGCCTCCGGAGCGGACTCCTCCGACGGCACCGCCCGCCTGCTGGGCGGCGCCGGCCTGCTGGCCGGGCTCGCCGGGCTCGTGGTCGGCGTGCTCGGCCTGCGCCGCGGCAACCGCGTCTCCTGAGGCGCCCGATCAGAGGCGACGGCCCCGCGGAGAGGACTCCGCGGGGCCGTCGCGGTGAGGTCAGGTCGCCGGCGCCGTCCTCTCCCGGAGCGCGTCGAGGCGGGCGGCGGTGTCGGCCTCTCCCGGAGCGTCGCGGATCTCGGCGAAGAGGGCGCGCGCGTGGTTCAGGGCGTCCAGGCACTCCTGCCGCCGCCCCAGGTGGTGGTCCAGCTCGCCCAGGCCGCGCAGCATGACGGCCTCGCCGCGCCTGTTGCCGGTGGCGCGGCAGGCCAGGAGCGCCGAACGGTGGGTGACCCCGATCTCGGCCCACGGCGTCCGTATGATCGCGGCGTTCAGCGTGGCGGCGGCCAGCTCCCAGGCCAGCTCGTCGTGGCCCAGGCCGGCCGCCTGCAGCACCGCGGCGACCAGACAGGGCCGCTCGCTGTCGAACCAGGCCAGCGGGTCGGCGAGCAGCGGCTCACGGACGGCCGCCGGCGGCGGCCAGCGCGGCGACCGCCCATAGAGCGGCGCCCGGACGGTGTACGGCAGGCGGCCGTCGGCGTCCTGGGCCAGCGCGAGCAGGATCGCCAGGGCACGGATGACGACCGTCCTGACGGTGGCCTCGCTCTCCTCCCTGAGCGCCAGCTCCCGGGCGTAGCGGCGCACCAGCTCGTGGAAGCGGTAACGGGGCTGGCCGACGGCGTCGACCCCGGCGGTGTCCAGGAAGTAGGCGTCGGCGAGCGCGTCGATGAGGTCCTCGGCCGATTCCGTGGACGCCTCCAGCACCCCCGCGACCAGCCACGGGGCGAAGGTCGGAAGGTCCAGCAGCCCGAGCAGGCGCAGGGCCCGCTGGGCGGGCTCGTCGAGCCTGCGGTAGCCGAGCGCGAGGGTGGCCCGCACGTCCGAGAGCTCGTCGAGGCCATGCCGTTCGTCGGCCATGCGGCCGGCCATCCTGGCGAGCGTCCAGTGGGGGCGGGCGGCGAGCCGGGTGGCGGCGGCCCGGATGGCCAGCGGCAGCCGGCCGCAGAGCCGGACGAGCTCGGTGGCGGCCTCGGGCTCGGGCGCGACCCGCTCCGCGCCGACGATCACCGCGAGCAGGTCGCCGGCGTGGTGAGGTTCCAGCAGGTCGAGGTCGACGGCGTGCGCACCGGGCCAGCCGGCCATCCGGGACCGGCTCGTCACGATGACGGAGCAGGAGGGCGAGCCGGGCAGCAGCGGCCGTACCTGGGCCTGGTCGGCGGCGTCGTCCAGCACGACGAGGACACGGCGGCCGGCGAGCTGCGTGCGGTACAGCTCGGCGCGCTCGTCCGCGTCCTCGGGGATCGCCTGGCCGCCGATGCCCAGCGAGCGCAGGAACCGGGTGAGCACCCGGGAGGGGTCGGCCGGCTGCTCGGCGGAGCCCCGGAGGTCGGCGTAGAGCTGGCCGCCGGGGAAGTCGCCGCTCATGCGGTGCGCCAGGTGCACGGCCAGCGTCGTCTTGCCGACGCCCGCCCTGCCGGTGATGGTCGACACCGGGATCGGTCCAGGCCTGCGGTCGGCGATGAGAGCGCCCAGCTGCTCGACCAGCTTCTCCCTGCCGGTGAAGTCGGCGATGTCGGCGGGCAGCAGGGACGGGCAGGGCGGCTCGGCGGCGGCGGCGACGCCCTCGTAGCGCGTCTCCTGGCGCAGCACCTGGAAGTAGGCGTCGCGGAGCTGGGATCCGGGGTCGACGCCCAGCTCCTCGGCCAGCCTGAGGCGGATGAGCCCGTACTCGGCCAGCGCCTCGGCCTGCATCCCGGACGCGGCCAGGGCGAGCACGAGCGAGGTGTGCACGGCCTCGTTCAGCGGCTCGGCGGCGGCGACCGCGCGCAGTTGCGGGATGACGTCGGCCGACCGGCCGAGCCGCTGCGCGGTCTTGGCGGCCTCCAGCAGCGTGTCGATCCGCTCGTGCTCGATGGCGCGGACCCAGGGGTGGCCGCGCAGCACGTGGTCGAGGTCGGCCAGACATGGCCCGTTCCACATCCGCAGCGCGGAGAGCAGCAGTGCCAGGGACTCCTCGGGGGACGCGGCCGAGCGGGCCCCCGCCACCCCCGCGCGGAAGCGGACCAGGTCCACGTCGCACCGGTCGAGCCGGACCACGTAGGCGGCGCCCATCCCCGCCAGCCAGGTCGAGGCCGAATAGGCGCCCTTGCCCGGATCGATCTGGCGCCGCAGCCTCCCCACGTAGGTCTGTACCAGGTTGACCACCGACTCGGGGGTGTCGTCGCCCCAGAGCGTGTCGATGATCTCCTGACGTCTGACCGGCGATCCGGCCCGGAGCAGGAGCAGGGCCAGCACGGCCCGTTGCTTGTCCGAACCGATCTTGACTTCGGTCTCTCCCCTCCACATCCGGAGTGGACCAAGCAGGCGGAACCGTATGTCCGTCATATTCCCATCCAGGTCAGACCCGCAGCGGATGGCGCAAACCAGAGAATCATACGATTTGACCTAGTCATGTGCGAGGGGCTGACCTGTCAAAGTGCGGCCACTGGAGCCGCACTGGCACCCCGCTGTATTCCCCCACCTCCGCAGGGGATCTCCCGTCCAGTACGGCGTCGGCGGCGCTCCAGCACCACCGGTCATGGTGATGCGGAACCTTCGACGCAGGGAGGGGGTGCACAGATGAAGAAAATCAAGATCCGTAAGGTCGGCCCGATCCGCCTGACCGCCGCGGCGTGCTCGATCTACAAGGTGCCCAACTAGGCGGGACCCCCGTGCGGGTGCCTGCCGGCACCCGCACGACTCCTTCCGCCCTCATGCACGGAAAGGCCCCGTGGTGACCGCGAGTGCCGGCTACGACCCCGACCGACCGCTCCCGCTGCACCAGCTCGTCTACCTCGCCGACGGCGAGGAGGTGACGGTCGGCAGGCCGGACATCGACTCCTACGGCATCTTCCCCGCCGACGGCGCCGAGATCGTTCGCAGGCTGGAGGCGGGCGCCACCCCGCGCGACACGGCCGCCTGGTACCTGGACGAGTACGGCGAGGGCGTCGACATGGACGACGTGATCGCGGCCCTCGGAGAGCTGGAGTTCGTCAGGCCGGCGGACACGGCGGAGACGGCGGCGGAGCCGGCCCCGGCCCCGGTGCGCTGGCAACGGCTGGGCGCGGCGCTCTTCTCGCCCCCGGCCTGGATCGCCTACGCCGCGCTCACCGCGTGGGCCCTGGTCGCCATGGTCCGGCGGCCCGACCTGGCGCCGACCTACAACCACGTCTTCTTCACCGACTACTACACCGTCGTCCAGGCCGCGCTGTTCGTCTTCGCCATCCCCCAGCTCCTGCTGCACGAGGCCTTCCACGCCCTGGCCGGACGGCGCCTGGGGCTGCGCTCCACCCTGACGATCGGCCGCAGGCTCTACTTCATCGTGCTGGAGACGTCGCTGCCCGGCCTGGTCGCCGTGCCGCGCCGCAGGAGATACCTGCCGATCCTCGCCGGGATGCTGGCCGACGTGCTCGTCATGGCCGTGCTCACCCTCGTCGCCGACCTCACCCGGGAGCCCTCGGGCGCCTTCTCCCTCGGGGGGAAGGTCTGCCTGGCGATCGCGTTCGCGGTGCTGATCCGGGTGGTCTGGCAGTTCTCCTTCTATCTCCGCACCGACCTGTACGTGCTCATATCCACCGCCCTCGGCTGCGTCGACCTGCACGACACCGCCAAGCAGTACCTGCGCAACCGGGTCAACCGGCTGCTGGGCCGTACCGGGCACCTGGTCGACGAGTCGGGCTGGCACGAGACCGACCGGCGTACGGCGCGCTGGTACTCCTGGCTGATCGTCGTCGGCTACGCGGTGAGCATCGGCTCCTTCGCCCTGGCGGCCGTCCCGATCGGCTACCGGATGCTCGTGGGGGTGCTCGGGCGGTTCACCGGCGGCGGCGAGGTCGGCTGGGAGGAGCTGCTGGACTCGGCAGTCTTCTCCGGCCTGGTCGTCCTGCAGTTCGTGATCATCGCCTGGCTGATGATCCGTGACCGCCGGCAGCGGCGCGCGCAGCGGCGGCTCGCCCACGTCATCGCCTGAAGGGACTCATCACATGGGCAACCACTACTGGCTCAGAGGCGCCCGGCGCCGCGACCGCGACCGCTCCAGGGACGGGCTCGACCTGCCGCCGACGCTGGCGGTGATCGACGCGCACCGGCGGCTGCGGGGCCCCTACACCGCCGCCGGCACGCTGATCCGGTCGATCGCCGCGGAGGCCCTGGCACTCCGTCCCGAGCTGGGTCCCGCCCACAACATCGAGCTGCTGACCAGCACGCCGGAGCTCGCCGGCGTCGTGCCCTCGGCCTGGTCGACCCTGGAGTGGAGCGTCGGCGAGAAGGAGCGCACGCGTTTCTACTCCCGGCTGCACACCCTGAACGTCTCCAACGGCCTGGCCGAGTTCCTGCGCGACTATCTCGCCGCGACCGGCGGCGGGCCGCGCACCCTGGTCCTGGAGAACATCCACGAGGCCGACCCGACCGACCAGGAGTTCGCCGCGGTGCTGCTGCGCCGCAGCGACCTGGGGCAGCTGACCGTCGTGGTCGGCACCGGCCCCGACCCGGTCGCCGACCCGCCGGGCGAGATCGCCGTCTCGCTGGCGAGCGTCCTGGCGGCCTGCGCCGAGCCCGTCGACTGCCCCGCCTCCCCCGCCTCCGCGGTCGGGGAGGCGTGGGACTACGTGGCCGGCGACGGCACCGGTGACGACCCGGACCTCCTCGCCGCCTACGAACGGCTCCCGCGAGAGGAGCGCGCCCGCCTGCACGACGAGCGCGCGGCGCTGCTGGCCGGCCGGGGAGAGTTCTCCCTGCTGCTCGGCGCCGTCCCCTACCACGCCGAGCACGGCAGCGACCCTCGCGGGGCGGGGCTGGACGCCATCCGGAAGGCGCTCCAGCACTGCAAGGACATCGGTCTCTACCAGGCGGCCGTCGAGCTGGGCCTGCGCGCCCGCGCGATCGTGGACCGGACCGCGCAGGAGGAGCTCTGGTGGTACTTCACCAACTCCACCAGCACCTGCATGGCCTCGCTCGGCCGCGCCGACGAGGCGAACGCGATCTACGACGAGGCCCGCGGGGTGACCCAGGACCCGGTCGTGCACATGGACCTCGCCTACGGCACCGCGATGCTCTACGCCCGCCACTACCCCGAGGAGCGCCGGGACTACCAGCAGGCCAGGTCCTGGATGAACCTGTCCGTCGCGATCGCGTCGCTGCTGGGCGACCGGAAGGAGCGCGCCTTCCACTCGGTCTTCGCCAACAACGGGCTGGCCCTGGTCGAGGTGCGGCAGAAGAGCTCCGACGTGGCCCTGCGGCTGCTGGAGGACGGGATGGCCCGGCTGGACCGGGAGCTCGAAGCGGACGAGCACGCCCTGCACCGCGCCGTGCTGCGCTACAACCGCGCCCAGGTGTTCGGCATGACGGGCCGTCTGGAGGAGGCGCTGGCCGACTACGCCATGGTCGTCGAGCTCGACCCGGAGTTCCCCGAGCACCACTTCAACATCGGCAACATCCTGCGCCGCCTGGGCCGTAACGAGGAGGCCGTCGCCGCCTACGAACGCGCTCTGCGGCTGTCCCCGCCGTTCCCCGAGGCCTACTACAACCTCGCCGACGCCCGGCTCGAACTCGGCGACGTGCCGGGGGCGGTGGCCGACTTCGCCTACACCATCGAGCTGGATCCCGGCCATGTGGACGCCCACGTGAACCTGGCCGGGCTGCTGCACGAGCTGGACGACGCCGAGGCCGCCTGGCGTGTCACGACCGCCGGGCTCGCCCTCGCCCCGGACAACGCCCACCTGCTCTGCCTGAAGGGGAAGCTGCTCGCCGAGCGGGGCGACGCCGACGCCGCCCGCGAAGCCCTGTCGGCGGCGCTCCGGCGGGACGACACCCTGGCTGAGGCGTGGGCCGCCCGGGGTGAGCTGGCCTTCGAGGCCGGCGACCTGGCCGGCGCCGCCGGAGACCTGGACCGGGCGGTCGAACTGGCCGGCACGCCCGCGATCCGGTTCAACCGGGCCGTGGTCTACCAGGAGGCGGCGCGCTACGCCGAGGCGGCCGAGGACTACGGGGCCGTGCTGGCGGCGATCGACGACGTGGAGGCCCGGGAGCGGCTGGACGCCTGCCTGAAGGCCGTCGCGATCTGACGCCGCCCCCGGCCGGATCCACGCCCGTGAACGGACCTAGGCGGGGCGAGCGGGCCTACGCCGGGCGAGCAGATCGACACCGGGCGAGTGGATCTCACCGCCCGGCCGGATCCACGCCGGGTGAGCGGGTCTACGCCGGACGGGCGGGTCTACGCCGGACGGGCCAGGACGGGCCGGACTCCGGCCCGGTCCGCCGCCCGGCCCGCCCCGGCGAACTCGCCGTAACCGCCCGCGTGGAAGACCAGCGGCTCACCCTCCGAGCGCTGGAAGTATCCGACCTCGCCGACGAAGATGACGTGGTCGCCTCCGTCGTGGGTGGTCAGCGTACGGCAGGCGAAGTGGGCCAGGGCCCCGGCGAGGAGCGGCGGCCCGCCGGGGCCGGGACGGGTCTCCACCCCGGCGAACTTGTCCGGCAGCGGCCTGGCGAACCGCTGTGAGAGGTGGCCCTGCCCCGCGGCCAGGACGTTGACCGCGAACCGCCCGGCCCGCAGGAAGAGCGGCGCGCTGGGGGCGTTCCTGGACAGGCACCACAGGACCAGGGGCGGGTCGAGCGAGACCGAGGTGAAGGAGTTGACGGTGACTCCGGCCCGGTCGCCTTCCGGGGTGGCGGTGGTGACCACGGCCACCCCGGTCGCGAACTGACCGAACGCGTCGCGCAGCGATCTCATGACATCCCCTCGGAGGCGCCGATCCGCGCCAGGTACTCGCCCGCCCCGGCGGGGTCCATGAACCAGCCGGCGTAGTCCGACGGGTCGTCGAAGCCGTTGACGAAGCGGGAGGCCACCTCGGGCAGCCGGCCGGCCGCGCCCAGGATCTCCAGCACGTGCGGGGGCGGGGGCGCCAGGAGCGCGTTCGTCCAGGCGGTGGTGTGCCGGGCGTCCTCCCAGTGGCGCTCGAAGGCCCCCTCCATCCAGGCCCTGTCGAACGGCCGCTCGCCGCGCTCCAGGATGCTGGAGAGGTAGGAGGCGGCGCACTTGGCGGCGTTGTTGGCGCCCTGCCCGGTGATCGGGTCGTTGAGCACGACGACGTCGGCGACGCCGAGGACCGCGGCGCCGGAGGGGAGCGTCGCCACGGGCCTGCGGACGGTCGGAGCGAAGCGGCCGGACAGGACGCCGCGCTCGTCGGTGAGCTCGACGCCGCCGCAGCGGTCGGCCTCCCACGGCAGGAAGGTCTCCAGGACCCACCGGCTCCTGGCCAGATGCTCGGCGGGGGTGCGCACGTCCGCCCAGCAGTCCATCGGCCCGCCGGGAACGCCCTCGAACACCATGATCTCGCAGGGGCCGGTCGCGGTCAGCGCGGGGAAGACGAAGTACTCCCCGACCCCGGGGATCAGGTTGAAGCACACCGCGGAGTGCTCGGGTCGCGGTGTGAGGCCGGTGACATAGGTGACGGCCAGGGCCCGCTGCGGGGCGTCGTAGGGCGAGCGCGAGGCGTCCCGCTCGAACAGCGAGGCGATCCGCCCCTTGCCCGCGGCGACCAGGACGAGGTCGTACCCGGCGGCGTAGGTCTCCAGGTCGTCCACCGTCGCGTCGTGGATGACGATCTTCCCGCCGAGGCGTTCCACCTCGGCCATCCAGGCGGGCATCTTCAGCCGCTGGTCGACCGAGCGGGCGGGCGTGTCGAGCCGGGCCGCCCAGTCGATCGCCCTGCCGCCGTCGGGGCCGGGGACGGTGAACTGGATCCCGTCGATCGGGGGGCAGTCGTCCGCCCACAGGTCCAGGCCGAGGTCGCGCTCATGGCCGAGGCCCGTGCCGAATATGACCTGGCCCGACATGACGTGGCCGTCGCGGATGTCATCCGGGGTGCGGTTGGAGACCACGGTGACGTCGTAACCGTTCCGCAGCAGGCCGGCGGCGAGGTGGAGGCCCGCCTGACCGGCTCCGACGACGAGGATTCTACGCATGGCGACATGTCCTTTCCGAAGATCTGAAGAGGGTCCGAGAGGCTCCCGGTGAGGGAGGTGGCCGGCCGCGGCGCCTGATGAAAAGGTACGGCGGGCGGTGCCGTACGGGCTATCCGCTCAGCGCGGACTCCGTCCGCCTGGCGCGGAGTTCGGAGACCCGCCGCGGGCCGTCAGCGTCCGCGCAGCGTGTGCGAGGGCGCCTGCCCGTACCGCGCGCGGTAGGCCGCGGCGAACCGCCCCTGGTGCAGGAAGCCCCACCGCGCGGCCACCCCGGTCACGGTGCACCGGGCCGGGTCGCCGGTCACCAGCTCCTCGTGGACCCGGCCCAGGCGCACGTCCCTGAGATAGGTCATCGGGGTCAGGCCGAGATGGCGGCGGAAACCCTCCTGGAGGGAGCGTCCGCTGACCGCCACCGCGCGCGCCACGTCGTCGGTCGTCAGCGGCTGGTGGGCGTGGCCGTCGATGAACTCCATCGCCCGGCGCACCACCTTGGGCACGGCGGGAGGACGGGGGGCGTTCAGCCGCGCCCGGTAGTTGGACGGCTGCATGGTGAGCAGGGAGGTGAGCATCGCGTTCTCGAGATGGGCGATCGCCAGCGGCTGCACGGCGAGCCCGTCGCCGTGCTCGGCCTCCCCGATGATCAGGTCGGCCATCGCCCGCCAGGCCCGCGCCCAGCCTGCGGTCATGTCCAGGCCCAGGTCGAAGACGATCGGCCGGTCGAGCCGCTCACCGAGCATCTGTTCCAGCGCGCCCTCGACGGCCGTCCGGTCGAACTTGACGATCAGCTGGGGGCAGCCCGCCTCCCAGCGCATGTCGAGGTACTCCGACGGCGAGGGCAGGGAGGCCAGCCGGGGCGTCGAGACGATCTCCTGCCCGCCGCACCGGATCAGGCTCCGGCCGGCCAGCGGGATCTGCACCAGGAAGAAGGACTCCAGCTCCCCCGGTTCGATGCGGACGTCCGTCCCGTAGTCCAGGTAGTTCATCCGCACGCCGCCGAGCTGGGCGGAGTTGAACCGCGCGGCCAGCCGCGACACCTCACCGGTCAGCTCCAGCCGGTGCGGGCAGAACACGCGCGCCACCAGCTCGCGGGCCTCGTCGAGATCCCCGGTGCCGAAGAGCCGCCGGTTGCCGAGCGGGACCCGCTCGCGCGCCTCGTCCATCGACGCTCCCGCCCTCGGGTGTCCATCGCCTGTGTACGGCGGTGCGGAACCCGCACGGCCGGTCCATGGACGATCACACGTCCGGGCGCGCCCGACCACGTACAAATACGCAGAGAGCGGAGACGTCCCCGTCCGGGGGGCGATCCCGGCCGGCGGGCCCGGGCACGGCCCGCCGGCCGGGGGTCAGCAGGTGATGTCCTTGCCGGTGAAGCGGGCCCAGGCGATCGAGCCGAAGACCGCGATGTAGGCGGCGAAGACCAGCAGGCCCTGGCCCATCTCGCCGGTGGCCATCGGATCGCGCAGCACCCCGTCGAATCCGTTCCACCAGTGCGTCAGCAGGTAGGGCTGGAACACGGAGAGCTGCGGGATGACGCCGAGCACCTGGACGACGACGACGAGCCCCACCGTCGAGGCGATGGCGCCGACGGCCGCCTCGGTCATCGTCGAGAACGCCAGCGCCACGGCGGCCAGGGCGGCCATGCCCGCCGTGACGTACAGCACGACGACGCCGATCCTGAGCACGCCGTCGAGCAGCGGGATCGTCCCCCCGGACAGCAGCGTGATCGGGCCGGCCGGGAACAGCAGCACCCCGGCCAGCAGCGACGACAGCGCGACCGCGGCGACGGCCGCCAGGCAGAAGACGACGGCGTTGGCGTACTTGACGCCCAGCAGCCGGGTCCGGCCGGCCGGGGCGGCCAGCAGGTAGCGCAGCGTGCCGAGGCCCGCCTCCCCGGCGACCGAGTCTCCGGCGACCACCGCGACCGCGACCGGCAGCAGCAGCTGCACCAGGATCGAGAGCGCGGCGAAGGTGAGGAACAGCCCGTTGCCGGTGACCTGCCCGAAGACCGAGGGTCCCCCGTCGGTCTCGTCCGGCCCGCCGAACGTCCGCAGCGCGACGCCGATCAGCACCGGGACCAGGGCGAGCACGGCCAGCATGGCGATGTTCCTCGGCCGCCGGAGGGTCAGCCCCACCTCCGAGCCGAGCAGCCGCAGCCACGCCCGGAGGGCTCCCACCGCCCGCGCCCGGGGGAGCGGCGCGGCGCCCGTCCCGATGGACACGGTCTCCTGCCCGCTAACCGTTGACATCGAAACCCTCTCCGGTCAGGCCCACGAACACGTCCTCAAGGCTCGGCCGCTGCACGGCCAGACCGCGCACGGCGACGCCGCCGGCCACCAGCGCCGCGCAGATCCGCTCCGGAGCGTCGGCGCCCAGCTCCGCGCTGACCTCGCCGTCGCCGGTGCGGACCTGTGCCAGCCCGGAGGCGGCCAGTACGGCCGCCGCCTCGGCGAGATCCGGTGTCTCCACCCGGATCCTCACCGCCTCCCCCGCCCGGAGCCCGGCGATGGGCCCCTGGGCGACCAGGCGCCCGGTCCGCATGACGGCGATGTGGGAGCACATCTGCTCCACCTCGGCCAGCAGGTGGGAGGAGACGAACACGGTCGTCCCCCCGGCGGCGATCTCCTTGATCAGCCCCCGCACCTCGCGGGTGCCCTGCGGGTCGAGGCCGTTGGTCGGCTCGTCGAGGATCAGCAGTTCCCTCGGCCCGAGCAGCGCCGCGGCGATCGCCAGCCGCTGGCGCATGCCCAGCGAGTAGGCCCGGTAGCGTTTGCGGGCCGCGGCGGCCAGCCCGACCCTGTCCAGGGCGAGCCCGATCCTGGCCGAGGCCGTGCGCGGGTCGGCCGCCGGGTCGGCGGCGTCGTAGCGGCGCAGGTTCGCCTCACCCGACAGGTAGGGGTAGAACGCCGGCCCCTCGACCAGCGCCCCCACGCGGGACAGCACGGCGGCCGTCCCGCCCGGCATCGGCGTGCCGAGCAGCTCCCAGGCGCCCCCGGTCGGCGCGACCAGGCCGAGCAGCATGCGGATGGTCGTGGTCTTCCCCGAGCCGTTCGGGCCGAGGAAGCCGAAGACCGACCCCCTGGGCACGGCCAGGTCGAGGGCGTCCACGGCGACCTGGCCGCTCCGGAAGCGCTTGGTCAGCCCGCGTGTGACGATCGAGCAGTCTTCGGCGGGGAGCGTGGCGGACGGCGTCCGCTCCCGGACGGTCAGCACCGCTCCCCCGTCGGTCTCGGCGTCCCGCTCATCTCCGCCCGGCCGCCTCGGTCAGCTTCTCGGGGGTGACCGCGCCGACCAGCAGGCGGCCGTCGTCGGTCAGCAGCGCGGAGACCAGCTTGGTCTGGATGACCTTGCCGCTGCCCCACGCCCCGCTGACCTGCCTGGCCGACTTCAGCAGGGCGTCGGTGACCACGGCCGCGTCCTGCCCGCCGGGCCGGTCGCCCTGCCGCTGAGCCGGACCCTTGAGATCCTGCGTGGAGAACGGGAGCACCGCGACCGTGGTCCAGCCCTCGCCCACGGTCGTGAGCCCGCCCTTCAACGCCTCGGCCCGCTCCTGCCCGCCCTCCGGGCGGCTCCCCAGGTCGGCGAGCGTCTTCTCCTCCACCTTCGCGCCCGCGGGCGGGGTGAAGGTGAAGTTGTCCGGAGCGGGCGGGGTGAACGTCACCGAGGTGAAGCCGATCTCGAAGGCCGGTTCGGCCGCGCTCTTGGCGTAGACCTGGACCCGCAGCGGGACGAAGGTCTCCCCGTCGAGCGCCAGCTTGACCTCCTTGACCAGGGAGGAACCGTCCCTGGGCGTCAGGACGAGCTGGTAGGCCGGCCTGCCGGCGACCTTCTCGGTGTTGCTCACGCTGACCGCGGTGCCGGCGTCGGCCCGCTTCAGCGCCTCGTCGGCGACCTGCTGCGGGGTGGTGGCCATGGGCATGGCCCTGTCATGGTCCTGCCCCGCCTGGCCGGCGCCCTTGATCCGGGTGGCCTTGTTGGTCTCGCTCTCCCACAGCCAGGCCTGGTCGCCGTTGACGATCAGGTCGGTCTCGCTCATCCGCCCGGGGAGGGCGAAGCGGAACCGGTCCTCGCCGCCGTACCAGACCTTGAGCTCGTGCGAGCCCGCCAGCAGGGCCGCGGGCGACGTACCGCCCATCCCCGCCACCTCCGGCAGCCCCGGCAGGCCGAGGGAGGCGGTCTGCATCACGGTGCCCGACATGGGCTTCACGCCGGACTCGGTGGCCCGGACGGCGTCGGCCAGCAACTGCGCGGCGGTGCGCTCGGGCAGCACCGGATCCCCCTGGACCGCCGCGATCACCGGACCCGCGCCGATGGCCCCGGCGACCAGCGCGACCGTGGCGATCGGCACTCCCCACCTCACCGCGCGGCCCCGTCTCGTCTGCTCTGACATGTCACTCCTTCACGGTATGCCGTCAATCCCTGACATCTGCAGCTTGCGTGACCGCTCCTGTGCCGGAGCTGAGACAGACTGAGAGGGCTCACAGGGTTCTCAGCCGCCTCTCAGGCGGGCTGGCCGAAGATGGGGCGGACACCGGAGGGGGTGGAGGATGCGGGTTCTCGTCGTGGAGGACGAGCGGCGGATGGCCGCGGCGCTCCAGCGCGGGCTGCAGGCCGAGGGGTTCGCGGTCGATCTCGCGCACGACGGCGAGGACGGTCTGCACCTGGCCAGGCAGGGCGACTACGACGTGGTCGTGCTGGACATCATGCTGCCCAGGCTCTCCGGCTACAACGTCTGCAAGCGATTGCGGGCCGAGGAGAACTGGGTGCCGATCCTGATGCTGTCGGCCAAGGACGGCGAGTACGACATGGCCGACGGGCTCGATCTGGGCGCCGACGACTACCTGGCCAAGCCGTTCTCCTACGTCGTGCTGGTGGCCAGGCTGAGGGCGCTGCTGCGGCGCGGCGCCAACCGGCGCCCGTCCGTGCTGCGGGCCGGGGACCTGTCGCTGGACCCCGCGCGCCGGCGGGTCTCCCGGGGCGAGACGCCGGTGGAGCTGACCCCCAGGGAGTTCGCGCTCCTGGAGTATCTGATGCGCCGCCACGACGAGGTGGTCTCCAAGACGGAGATCCTGGAGCACGTCTGGGACACCTTCGACACCGACCCCAACGTGGTCGAGGTCTACGTCGGCTACCTGCGCCGCAAGATCGACGTGCCGTTCTCCAGGACCGCCCTGCAGACGGTGCGGGGGGCCGGGTACCGGCTGGCCGGCGATGGCGGCTGATCCGCGTCCCCGCGAGCGCGTCCGCCGGGGACGGCGCACGGTCGGCTGGTGGCGGCGTAAAAGCCTGCGCTTCCGGCTGACCGCGGTGGCCTCGGTCGCGCTCGGAGCGGCGCTGGTGGTCTCGGCCTACGTGATGATCAGCGTGCTCGGCAGGTCGCTGCTCGCCACCATCGACGACTCCATCTACCAGCGGGCCCGCGACACGGTCTCGCTGGCCGACGCCGAGCGGCTGCCGGACGGGATGACCTCGCCGGACGGCACCCTCCTGCAGGTCGTCGACGCCGCCGGACGGATCACCCATGCCACCACCGGGACCGACCGGCTGGTCCCGCTGCTGAACGCCGGGGAACGGGCGGCGGCGATCGGGGAGGGGCAGGCGCGGTTCCTGGACGGCGGGCCGTACGGGATCCCGCACGTGTTGCGCGTGCGGGTGCTCAGCGCCGACCGGGGCCTGACGGTGATCGCCGCCCGTCCCTTCAGCGAGGTGCAGACCAGCATCACCACGGCCGGGCACGTCCTGGTCGTCGGCACCCCGCTGCTGCTGGTGCTGCTCGGCGGGGCGAGCTGGGTGATCATCGGCAGGACCCTGCGGCCCATCGCCGCGCTGCGCCGGGGGGCGGAGGAGATCACCGACACCGCCCGCTCCCGGCGCCTGCCGGTGCCCGAGGCACGTGACGAGGTGCACAGCCTGGCCGTCACGCTCAACGACATGCTCGCCCGGCTGGAGAAGGCCGACACCCGGCAGCGGGCCCTGGTCTCCGACGCGGCGCACGAACTGCGCAGCCCGCTGGCCAGCATCCGGCTCCAGCTCGAGGTGGCCCTCGGCCATCCGCACGGGCAGGACTGGCAGGAGACGGCCGAGGGCGTGCTGGAGGACACCATGCGCCTGGCCCGGCTGGCCGAGGACCTGCTCGCGCTGGCCCGCCTGGACGAGCGCGGCGGCGCGCCGTCCCGCAGGGAGCCGGTGGAGCTGGACCAGCTCGTCCCCCAGACCGTCGAGCGGTACGGCGAGGCCGTCACCGTGAAGATCGGTGAGGGGGCGATCGTGGTGGCCGGGGCCGCGCTGGACCTGGGGCGGGTCCTGGTCAACCTGGTGGACAACGCGCTGCGGCACACCGACGCCCCGGTGGCGGTGGAGCTCCGCGCCGAGGGCGCCGACGCGGTGCTCACCGTCACCGACGACGGCCCCGGCATCCCCGAGCCCGACCGGGAGCGGGTCTTCGACCGGTTCACCCGGCTGGACAGCGCGCGCAGCCGCGACGAGGGCGGGGCGGGGCTGGGCCTGGCCATCGTCCGCGAGACCGTCCACGCCCACGGCGGCGCGGTCCATCTGGAGGACGCCCGCCCCGGCCTGCGGGCCGTCGTGCGACTTCCGCTATCTTGACCGAGGTTTGCCCGTCCGGTGATTGGCCCAGCCTCGTTTCCGGATCTAGCGTCGTTTTCATGACTTCCGCTGACAGCGGGCAGCGGGAGCTGATCCTGCGGGTCGCGACCCGGCTGTTCGCCGCCCTGGGCTATGACGCGACCTCCGTCAGCCAGATCGCCGAGGCCGCCGGGCTGGACGTCGCCACGCTCACCCGGCAGGCCGGCGGCAAGCGCGAGCTGTATCTCGCGGTCATGGAACGCGCCCACCACGCCGAGCTGGCCGGCCTGGAGAGATCGGTCGGGGAGATCGCCGCCGCCGCGCCCGGGGAGACCTCGGCCGCCGTGCACCACCTCATCGACGACTACATCGACTTCTGCGCCCAGAACTCCGAGTTCCCCGCGCTCTGGATGCACCGCTGGCTGTTCGACGCCAGCGACGTCACCGAGCTGGACCGCCAGTACGTCCAGCCGCTGGTCCAGTACGTCACCGAGGCCATCGCCCCGCTGACCCGCGGCTCTCCCGACATGAAGTACGTGATCTGGTCGGTGATCTGGTGCACCCACGCCTTCTCCCGCGGCGGGGTGCTCGACGACGAGGGCAATCGTGTGGGTCCCGAGGACCCGGAGACCCTGCGGCGCTTCCGCGCCTACCTGCACGAGATGGTGCACTGCGTGCTCGCCCTGCCCGGGGACCTCCCCGGAGGCGCGACCTGACGCCGGGGGCCCGCCCCGTGGACGTGGTCCGGCACCGAGACCCCCGGAACACGGGCCCGTACGGCTTCCGCTATCTTGACGGAGGCTTGTCCAACCAGTGATTGGCCGGGGCGTGTTTTCGCATCTAACGTCGTTTTCATGACTTTCGCTGATGGCGGCCAGCGGGAGCTGATCCTGCGGGTCGCGACCCGATTGTTCGCTGCCTTGGGCTATGACGCGACCTCCATCAGTCAGATCGCCGAGGCCGCAGGACTGGACGTCGCCACGATCACCCAGCAGACCGGCAGCAAGCGCGAGCTGTATCTCGCGGTCATGGACTGGGTGCACGAGATGGAGCTGGCCTCCCTGCGGAAGGCGACCGAGGGCGCTCCCGTGACGAGCCCCGAACAGGCCGCCGCCCTGGTGCGCCGGATCATCGACCAGTACCTCGACCTGTGCGTGACCCACCCCGAGGTCCCGGCCCTGTGGATGCACCGGTGGCTCTCCGACGCCAGCGACGTCACCGAGCTGGAGCGACGCTACAGCCAGCCGATACGCGAACTCGTCAAATCCGCGCTCGCCCCCGCGATGGCCAGCGGGTACATCGACCCCGGCGTCGACATGGAGTACCTCCTGTGGTCGACGCTCTGGTGCGTGAACGGCTTCTCCCAGAGCGGGGTGCTCGACGAGCACGGCAACCGCCGGTACATGGACGACCCGGAGGTCCTGCGCAGGTTCCGCGCCCACCTCCACCGGACGATCCACCGCACCGTCACCTTCCCCGGAGCCTCTCCTTGACCTTGGAACACTCCCCCTCGCGGCACCTGACGGCCGCACCCCCGCTCACCCGCGGGCGACTGCTCGGCTACGCCCTGGGCTCGGTCGGCACCGGGATCTTCTCCGCTGTCCCCGGCCTGCTCCTGCTGTTCTACCTGACCGACGTCCTGGGGGTCTCCGCGGCCGTGGCGGGGGCCGTGCTGGTCGCCCCCAAGGCCTGGGACGTCCTGTTCAACCCGGTCGTCGGCGCGGCCAGCGACCGCGAGGCCGTGCGGACCGGCCGCCGCACCCGGCTGCTGTCGCTCGGCTCGCTCGCCCTGCCGGTGGCCTTCGCGGCCATGTTCGCCGTGCCGGGCCCGATACCCGGCGTGGTCTGGGCGGGGGGCGCGTTCCTGCTCGCCGCGTCGGCCTTCGCCTGCTTCCAGGTGCCCTACGTGGCGCTGCCCGCCGAGATGGCCGACGGCACGGCGGAGCGCACCCGGATCATGTCCTGGCGGATCATCTGCCTGACCCTGGGCATCCTGGTCGCCGGAGGGCTGGCTCCGGAGATCGTGGGCCTGGGCGGCGGCGGCCGGGCCGGATACGCCGTGATGGGCGTGGCGGTCGGCGCGGTGATGGCCGCGGCTCTGCTGGCCGCCACCCTGTCCACCCGCTGGGTCGCCTCCCACCCGGGTCCCCGGCAGCTCGGGCTGGTGGCCGCGTTCCGCACCGCCCGGGGCAACCGGCCGTTCTTCGCCCTGCTGGCGGCGTTCGTCACCCAGTCCCTGGGGGTCGCGGTGATGCTGGCGGGCGCGCCGTACGTGGCGGTCTACCGGCTGGGCGACTACGGGCTGACCTCGCTCATGTTCGTGTGCATGGTGGGGCCGAGCGCGCTCGCCGTGCCGCTGTGGACGCGGGCGGCGCGCCGGTTCGGCATGGTGCCCTGCTACCTCGTGGCCGTGGCGGGGTTCGCGGCGGCGGCGCTCGCGCTCATCCCGGTGATCGACTCGGCCGGTGTCGCGGGCACGCTCCTGCTCACCGGCCTGATCGGCGTCTGCTACGCCGCTCTGCAACTGCTGCCGCTGTCGCTGCTCCCGGAGACCGTGCACGCCGACGCCGCCCGCACCGGGCACGCCCAGTCAGGCGCCTTCACCGGCCTGTGGACCGCCGGGGAGACGGCGGGCATGGCGGTCGGCCCGGGACTGTTCGCCCTGGTGCTGGCCGCGAGCGCGTTCGCCTCCGGGCCGTTCGACGCCCCCGCCGTACAGCCCGGCTCGGCCCTGACCGGCCTGCTGCTCGGCTTCACCGCCCTCCCCGCGGCGCTCATGCTGATCAGCCTCCCTCTCGTCATCGCCTACCACCGGCTCGCACGGGCCGTATCCCCCAAGGAGATTCATGAGCCTGCCTGAGAAGGGCCGGGACATCGAGGAACTGCTCGCCGAGATCTCCCGGCTCAAGCAGGACGACCTGCCGGTGCGCGGCGGCAAGGTGACCGCGTACGTCTACGACACCGGGCGGCCGGAGGTGCACGAGGCCGCGGCCCGCGCCTACTTCGAGATGCTGGAGGTCAACACCCTCGACCCGACCGCCTTCCCCAGCGTGGTGGAGATGGAGAGGCAGGTCGTCGGCGCGGTCGCCGAGCTGCTGGGCGGCGGATCCGGCATCTTCACCAGCGGCGGCACCGAGTCGATCATGCTGGCCGTGAAGGCGGCACGGGACGCGCGGCCGGTCGGGGGCCGTCCCCGGATGGCCGTCCCGGTCACCGCGCACCCGGCCTTCCACAAGGCCGCGCACTACCTGGGGGTGGCGGTGGACGCCGTACCGGTCGACCCGGTGACGTTCCGGGCCTCCGTCGCGGCCGTCGAGGAGGCGATCACCGAGGACACGGTGCTGGTGGTCGCCTCGGCCCCGTCCTACCCGCAGGGCGTGGTGGACCCGGTCGCCGAGATCGCCGAGGCCGCCTCCGCGCGCGGCGTGCTGTGCCACGTGGACGCCTGCGTGGGCGGATGGCTGCTGCCGTGGCTGCGCGAGGCCGGGGCGCGGGTCCCGCCGTTCGACCTGTCGGTGCCGGGCGTCACCTCGCTCTCCTGCGACCTGCACAAGTTCGGCTACTCCCCCAAGGGCGCCTCGGTGGTGCTGTTCGCCGATCCGGCGCTGCGGCGCAAGGCCTACTTCGCGTCGGCGTCGTGGCCCGGCTACACGGTCATCAACGCCACCGTGCAGAGCTCGAAGTCCGCCGGTCCGCTGGGCGGCGCCTGGGCCACCTTCCAGGCCCTCGGCCGGGACGGCTACCTCGAACTCGGCCGCGCCACCCTCGCGGCGGCCCGGCGGCTCCGCGAGGGCATCGCCGGGATCCCGGGCCTGAGGGTGCTCGGCGACCCGGAGTCGGCCCTGGTCGCCTTCGGCTCGGACGAGGTGGACGTGTTCGTGCTGTCCGACGAGGCCAGGAAGCGCGGCTGGTTCCTGCAGCCGCAGCTCTCCTACGCGGGGATCCCGGCCAACATCCACATCACCGTGACCGGGGTGACCCTCCGGGGTGTGGAGGCGATGCTGGAGGTGATCGCGGAGTCCGCCGAGGCGGCGCGGGAGCGTGGTCCGGCGGCGCTGCCCGAGGGGCTGGTGGACCTCGTCGCGGGCCTGGACCTGGACGCCCTGGACGACGCCGCCTTCGGCGAGCTCGCCGCGGCCGTCGGGGTGGACCTCGGCGGCTCGGGGCAGCCGGAGATGGCCGTGGTGAACGCGGTCCTGGACGCGCTGCCGGCCGACCGGCGCGAGGCGGTCCTGATCCGGTTCCTGTCGGTCATCTACGCCTGACCGTGACCGCGCGCGGCGGGACTATCGGCGCAGCTCGGCGATGACGGCCAGCGCAGTGCGGGCGGAGGCCGCGTCGTGGACCCGGAAGACCCGGGCGCCCTGCCAGGCGGAGACCGCCAGGGTCGCCATGGTGCCCGCGTGGCGCTCGTCGACCGGGAGGCCGCCGAGGGTCTCGCCGACGAAGTCCTTGTTGGAGACGGCGACGAGCACCGGCCAGCCGGTGGCCACCATCTCGTGCAGGCGGCGGCTGACCTCCAGGGAGTGCCAGGTGTTCTTGCCGAAGTCGTGCGCCGGGTCGATCAGGATCGACTCCCTGCGGACCCCGGCGGCGACCGCCCGCTCGGCCAGGTCGGCGGTGTAGGCGACGACGTCGGCGACCACGTCGTCGTAGGCGATGCGGTGCGGGCGGGTGCGGGGGACGACGCGGCCGGCGTGCGCGCAGACCAGCCCGATGCCGTGCTTGGCGGCGACCTCCGCCAGAGCGGGGTCGACCCCGCCCCAGGTGTCGTTGAGCAGGTCGGCGCCCGCCTCGGCGACGACCTCGCCGACCTCGGCACGCCAGGTGTCGACGCTGATGATCAGTTGGGGATGGCGCTCCCGGACCGCCGCGACCAGGTCGGCCACCCGGCGGATCTCCTCG
Source organism: Streptosporangium minutum (assembly GCF_002149035.1). Classification (GTDB taxonomy): domain Bacteria; phylum Actinomycetota; class Actinomycetes; order Streptosporangiales; family Streptosporangiaceae; genus Streptosporangium; species Streptosporangium minutum. Next base: position 69,104 of record NZ_NGFP01000011.1, read on the forward strand.
GCGGGGTCCACCTCGTCTCCGGGGCCCGCCTTGACGCCGCCGATGTCCACGATGTCCGCGCCGCCGTCGACGGCGGCGTCCACCGCCTCCAGAGCCGCCGCGAAGCCGTACGTCCTCCCCCTGTCGAAGAAGGAGTCCGGGGTACGGTTGACCACCGCCATGATCGCGAACTCGCCGGGCCGGAACTCACGGCCACGCAGGCGCAAGATAGTCATCGAGACCGAGCCTACCGCCCGGTGTCGGAGAGGCAGGCGCTCCCACCTGCGCCGCCTCTGGGGGTTTCGGGAAGAACAGACGCTGGGTCTCCCTAGGCGGCCGACCCACCTTCGGCCACCGACAGGAACTCCTGGGCGATGGCGGGCAGCCGCCGTCGCGCGTGGACAATGGCGATCACCCGGCGGACCGAGGGATCGAGGGGGCGGACCACCAGCCCGGCCCGGGTGGCCTGCTCGGCCATCCCCCGGTACCAGAGCAGGGAGGCCGCGCCCGAGCGGACCGTGTTCAGCCAGTTGCCGCGCTCGTCCAGCTGCACGGTCGGCACCGGGGTGACGCCGTACTTGGCGAACAGGGCGTCGAACTCCCTGCGCCGGGCGCTGCCGGGGATCGGCAGGACCAGCCGCATGCCGTTGAGCCTGCTCATCGGCACCGGGTTGGGCAGATCCACGCCGGGCGGGGAGATCAGCACGATCTCCTGACGCTCCAGCGGGTGGCTGACCAGGTCGGCGGGGACGGGCAGGTCCGTCAGGCCGAGATCGGCCCGCTGGTCCCTGATGGCGTTCACCACGCCGTCCCGTCCGTCACAGCGGACGATGTGCACGCGCACTCCGGGGTGCTCGGCGCTGTAGGCGGGAAGGAGGCGTCCGGCCAGCCCCGGCTCAAGGCTGGGGGTGGAGGCGATACGCAGTTCCGCCTCGGAATGGCCGTGGCCGGACAGTGCCTCGATCTCGCGGACCGCGTCGAGCGCCTCCTTGGCGAGCTTGACCACCCGGCGCCCCTGCGCCGTGACGACCACGCCCCGCCCGGAACGGGCGAACAACGTCATCCCCAGCTCTCGTTCGAGGTCTCTGATCGCACGGGAAAGCGCAGGTTGTGCGATGTACAGCGACCTGGCCGCATCGGTCATGGTGCGGTGCTCCGCTGTCGCGACCACATAGCGGAGCTGCTGCAGATTCATGGCTTTGAAGCTAAATCACCGGGCTGGGATCGGTCCTGCACATCGCGGAGATCACCTCGGATGATTTCGGAATGTAATCGAACGCAGCGACATCCGTGACGGGTGAGAAATCAGTATGCTTACGCCCCAAATTCGGCAAAGGTCCGGGCTTTCCTGCCATATCGGACGCTCGGGTTAACGGGGAGACAGCGTGACAGGCAACGGGCAGTACCCTCCTCTCCCACCTCCGCCTCCACCTCAGGGAAACCCGTACCCTGGCCAGCCGCCGCCCGCCTGGGCTCCCGCGCCTCCCCAGGCGCCGCCGCAGGGCTACCCTCCCCAGGGCCCGCCGCAGGGCTACCCTCCCCAGGGCCCGCCGCAGGGCTATCCGCAGGCTCCGCCTCCGGGC
>NZ_NGFP01000110.1 GCF_002149035.1 Streptosporangium minutum
GTTCACGGTCGTGCTCGGCGCCCTCGCCCTGGCCGACGCGTTCGACAAGGCGGTCATGATGATCCCGCTGCTGCCGCTCGGTCCCGGCTGGATCCGGGGCCTGCTCGCCGGCGTCTGGACCCTCTGGGCGATCGTCCTGCTCGCCCCGAAGCCCCGCCGTACGGCCGCCGCCGCGCGCGTCGAGGAGGTGCCCGCGTGAGACGGTCGTGGTTCCCGGGGGCCGTGGAGACGGCCCCCGAAACACGGCGAACGCGGTTTCGGATGGGACGGCGGGCGCTGGGCGTCGCGGGCTCCTGCCTGCTGCTGGCCGCCTGCAACGTCTCCACCGGCCACCACGACCCCGGCACCGACCACAGCGTGGCCACCGCACCCCCCGCCTACGACAGCTACGGCGCCCCCAAGGGGCCGACGGTCGAGATCGCGATCACCGGCCGGAAGGTGGTCCCGCCTCCCGGGCGCGTCGAGGTCGCCAGGGGCCAGGTGGTCCGCCTGGTCGTCACCTCCGACGTCGCCGACGAGCTCCACGTCCACGGCTTCGACCTCACCGGCCGGCTGGAACCCGGCCGGCCCGTCACCGTCGACGTCCTCGCCGACCGCACCGGGCTGTTCGAGGTCGAGACCCACGACTCCGGGCTCGTCCTGACCCAGCTCGCCGTCCGGTGACCGATCCCCTGCACGGCATGGCCGGCCTCCTGCACGGCATGACCGGCCTCCTGCACGGCGTGGCCGGCCCCCTGGACGGCATGACCGGCCCGCTGTCCGGCGTGACCGGTCCTTCGAACGGCGTGGCCGGTTCCCAGGATGTGACCGGCCTGCTCGCCCACGGACTGGGCAGCCGGCACGACCTGCCGATCCCGCTGTTCTACGCCTTCGCCGGGGCGTTCGCGGCGCTGTTCGCGTCGTTCCTGGGACTGGCCCTGCTCTGGGCGGACTCGCGGTTCCGGGGCGGTGCGGCGGGGCGGCCGGTGAAGCTTCCCGAGGGCACGCGGATCCGGTGGGCCCTGCGGGCCCTCGGGCTGGCCGGGGCCGCCTTCACCGGGGCGTGGATGCTCCTCGGGCCCGACGACCCGGATCGGAACCCGGCGGCCCACCTGGTCTACGTGGTCCTCTGGGTGGGCCTGGTCCCGGCGTCGCTGCTGATCGGCCCGGTCTGGCGGCTCGTCAACCCCCTGCGTACCATCCACCTGCTGCTCGGCGGCCGGGACAAGGGGCCGGCCCCGTTCGGCTACCGGCCGGCCGCGCTCGGCCTGGCGGCCTTCGCCTGGATGGAACTGGCCTCACCGGCCCCCGCCTCGACGACCACGCTGCTGGCCTTCTTCATCCTGTACGGCGCCGCACAGCTGGCCGGTGCCTTCCGGTACGGGACGCGGTGGTTCGACCGGGCCGACGCCTTCGAGGTCTACTCCACCCTGATCGGCCGCCTGTCCCCGCTGGGTCGCAGAGACGACGGCAGGCTCGTGCTGCGCAACCCCTTCGACGGACTCGACGCCCTCCCCCCGGCCCCGGGGCTGGTCGCCGTCGTGTGCGTGCTGCTCGGCACGACCGGATACGACGGGTTCTCCACCTCCCCGTGGTGGGTGGAGACCCTGCAGACCGGGCCGCTGGGCCGTACCGCCGTCGGCACCCTCGGCCTGCTGGCCGCGATCGGCCTCGTGGCGGTCCTCTACCTGGCCTGCACCGCCGCCGCCGGAGCGATCAGCCGTGGTCACGGCATGGCCCCGCGGTTCGCCCACTCGCTGATCCCCGTCGCGGTCGGTTACCTGATCGCCCACTACTTCTCGCTCCTCGTCATCGAGGGCCAGCAGGCGGTCATCCTCTCCCTGGGGCTGGACCGGACCGTGGACCAGGAGGCGGTGAGCGCCGGCGTGATCGCCTCCGTCCAGGTGCTCGCCATCGTGACCGGCCACGTGCTCGGCGTGGTCGCGGCCCACGACCGCTCCGTACGGCTCTTCCCGCCGGACAGGGCGGTCGCCGGGCAGATCCCGCTGCTGATCCTGATGGTCTGCTACACCGTCGGCGGGCTCACCCTTCTCTTCGCGGCATGATGGGGCCGTGGGATCCTCCGTACGCAGAAGTCCGGTCCAGCAGCGCAGCGTGGAGCGGGTGAACCAGATGCTCGACGCGGCGGCGGCCCTGCTCGACGAAGGCGGCTACGACGCGCTGAGCACCCGGGCGGTGGCGGCCCGCGCCGAGGTGCCGGTCGGCTCGATCTACCGCTTCTTCCGCGACAAGCGCGGTCTGGCCGACGCCCTGGCCCAGCGCAACCTGGAGCGTTTCCTCGCCCGGATCGAGCGGCGGCTGGCGGGAGTGGCGCACTGGCCGGACATGGCGGACCTGATCGTGGACGAGTACGTCGAGATGAAACGCACCGTCCCGGGCTTCGCGGTCGTCGACTTCACCGGGAACCGGGCGGTGGCCGAATCGCTCGCCGACCACCTGGCCCGGCGGATCGCCCCGGCCGGCCCGGACCGCCGCCCGGTGGACACGGCGGGTCTGCACCGCCCCCTGCTCGTCGCGGTCGAGGCCGCAGACGCGCTCCTCAAACTCGCCTTCCGCGAGTCTCCCGACGGCGCCCCCGGCTACATCGCCGAGACCAAGCAGCTCCTCCGCGCCTACCTGGAACACGTCCTCTCGCGCTGACCGGGAACCCGGCGGTCATCGGCGCCGACCTGCCGGTATCCGGGAGCGACGGTCGTGGAAACCGCAATCGCTCACCTCCCCGGCCGGACGGTGGAGCGGCGAGCGGTTGAGGTGTGTCGGAGATCAGTCGTCGAACTTGCCGAGTTTCACACCGCCGACGAAGGCGTCCCATTCGGCCTGAGTGAAGAGGAGCTTGGGGCCGTCGGGGTTCTTGGAGTCGCGGAGCACGTGGAGGGAGCCGAGGTCAGCCTTGTGGCCGGACCCAGGGGCGGAACCGCGACGGAAGGGCGCCGTAGGCCGGCGTCGGGCCGGCCGCCATGCAGGAGTGCGCCCGGGAGCTGGGCGGGCGGGGCGCGGTCACCGCCCGCGCGGGCGGTGGCACCCGGGTGCACGCGCTGCTCCCGGTGGCACGCCAGTCCGACGCGCGCTCTGACATGCGGGTCTGGCACGCGGCCTGAGGTGGAGCCCGCCGCCCCCGGGGCGGGCTCCACGGGCTGTGTCAGCGGGTCGGGCGGTTCATGTCGGCGCGGCGGGCGGGCAGGTCGGGCTCCTCGTCCGTCCAGCCGGCCCGCTTGACCGCCTCGAACGAACGGTTCTGCCCGATCGACGACTCGAGCGCGAGAGGCTGCCCGGTGGCGGTGTCCACCACCAGCCGATACTCCGCGCCCGGACCAGCCGGCCGGCTGACCGCCTGGCCGACGCGGCCGAGCGGGTCGGCGGCCGCGCCCTGCGCGGTGGTGCCGGGCAGCGCGGCGAGCATCCGGTACGTGGCGGCGCGCACCTCCGGGGAGGTGGGCAGGTTCATGATGAGCCGCGACCCGGTCTCGAAGAGCTGGGCGTTCATGTCCACGCGCTCGGCGCCGTATGCCTTGGTGACCACCTTCTCCAGGTAGCCGCGCAGCCCTTCGGGGGTGGTCGGCAGCCGGCTCAGCGTCTCCGGCGTCATGGGCGTGTTCAGCAGGGTCAGCGTCTTGCCAGTGGTGTCGCGGAGGGCGTCGCGCTCGCCCGGCCCGGTCGTCAGCGTCAGCGCCGGGGTGGTGCCGGGGAACGTCCAGCTCGCCGGGGAGCCGGCGGCCCGCCAGGCGGCGTCGTCCGCCGGTGTGGCGGGCTTGGCGCCCAGGTCCTGCCTGATCACCCAGGTCTTCTGCCCGGCGGCACGTGGCAGCCAGATCTCGATCGACCGCTCCGACCGGATGGTGTAGGCGCCGGTCGGGTCGCGCTGCTCACGGCCGTTGACGCCGCTGCGCACCCAGTACTTCCCGTCCTGCGGCATGGTGGCGACCGAGTCGGCGGCGGCCAGCAGAATCTGCGAGGCCGACAGGACCGGCTTGGGCTCAGGCGTGCCCGAGCCGCCGATCACGACCGCCATCGCGGCGGCGGCGCCCAGCAGGCCCACGCCGAGAGCGCCCCAGCGCGAGGCGCGGGCGCGGGCGGAACGCCGGGTCGGACGGGACCTGCCCACCGGGCGCACCGGCTCGGCCTCCTGGGCGTAGGCGGCGGCGAGTCTGGCCGCCCCGCCGGAGATCACCTCGCGCGAGGGCGGCGGCGCGTCGTACAGGTCGCGGAGCAGGGTCAGGTCATCCATCGACTTCTCCAAGCATGGGGTTGGCTCCGCCCAGGGCAGCGCGTAGTTTCCTTCTGATCCGGTTGAGCCGGGAGCCGACAGTGCCGGCCGGGATGTCGAGGGCCTGGCCGATCTCCTGGTAGCTGAGATCCGCCAGCGCGAGCAGCAACAGCACGTCGCGGTCGGCGTCCGGCATCGCGTCCAGCGCGGCAGTGAGCCGCCCCTTGACGCTCGCGGCCGTCACCCGCCCGGTCACGAGGTCCTCGTGCCCGGTGTCGGCTGGCTCGTCGGCCGCGGCCCGCCGCATGATCTGCAGCTGGCGGGTCTCACGCTTGCGGTGCTGGGCGATGACGTTGGAGGCGATTCCGTACAGCCAGCCACGCACGACGCCGCGGCGGGCGTCGAAGTCGGCCCGGCCGCGGAAGGCGGCCAGGAAGATCTCCGCCGTCAAGTCGTCGGCCGCCTGTGTCCCCAGCCGACCGGCGACGAACCGATGGATCTCGGTGGCGTAGCGGTCGTACAGCATCCCGAAGCGTCCGGGGGCGCGCAGGGACTCGTCGATCACGTGAGCGTCCTCGACCTCCCGCGGAGGACCGCTCACCTCCTGTAGCGCACTCATGCGATCTTTGTGCATCTGTGTGGTTTCACACCCCTACTTGGCGAAACCTCCCCGCCTTCTTCACGGCAAGAAACCGTGAAGTGGTCGCGCCTCTTCCGCCAAGTAGGGGTGTGATCATGCAACTGACCGCGGTCTCGCTGACCGCAGCCCTCCTGAGCGCGGGCCCGCCACCCGTGTCACCCATATCCGGCGCGCCCGCGGCGGCGGACTCCCCCCGCACGGTGACGCTGATCACCGGCGACCGCGTGCGCGTCACCGGGGACAGCGTCCGGGTGACCCCCGGAGAGGGCCGCTCTTCCGTCGCCTTCAGCACACAGAAGATCGGCGGCCGGCTCCGGGTCGTGCCCGCCGACGCCTTCGCCGCGCTGGGCAGCGGCCGGCTCGACCCCCGCCTGTTCGACGTCTCGACCCTGCTGGAGTACGGCTACGACGACCGCCGCGCCGACCTGCCGCTCATCATCGGCGGCTCCGGCGCGCGCTCGCTGACGGCCCCGCGCGGCGCGACCGTCACCCGCCAGTTGCCTGCCGTGAACGGCATGGCCGTACGGCAGAGCAAGCGCGAGGGCGCCCGTTCCTGGAAGGACTTGCGCGGTGCGCTGGCCGCGAAGACGACCAGGATCTGGCTGGACGGCAAGGCCACCCTCTCCCTGGACGAGAGCGTCAAGCAGATCGGCGCCCCCGCCGCCTGGGAGAAGGGCTTCACCGGGACCGGCGTGAAGGTCGCGGTCCTGGACAGCGGCGTCGACGACACCCACCCCGACCTGGCCGGAAAGGTGACCGCCAGGAAGAACTTCACCGGCGACGGCACCGACGCCGACCTCACCGGGCACGGCACCCACGTCGCCTCGACGGTCGCCGGCGGCGGCGCGGCCTCCGGCGGGCGCCACCGCGGCGTCGCGCCCGGCGCCACGCTGCTGGACGCCAAGGTGTGCCCGACCCGCATGTGCGAGGAGTCGGCGATCCTGGCGGGCATGCAGTGGGCCGCCGAGCAGGGCGCCAGGGTGGCGAACCTCAGCATCGGCCGGCCGGAGATGCCCGGCCTCGACCCGCTGGAGGAGGCCGTCCAGACGCTGACCGAGCGGTACGGCGTGCTCTTCGTGGTGGCGGCGGGCAACTACGGCAGGCAGGGCACCGTCACCTCCCCGGCCACCGCTGATGCGGCGCTCGCCGTCGGCGCGGTGGACGGCGCCGATCAGCTCGCCCGCTTCTCCAGCCAGGGGCCGCGGGCAAGCGACGGGGGGCTGAAGCCCGACATCACCGCGCCGGGTGTCGCCATCATGGCGGCGCGGAGCAAGGACCTCGCCGGCGAGGGCTCGTACACCGAGATGACCGGCACCTCGATGGCCGCCCCGCACGTCGCCGGCGCGGCCGCCATCACCGCGGGGCAGCACCCCGACTGGACGCCTGAGCAGCTCAAGGCCGCGCTGATGGCCCCCGCCCGCCCGCAGCCGGGCACCGGCGTCTATGCCCAGGGCGCCGGCCGCGTCGACGTGGCCCGCGCGATCGCGCAGACGGTGACCACCACGCCCAGCTCGCTGGGTTTCGGCCGGCAGGCGTGGCCGCACGGCGACGACCAGCCGGTCACGAAGAAGCTCTCCTACCGCAACGCCGGCTCCGCCCCGGTGACGCTGCGGTTGGCGATGCGCGGCGACGCGGCGGTGTTCGCCGTCACCCCGGAGACCGTCACCGTCCCGGCCGGTGGTCAGGCGGAGGTGTCGGTCACCGCCGACACGCGCGGGGGCAGCCCGGACGGGCTCACCGGCGCGTACCTGGAGGCGACCGCCGACGGCGTGATCGTCGCCGGCACCCCGGTCGCCGTCGACAAGGAGGTCGAGAGCTACGACCTGACGCTGCGCGGCGCCGACCCGAACGGCCTCACCACGATCCTGCGCACCGACGTCGGCACGCGGGACCTGAACCTGGTGACCGTGCTGCCGGAGGCCGACGGCACCGCCACCGTCCGGCTGCCCAAAGGCACCTACACCGTCGACAGCAAGACCTTCGGCGACCAGGGTCTGACCATGCTCGTCGGTCCCGGCCTGCGGCTGGAGGCGGACCGGACGGTGACGCTCGACCAGAGCGCCGCCCGCCCGGTCTCCATCGACCCGCCGGACCCGGCCGCCGCCCACTTGCTCACTGAGGTGACCTACTCCGGCGTGGCGCTCGACGGCCGGCCGTACTACCTGGGCGCCATGGTCACCATGTTCGACCCGGAACCGCGGATCCGCACCGCGCAGATCGGCGCCGAGCGTCCCGGCGACCTGCGGACCATGGTCTCAGGCCAGTGGGCCGTGCCCGGTCCCGACGGCGGCTTCAACGGCAGCGCCAGCTCCTACCGGCTGGCCTGGTTCCTGCGCGGGCAGGTGCCCACCGGCTTCAGCAAGCAGGTCGAGCGGAAGGACCTGGCCGCGGTCCGCCGCAGCTACGCCGTCCAGCGGGAGGGCGCCACCGCGAGCATCGCCAGCGGCGCCTGGCCCGCCGACGGCACGTTCTTCAACACCCTGTTCACCACCGAGTTCGCCGGGCCTTTCACGCACACGGAGTACGTCAACACCGACGGCGGCATCCGCTGGAAGCATTTCATGAGGGAGCTCGCCGAGGTCTCGGGCGGTGAGACCGTCTCGGCCGCCACCCGGTACGAGGCGGGGCGCGCGTACGTGGAGCGGTGGAACCGGGGTGTCTTCGGGCCGGCCCTCGTCAACACCATGGACGAGCCCGTCGTCACCCGTGCCGGCGACGTCGTCACCGCCGCGCCGCTGCTCTACGCCGACGGCGCCGGACGCACCGGGGATTCGTCGGTCACCAAGGCACGCATCGCCCTCTACCGGGACGGGCAGCTCGTGTCCGACGAGCCGTACCTGAACGCGCGCTTCACCGTGCCGTCCGCCGCCGCCCGCTACCGGCTGGTGGCCGAGAGTGAGCGCGGCCCCGAGCCGGTGTCGTCCACCCGCACCTCGATCGCCTGGACGTTCCGATCCGCCGCCGGGACCGACGGGCCGCTACCGCTGTCCGTGATCGGTTTCGCGCCGCCGCTGGACGAGCGGAACACCGCGCCGGCTGGGAAGGCGTACGCCGTGCCCGTGGCCGTCCGGGCCCAGCCGGGCTTGGCGGCAGGGACGGTGAGCGCTCTGGCCGTGGACGTTTCCTACGACGACGGCGCCACCTGGCAGAAGGTCCCGGTCGCGGGCGGTGTCGTCCTCTTGCGCCACCCGGCGGCGGCCGGCTTCGTCTCGTTGCGCGCCCGCGCGACCACCGCCTCGGGAGCCACGGCCGATCAGACGATCATCCGCGCCTACCGCATCGCCTGACCCTCCTGAGCCTCGCACCCTCAGGGGACACCGGGAGCGGCGGGCCCTTCCAGCCGGAGGTGCTGTCGCGGGCCTCATAGCCCATGACGGCCCCTCTGGCCGGCCCCGAGGCCGTGTAGGAGACGGTGGCCAGCGCCGTTCGGCAAAGAAGGGAAGAGCTACAGGGGAGCGAGTCCAGTGAGGGCCGGGGCCGGTCTCAACCGGGCGGCAGCGGATCGTCGACCAGCCCCTGACCGGCCTCGCCCCCCGCTGAGATTCCTCCCGCAACTCCTGACCCGATGATGATGGGCCTGCGAGAGGTCTTCGGTCCTGCGTTCTCGTTATTCCAGATTCCAGAGCGGCCGAGATCAGAGACGAAGTACTCTAAGTACTTGACGTACTTATGAGCAGAGCTGACGATTGGAGGACCATGCTGGGAGGCTCTGTGACATCTCTGCACTACGACAGCTACACCGAGGCGCGCGCCCACCTCAAGGACCTCTTGGACGCGGCCGCGCGTGGTCAGACCGCCACCCTCCGCCGGGACACGGCCAGAGCCGTTGTGGTTGACGCTAAGCGTCTGCGGGATTTCCTGACCACAGTGACCCCGTCCCGCGCCGAGGTGGTGCCCGAGGACGGCGGGTGGTCGGTGTTCATCCCCGGGCTGCCTGTGGCGGCGGACGGTCCCACCTTTGATGCGGCGATCGATGAGATGATCGACGCTCTCCGCGACTACGCCGAGGACTGGCAGGACCGTCTCCTCGATGCGCCCAACCATCGGGAGAACTGGGGCCTGGTCCTGTTGATCTCCCTTAGCGATGACGATGAGCTACGTCGCTGGCTGACAGGTCAGGCATTGTGATGTGGCCCCAGGCCACCAGGGAGGACCATGAGAAGTTCTGCCTGGGAGAAGGGTGGACCAGGGTCCGTGACGCACGTGGCCGTTCAGGAACCCACCACGTCACTTACGAGATGTGCCTCCCGGGCGGCAGGGTCCTGCGGACCAGGATTTCACATCCGCCCGACCGGACCTCCTACGGTCGCAGCCTGTGGGCGCACATTCTCCGTGACCAACTCGATGTCACAGAGGACGAGTTCTGGAAATGCGTGAAGGAAGGCGAGAAACCGGACCGAGGCATGCCGATCGTCCCGGCCGAGTCGCTCCCCGCCGACCTCGTCCATCTTCTGATCACGCGGGTCGGTCTCAGCGAGGCGGAGATCGCGAGGATGACCAGAGAGGCCGCCATCACCAGATTGCAGCTCTTCTGGTCCGACGGCGCCTGACATACCGCCGCCGGCGGAGCCTGCGGCCACCGGACCGTCAGGCGATCGTCTCGCGCCAGTGGTTGGTGATGGGCAGGCGGCGGTCGCGGCCGAAGTTCTTGGGGGTGATCTTGGGGCCCGGGGGATACTGGCGGCGCTTGTACTCGGCCAGGTCGACCAGGCGGATGATCCGGGCGACCAGGGCCGGGTCGTGGCCGGCGGCGATCAGCTCGGCGGAGCCCATGTCCTTCTCGACGTAGTCGTCCAGGAGCCGGTCCAGCACGTCGTACTCCGGCAGGGAGTCGGTGTCGCGCTGGTCGGGGCGGAGCTCGGCACTGGGCTCCTTCTCGATGGAGTTCTCCGGGATCGGCGGCACCGCGAAGCCGTGCAGGAACGCGCCCGACCTCCCCGCCTGGGCGTTGCGCCAGCGCGACAGCTTCCAGACCAGGGTCTTGAGCACGTCCTTGATGGGCGCGAAGCCGCCCGCGGAGTCGCCGTAGAGGGTGGAGTAGCCGGTGGCCAGCTCGCTCTTGTTGCCGGTGGTGAGGACCAGGTGGCCGTGCTGGTTGGACAGGCCCATCAGGATCATGCCGCGGACCCGGGCCTGGAGGTTCTCCGCGGCCAGGCCGGACAGCTCGATCTCCTTCTCGAAGCCGTCCACGATGTCGGCGATCGGCACGGTCCGGGCGTTGACCCCCTGCCGGTTCACCAGCTCCCAGGCGTCCTCCAGGGAGTGCTCGGAGGAGTAGCGCGAGGGCATCATCACCACGTGCACCCGGTCGGGGCCGATGGCGTCGGAGGCGATCGTGGCGGTCAGCGCCGAGTCGATCCCGCCCGACAGGCCCAGGATGACCGACTGGAAGCCGTTCTTGGCGACGTAGTCGCGGACCGCGAGGACCAGCGCCGAGTAGACCTCGGCGATGTCGTCGAGGTGCGGGGCGATCGAGGGCGGCTCGGGGGCGTACGGCTCGACGGGGAAAGCCGACAGCTCCAGCCGCTCCACCGTGATGACGGTCCCGTCCCCGGCGTCCACCTGGAACGTGCCGAGGCCGCCGAACCTGGCCTCGGGCAGCTCCAGGTCCGTGATCAGCAGTTCCTCGGCGAACTGCGCGGCCCGCGCGACCAGCTCGCCGGAGGCGGAGACGATGATCGAGTCGCCGTCGAAGACGAGCTCGTCCTGCCCGCCCACCTGGTTGGCGTAGGCGAGGGCGCAGCCCGCCTCCCGTGCCCGGCGGGAGACGAGCGCGAGCCGCACGTCGTCCTTCTCCTTCTCGTACGGCGAGGCGTTCGGCACCACCAGCAGCCCGGCTCCGGCCTCGGCCACCACCGCGACCGGGCCGCCCTCCTGCCACAGGTCCTCGCAGACCGCGATGGCCACGTCGACCCCGTGCAACCGGAAGATCGGCAGCCGGTCGCCGCGCACGAAGTAGCGGTATTCGTCGAAGACGCCGTAGTTGGGCAGGTGGTGCTTGGCGGTCCTGGTGACCACCCGGCCCCCGTGGAGCAGCGCGGCCGCGTCCAGCGGGGCGCCCTTGGGCTGCCCCACCCGCGGCGCCAGGTCCGCCCGGTCCACGTAGCCCACGACCACCGGGATCTCGCCGAGACCCTCGTCGGCCAGCCGCCGGGCGAGGGCCTCGGCCGCGGCGGTGGAGGCTTCCACGAACGAACTGCGCAGCACCAGGTCCTCGACCGGATAGCCGGTCAGGAACATCTCGGTGAACACCACCAGGTGCGCGCCGCGGTCGGCGGCGCGCCGGGTCCACTCGACGAGCTTGTCGGCGTTGGCCGCCAGGCCGCCGACCACGGGATCGGTCTGGGCCAGGGCGATACGGAGTTGAGCCACGTGCCCACCCTATTCCCGGCCGCGCCGGGACCCGTCCAGAGGTGATCGGGGCGCCGGGCTCCGATCATCCCTGGACGGGCCGGCCTCCTAGCCGGGGACGCCGAGCAGGCCGAGGTTCCTGGCCTTGACGGGCTCGGCCACCCGCCGGAGCTCCTTGCCGGAGGCGTCGAGGATCACCAGCGTGTTGGCGGCCGTGCCCCTGACGCGGACGGCGAGGCGGCCGTCGCGCAGGTAACGGGCGCCCACCAGCCTGCCCTTGACGGGAATGGCGATCTTCTTGCCGGTCTTGGTGTCGTAGATCGACGGGGTGAACAACGGTGTCCAGGAGCCGTCGCCGCCGGGGGCGTCCGGGCCGATCGCGCGCACCACGACCCGGCGGCTGTCGGGGGACAGGCTCTCCACGTGGTTGGCGAGCTTGATCCCGGGAGCCTTGACGGAGACGCGGGAGCGGGTGTCCAGCAGGTAGACGCCGGCGGTGTCGCCGGCGTAACCGGCGAGCGTCCTGCCATCGGCCGACCAGGTCAGATGGCAGGGGCCGCGGGTCGTGCCGACGTCGACCGCGCCCTTGCCGTCCGCGCCGGCCACGACCACGGTCCTGGCCGCGGCCGTTCCCTTCTTCGGGTAGGCGACCCGCTTGCCGTCGGCGGTCCAGGCGGGGGTCAGGCAGGGGCCGAGGTAGGCGGCGTCCTTGGCGATCACCTTGTCCCCGCTCGCCGAACCCACGCGCAGACGGCCTTTCTCGTCGATCCAGGCGATGCGCTTGCCGTCGGGCGCCACCGAGAACTGCGCCGAGAGGGTCCCGCCGCCGATCCGGACGCCGGTCAAGCCGGGGCGCCGGTCGGTCAGCACCTGGATCTGACCGTCCTTGTAGCCGAAGTAGACGGCGCCCGTGACCGGCGCCGCCTGTGACGAGGCCAGTGCGGGGGCGGCGACGGTGGTGACGGCGAGTGCGACGCCGGCGGCCATGGCCCAGTGCTTCAAAGGATCTCCTCGGATCAGTTCGCCAACGGGTAGTTAGAATCCTGACAGGGCAAAAAGGTTCACATCCGGGCGGCCGAGATCGGCAGCACTGCCTCCACCACGGTGCCGCCGCCGGGCGCCTCGCCGATCACGCACGTCCCGCCGAGCTCCGCGGCGCGCTCGCGCATCGACAGCAGGCCGATGCCCGAGCGCGGTACCGCGGGCAGCCCGTGCCCGTCGTCCTGGACGCGGACCACCAGCGACTCGCCGCGTCGCAGCGAGACCACCGCCGAACGGGCCCGTGCGTGTTTGCGGATGTTGGTGAGCCCTTCCTGCGCGATCCGGTAGGCGGCCACCTCAGCGGCCGCGGGGAGGTCGGACAGGTCGCCCTCGGTCTCGACGGCCACCTGCGGCTCCCCCTCGGCGGCCAGCGCCCGTACGGCTCCGGCCAGGCCGAGCTCGTCCAGGGTGGGCGGGCGCAGGCCGTACACCAGCTCCCTGATCTCCTGGCCGACCGCGTCCATGCCGCTGCGCAGCTCGGACAGGAGCCGGTCGGCGGAGGCGGGGGCCGTGCGCATGCTGATCCTGGCCATGTTGATCGACATCGCCATGTCGGTCAGCGCGTGGCCGAGCCCGTCGTGCAGGTCCCGGCGGAGGCGGCGGCGCTCCTCCTCGCGGGCGGTGAGGATCCGCTCGCGGGAGCGCTGCAGGTCGGCGGTCATCCGTACGGCGTGCACCACGTCCGCCACGTACGGCGTGACCACGGCGATCAGCCGGTCGTTGTGGGCCGCGGCGAACCTGCGGGGGCCCGGGGCGCCGAGGAGCAGCCGCCCGACCGGTTCCCCGTGCCAGACCAGCGGCACCGTGCGCGGGGCCGGGCCCAGCGGGCCGGCCTCCACCCGCCTGATCCCCGGGTCGTCCACCTCGACCGCGACCCCGGTGACGCTCAGCCCGTCGCGGATCACCGCGGTCACGGCGGCGAGGGCGTTGGCGGGATCGGCCCCGCCGACCTCGTGGGCCAGCCGGGCGGCCAGGGCGCGCGGATCGCCGTGCGTGCCGTACATGAGCCGGTCGACCCAGCGCCGCAACACGAGGCGGAGCGGGTGGAAGACGACCCCCGCGAACAGCGCCGCCGTCAGGCCGCCGATCCGGTCGTAGTCGGACAGGGTCAGCCCGGCGAGCGCGCCGACCCCGAAGTAGACGGCGCTGACGGCGGAGATCAGCCCGGCGGCGACGAAGGCGCGGCTGACCACGGTGTCGATGCCGTAGAGCCGGTAGCGCAGTACGGAGAAGGCGATGGCCACCGGGATCAGCCCGGTCGCGATCGTGGCCGCCACGTTCCAGGCGGACCCGGCGAGCAGGAAGACGACGTAGACGGCGAACGCGGTCAGCGGCCAGGCGATCTGGCGGCGCAGGACGGGGTCGGCCCGGCGGGCGCGCAGGGCCAGGGAGAGCAGTGACAGGACCGCCAGGAGGTTGATCAGGCCGGCCAGGAAGTTCTGGATCGTGAGGTTGTAGGGGGCGAGCGCGTCGATCGCGAGCGGGTTGGGGATGATCTGGGGAAGCGGGTAGCCCTTGGCGGGCGGTGCCGGGCGCACGACGAGGCGGACCGTCTCCACCACCATCACCGCGACCGCCACGACCACCAGCGGCCGCCAGCGCCGGGAGGGCAGCCGCCCGTCGGGGGAGTACAGCGGGAGCACGATCGCCAGCAGCGTGCCGCCCACGACCCAGCCGATCCCCCCGGCGTAGCGGTAGTAGCCCGCGGCCGCCAGGTCGCCCGAGGCCCCGGAGTAGCCCATCATGGCGCTGCCGAAGACGTTGACCGCGCAGCCCAGCCCGCCGGCGGACATCAGCCAGGCGGTGGCCGGGCGCGAGCGGTGGGCCAGCAGGAAGGCGGCCACCACCGGGAAGGTCAGCCCCCCGGCCAGGTCGGGTGTGACGAATATGCCCGGGAACCACTCGGGCGGGAGGTTCATGGTGATCACGATGCCGATCACCGTGAGTGTGACCGCGGTGGCCGCCACCACGACGATGACGACCAGCCGGGCCGCGGGCAGCGAGGCGAACGCGGGGCCGGCGCCCTCCGGGCGCGCGGGCCGGGGGGAGCTGCTGGCCGCCGGGACGGCCGTGCTCTCCCGGCGAGCGGGCCCGGGGGCCTCGGGGGTCTTCCGGCCCGACGCCTCCGGCACCGCCGGGGCCGCCGCGTCGCGGCCCCGTTCCTTCGTGCACATCTGTTACCTGCCTATGCCACCCGGGTTGACCAGCCCCGACTCGTAGGCCGAGACGACGAGCTGGGCCCGGTCGAACAGCCCCAGGTGGTCCAGGAGCTTGGACACCGACTGCGACACCGCCTGTTCGGAGACAGACAGGGTCGCCGCGATCTGCCGGTTGGTGAGCCCCCGGGCGACCAGTTTCATCAGGTCCAGCTCGGTGTCGCCGAGACCGGCGAGTCCGGGCGGGGCCGAGGGGTCGGTGCGCCCGGCGAACGAGGCGATCAGCCGGGTGGTGACGGCCGGGTCGATAAGCGCGTCACCGGCCTGCGCGGCGCGCATCGCGCTGATGAGCTGCTCGGGGGCCGAGGTCTTGAGGACGAAGCCGCTCACCCCGGCCCGCAGCGCCGCGTAGAGGTTGTCGTCCGTGCCGAACGTGGTCATCATGATCACCTTCGGCGGGGACTCGTCGGCCAGGATCCGCCGGGCGGCGGTCAGCCCGTCCAGCCGGGGCATCTGGATGTCCATCAGCACCAGGTCGGGCGAGGTCTCCCGGACGGCCGCGATCGCCTGCTCGCCGTCCTCGGCCTCGGCCACGAGGTCGAAGCCGGGTTCGCTGTCCAGCACGACCCGCAGGCCGGTGCGGACCAGGGCTTGGTCGTCGGCCACCACGATGCGCAGCGCCGCCGGCCCCGCCGGCCGCTCGGTCACCCGCGCGGAGGCCGTCTCCTTGGGGGCCGCGGGCAGGTCCAGATGCGCGGCTTGCGACAGCATGTCGGACTCCAGGCGCTGGAGGGTGGCGCCGAGGTCGAGCCCGAGCTCGTCGCGGAGCATCACCCTGGCGCGTCGGAGCGCTCCCAGCGCGTCGCCCTGCCGGCCGCTCCGGTAGAGCGCCAGGGCGAGCAGCCGCCAGGCCTCCTCCCGCAGCGGATGGGCCGAGGCGTGCGCCTCCAGGTCGGCCACCAGGGCGCCGGACTGCCCGAGCAGCAGGCCCGCGTCGGCGCGGTGCTCGACCGCGATCAGCCGCAGCTCCTCCAGCCGGCCCGCCTCGGTCACCGCCCACGGCAGGTCGGAGAACTCGGCGAGCGCGGGGCCCCGCCACAGCGCGAGAGCGTCGTTCAGGCGCTCCCACACCACGGACGGCTCGCCCTCCATCTTGACCGCGCTCTCGAAGGACCAGGAGTCCACCTGGCCGGGGGCGGCGCGCAGCGCGTACCCCGGCGGGGCGGAGACCAGCACCTCCGCCTCCTCCCTGGGCGCGCGGCCGGGTTCCAGGGCGCGCCGCAGCCGCGAGACGTATCCCTGGATGGTGGACAGCGCCTGGGCCGGGGGCTCACCCGGCCAGAGCTCGTCGATGAGCATGCTCACGGGGACGGCGCGACCACCCGCTACGAGGAGCCGGGCCAGCACCGCCATCTGGCGTTGGCCGCCGAGGTCGAGCACCACGTCGTCGTGGCGCGCCTGGAACGGTCCTAGGGCACGAAATGTCAGCATTGCAGGCGTAAGCGTAGAGCTACCTGGTCCAATGTCATACGGCAATACCCACTATCGTTCGCAGGCTGTAAGAAATCATCGGTAGTCAGATCTCCACATTCACGTTCAGCGGCAGCACCGCCTCGACCACGGTGCCCCCCTCCGGGGGCGAACCGATCACGCAGGTGCCGCCGAGTTCGGCGGCCCGCTCGCGCATCGACGCCAGCCCGACCCCGGAGCGCCGGCCGGGCTGGACGCCGACCCCGTCGTCGCTCACCCGCACGCGCAGGTCCTCGCCCCGCTCCAGGGAGACCCGCACCACCTCGGCCCGGGAGTGCTTGCGGACGTTGGTCAGCGCCTCCTGGACGATCCGGTAGGCGGCCACCTCGGCGGCGGCCGGCAGCCCGGTCAGGTCCCCGCTCACCTCCACCACGACGTCGGGCCCGGCCATCTCGGCCAGCGCCCCGGCCAGGCCCAGGTCGTCCAGGGCGGGCGGGCGCAGGCCGTACACCAGGTGCCTGATGTCGCTGGTCACGCTGTCCATGCCGGTGCGCAGCTCGGTGAGCATGAGGTCGGCGGTCTCGGGGGAGACGTGCAGGGAGCGGCGGGCCGCGTTGATGGACATGGCCATGCCGCTGAGTGACTGGCCGAGGCCGTCGTGGAGATCGCGGCGCAGGCGGCGGCGCTCCTCCTCGCGGGTGGCGACGATCCGCTCGCGCGAGCGCCGCAGCGCGCCGACCAGCCGGACCGCATGGGCGGCGTCCGCCACGTACGGCGTGAGCGCGGCGATGACCCGCTCGTTGTGCGCGGCGGGCAGCCGCCTGACCCCCGGCGGGCCGATGAGCAGGCGGCCCACGGGCTCGCCGTGCCAGACGAGCTCGACGTCGCGGACCACCTCCCGCAGGTCTCCCGCCGTCGTCTCGCCGGGCGAGCCGTCCTGGAACCGCACCGCCACCCCGGTCACCGCCAGCCCCTCGCGCAGCACGTCCAGGGCGGCGACCAGCCCGCCGGCCGGGTCGGTCCGCTGCAGGCGCCGCCTGAGCTCTCCGGCGAGCGCCACCGGATCGCCCTTGCTGCCGTAGAGCAGGCGGTCGGCGCCGCGCTGGAGCACCCGCCGCAACGGGTGGAAGAACGCCCCGGCGCAGAGCGCGGCGAACAGGCCGCCGATCCGGTCGACGCCGGACAGGAACAGGCTGGAGGCGGCCCCCGCCGCCACGTACACCCCGCCGATCGCGCCGACCAGGCCGGCGCCGACGAGCGTCCGCGTGATCAGCGTCTGGATGCCGTAGAGCCGGTAGCGCAGCACCGCCACCGCGATCGCGGCGGGGATCAGCGGGAGGGTGAAGGAGGCCAGCCACCAGATCGGGTCGCCCACCACCCACGGGATGATCAACCCGGCGAACGCGGGCAGCGGCCAGAGGATCTGACGCCGCTCGACCGGGCCCGCGCGGTGCAGGCGCACCGCCAGCGACAGGAAGGCCAGCCCCATCGCCCCGGCGGACAGGCGGTGCAGGGCCTCCATGACGGCCGGCAGCGGCGGCTGCGCTTCGAGGATGGTCAGCAGCGACCGCAGGCCCTCCAGGCCGAGCACCAGCACGGCGAAGACCACCAGCGGGCGCCACCGGGGCGAGGGCAGGCGGCCGGTCGGATACAGCAGGGGCAACAGCACGCCCAGCAGGAGCGTCGCGACGACCCAGCTCTGGCCGACGATCACCCACAGGACCTTGGGCGCGCCCGTCGCGTAGGGGGAGGGGGCGTGCAGCAGGGCGACGTTGGCCAGCAGGATGTTGGTCGCGCAGGCCAGGCCGCCCAGCACCAGCAGCCAGCCGATGATCAGGCGGGGCCGGTTGAAGACCAGCAGCGCTCCGAAGATCGGGAACGCGGTCCCCGCCATGTCCTCGGGGGCGAACGGCAACGGCGTGTAGGAGGGCTGCGGCAACTGCGCCGTGACCCAGACGTTGACGCACTCCATGGCGACGGACACGGTGGCGGCGAGCAACGCCGCCACCCGCGCCTGAACAGGCGTAACCGTCGGGAACACCCGGATCAGCCCGCGCATCGCCCCGGCCCTTCTATGTCGTACTTAGAGGGACCTTAACGGGCGCGAACAACAATCCAATCAACAAGCGATCAATGCGTGGCCGCCGCCGCCGTACGGCGGCGCAGCGCCGGACCGATCGCGAGCAGGCCCCCGGCGGCCACCAGATTGATCGCGCCGATGGCGAGCCAGAGCGCCACCGGGCTCACCTCAAGCAGTCCGGTGCCGAGCAGCGGAGCGAGCAGCGCCCCGCCCGACCACGCGAAGCCGTACATGCCGGAGTAGCGTCCGCGCAGGTGGGGAGGGGCGAGCGCGGCCACGATCGCGCCCGGGATGCCCGCGGTGACGATCTCGCCCGCCGTCCACAGGATCACCGAGACCGCGTATCCGGCGATGCTGGAGACGGCGGCGGTCAGCGCGAAGCCCGCGCCGATGACCGCCAGGCCCACGGCGAGCACGGCGCTGTGGTCGAGCCGGCCGAACCAGTCGCCGGTCAGCGGCTGGACGAGCACGATCAGGACGCCGTTGACGGCGATCACCATGCCGTAGTCGACGGTGGTGAACCCCCCGTGGGTCATCGCCAGCGGCAGGGTGGTGAACGCCTGGCTGTAGGCCACGGTGGAGATGAGGGTGATCACACTGAAGGCGATCATCAGCCGGTCCTTGAGCACGTCGGCGAAGCCGCCGCGCCCCCGCCCGTCCGGCCCGCTCCGCGCGGGCAGCGTCTCCGGCACCGCCCGCCACACCAGCAGGCCGAAGGCCAGCGAGGTGGCGGCGTTGATGCCGAACATCCAGCCGTACCCGGCCCGGGCGAGCCAGCCGCCCGCGACCATCGCCACCGCGAAGCCCAGGTTCAGCGCCCAGAAGAGCAGCCCGTAGGCGCGCGGCCGGTCGAGGGGCGGGATCAGGTCGGCCACCAGGGCGGTGGAAGCCGGCCGGTAGATGTCCACGGTCATGCCGAGCACGAACATGGTGGCGACGATCGCCGTGAGCGAGGTGCTGCAGCCGAGCGCCACCATGGTGGCCGCAGTCGCGACCATGCCGCCGGTCAGGGTGATCCGCCTGCCGAACCGGTCGGCCAGCCAGCCGGCGATGATCTGCGACAGCAGCGAACCGACGCCGAAGACCGCCATCACCGCCCCGGCGGCGGCGAGGGACATGCCGCGGGCCTGGGTCAGGTAGACGCCGATGAACGGCTGGACCATCATGCCCACCCGGTTCACCAGCGTGCCGGTCCACAGGGCCCAGAACGCCGGGGGCAGGCCACCGAGCTTCGACCGCAGGAAACCGGGTCCGGCGAGGGTCGTACTTGTCATGCCGCCAAGGTTGGACACGCGCCCGGCGGTGCGCGAATCTTTTAGCCGTGCCTAAAAAGCCACGTCACGTAGCCGCGCCTGGAAAGTCGTGTCACGTCGAGTGGATCTTCGCTCCGGACGACGTGGCCCGGATCCGCTTCGCGTTCTCGCCGATCTGGGAGCTGGTCGTCAGCCTGCGCGCGCTGCGCGACCCGGCCAGGCACTCCCTCCACCTGCCCTGGGTGCGCGCCGTACGGCCCCGCCTGGCCGGCGTCGACCTGTCGGAGCTGTTCGCGCTGGTCCCGCTCCAGGGGTATCTCGTGGACTTCCTCACCCCCACGCCCGAGACCCCGATGCCCGACTTCGCCGCCGACCTCGAACGGGTGCGGCGGACGTCCCCCGAGCGGGCGGCCGAGGAGGCGAGCTGGCTGACCGGGACGGACCCCCGCGTCGTCGAGCGCTTCACCGCCGACCCCGAGGGGGGCGTGGCGCGGGTCGCCGACACCCTGGAGCGCTACTGGGAGACCGCGTTCGCCGAGTTCTGGCCCCGGATCTACGGCCTGCTGGAGGCGGACGTGCTGCGGCGCTCCCGGCAGCTGGCCGTGGGCGGGGCCCGCGAACTCTTCTCCGACCTGCACCCGAACGTGTGCTGGCACGGTGACCGGCTCAGGGTCACCCGGCCCTGGGACTACGCCGAACCGATCGGCGGCGACGGCCTGGTGCTGGTGCCGACGGCCTTCTACTGGCCGGACACGGCCGTGATGGTCGAGCCGTACCAGCCGATGCTCCTCTACCCGGCGACGGGCGTCGGCACGCTGTGGGACTCGGGCCCCCCGCCCGCCCCGGGGGCCCTCGCCGCGCTGCTCGGCCGTACCCGGGCGCAGATCCTGACCGCCCTGGCCGACCCCGCGACCACCTCGGCGCTCGCCCGGCGGATGACCCTCACCCCGGGCGCCGTCAGCCAGCACCTGACCGTCCTGGCCGACGCGGGCCTGGTGACGCGCCGCCGCCTCGGCCGCGAGGTCGTCTACCGCCGCACCCCGATGGGCGACTCCCTGGTCTGCGCGTCCTGACCCGGCGGCGCGGGGAACGGCGTACCGGGGCGGGTGGCGGCGCGGAGCCGGGGACGTCCGCCCGTCCGCCTCACTCCGGATGTCCGGCCCGCCGGGCGCACCCCGCCCGGACGGCTCGGGGCGCGCCCGGGATCCGCGCGGTCACGTCACGCGCTGTAACGGCTGGACTCCAGGAGCCACTCCAGCTGGGCCCTGGGGGCCGAGAGGAACGCGCACGCCACCTTGCTGACGTCCCTGGCCTGCGCCGGCGACAGCCCGAGCCGGTCGAACAGCTCCGGCAGCCGCATGGCGGCGGTCCGCAGGTCCTGGGCGCGCTCGGCGATGCGGTCGTTCACCCACGCCACGGCGGCGGCGTCCGAGAGCCCGAACGCGGCGGCCGCGACCGTCACGTAGTTGTGCACGTCGCCGTTCGCCCGCTCCTTGGGATGGGAGGCGACGTCGTTGCACCACGCGGTGACGTCGTTGCAGGCGTCCACCAGCGTCCGCCAGGTCGGGCTCTCCCGCAGGCGGGCCGGCACCTCCGCCCCCAGGCACGCCTCCACCAGGTCGAACAGGTAGGGGCCGGCGGTCCCCCGGCGCAGCGCCGGGTACTCCCCGGCGGAGGGCACCCGCCCGGCACGCCGGTTGTCCGCCTCCGCGCGGCAGGCCGCGCCCTGCTCGCGCAGCCCCAGGGCGAACCGCTCCCGCCAGCGCGCGCTCATCCGCCCGGCGGTGACGCGCCAGAGGTCCTGGAAGGCCACCTCGACCGGGACGGCGCCCCGCGCCTGGAACGGCACCGCGCCACCCCGCGCCTGGGCCGGTACGGAGCACCCCGCCGGGGGCGGCGCGGATCCCGCCAGGCGCCCGAGGCGGGCGAAGGTGGCCTCCACGATCTCGGCCGCGTGGCCGGCGGGCTTCTCGTCCCACTCGTCGTCGAAGTGGAACAGCCACGTCAGCCACTTGGCGAACAGAAGGGCCGCGTCCACGCCGAAGCCGGCGAAGGCCCGGCCGGCCATCCGCTCGAACCCCGCCCGCGCGGGCGTCTCCAGCCCGACCTCCCGGGTCCACTCGGCGAGGGAGGCCTCGATCCGGTCGATCGAGGAGTGCATGCGGCAGGGGGCGGCCATCGAGGGAACCCGGTCGACGAGAGGCAGCAGCGACGCCGCGGCCACCGTGGGAGCCCGCTCCCAGGGGGGCCGCGGTCCCGTCTCGCCGGCCTCCGCGGTGACCGTCTGGGGTGGCATATGGGTCGGGGTACGGGTCAGCGTCACTACAGCGGACCGAACAGCCAGTTGCCGGCCGCGTTCGGGTCGGCGCTCGTGTAGTACTGCCGGGCCGCCTCGACGAGCTCGCCCACCGACAGTCTTCCGTCGTGGTCGCGGTCGAGCCGCTCGAAGGCGACGTCCACGTCGTCGTGCGGCGTGCCGAACGCGGTCAGCATGACCCGGAACTCGGCCGGCCCGACGGCCCCGTCGCCGTCGGCGTCGCACAGCTCCGCGATCGCCTCGGCGGCCGGCCCGAACACCGCCTCGAACCGGTCGCCCTGGACGAACGCCGAGGTCATGCCGGTGCGGAACTCCTCCGGGGAGATCGCGCCGTCGCCGTCGGCGTCGATCTCGGCCGACAGGGTCTGCCAGATCGACTCGAAGCCGTGGACGAGCCTGCTGCCGGTGGGCGAGGTCGGCGACTCGCCGAAGCCGACCAGGATCCGGGCGCCGAGGCCGAGCAGGTCGTCGCGCTCGACCTTTCCGTCGCCGTTCACGTCCATGTGCGCGAAGGCGCGGTCTAATTTGTGCTTGAGAAGCTCAGTGCTCATCTTGACCCCCGTGTTACGTCAAGAACTCAGACGGTTACCGTAAGTGACGATAGCGAGGTGATTCCAACAGCCACTCCAGGTAAGCCCTGGGAATGGTCAAGAAAGCGCACGCCACCTGGATCACCTCACGGGAGGCGGCGAAGCCGAGGCCGTGCCGTTCCACGACCACGGGAACCGCGCGGGCGGCGGTCCACAGCTCCTCCATCCGGGCCACCACACGGTCGATCACCCACTGTTCGGCCGCCTCGCCGCGCGGGACCGGGGCCGCCGCCACGTAACCGCGCCCGGAGGCCAGATCGTCGCACCAGGCGGCCACGTCGGCGCTCGCCTCGACGACCGCCCGCCACTGCGCGCTCTCCCGGACCGGCGCGGGCACCTCCACACCCGTGCAGGGCTCCACCAGGTCGAACAGGCCCCGGCCGAAGCGGGCCCGGCCCAGCGCCGGGTAGTCCTCGGCGGACGGCGTCACCGTGTCGAGCAGCGCCGCGTGCTGGGCGGCCAGCCCGGCCAGGAACCGCTCGCGCCACCCGTCGCCCATCCCGGGCGCGCAGACCCGCCACAGGTCGGCGAAGGCCCGTTCCAGCGGCGGCCCCGGCTCGCCGCCCCCGGCCACCGCGAGCACCCCGGCGAACGCCGAGGGCCTCTCGCGGAAGCGGGAGGTCCAGATCAGCCAGCGCGCGAACAGCGTGGCCGTGCCCATGCCGTACCGGGCGAAGGCCCGTCCGGCCAGCAGGTGCGCGCCGGCGCCGGGGTCGGCCTCCAGCCCGACCCCGCGGGACCACTCGATGACCGCGGCCTCGATCTGGTACATCGACGGATGCGTGGGGCACGGGGCCGCCATCGCCGCCAGCCGTTCGGTGAGCGGGGCCGGCGGCGCGGCCCCGCCCGTCGGTCTGTGAACTCCGGTGCGCATCGTCTCTTCCCCCGAATAGAACTTCAGCGGCTCCGGCGCACACTGTAGGAGGGGACGGGGCGGGGCACGCGGAGGCACGACGGAGCAGGTCACGCGCGGGCGTGACGGGTCCGATGCGGCATCTCACCGCTCCTCCTCGTAACGTGTGCGAAACACGGAGCGGGCAGACTGGTAGAAGGCCAGACGTGCCGCACCACGTCGGCGTCGGCGATGAAGGAGAAGGCTTTGGACCGCCAGCAGGAGTTCGTTCTCCGTACCCTTGAGGAGCGCGACATCCGGTTCATCCGGCTGTGGTTCACCGATGTGCTCGGGTTCCTCAAGTCGGTGGCAATCGCCCCGGCCGAGCTCGAAGGGGCTTTCGCCGAGGGCATCGGCTTCGACGGCTCGGCGATCGAGGGCTTCGCCCGGGTCTACGAGTCGGACATGCTCGCCAAACCGGACCCGTCGACCTTCCAGATCCTGCCCTGGCGCAGCGAGACGCCGGGCGCGGCCAGGATGTTCTGCGACATCCTCATGCCGGACGGCTCGCCCTCGCACGCCGACCCGCGCTGGGTGCTCAAGCGCACCCTGGCCAAGGCCTCCGAGATGGGTTTCAGCTTCTACACCCACCCCGAGGTCGAGTTCTTCCTGCTGAAGAACCGGCCCGAGCGCGGCGCGCGTCCCGAGCCCATCGACGACGGCGGCTACTTCGACCACACCCCGCACAGCTCCGGCCACGACTTCCGGCGCAACGCGATCATGATGCTGGAGTCGATGGGCATCTCGGTCGAATACAGCCACCACGAGGGCGGTCCCGGCCAGCAGGAGATCGACCTGCGCTACGCCGACGCGCTCACCACCGCCGACAACATCATGACCTTCCGGCTGGTCATGAAGGAGGTCGCGCTGGAGCAGGGCATCTGGGCGAGCTTCATGCCCAAGCCCTTCACCGAATACCCCGGCTCCGGCATGCACACCCACATGTCGCTGTTCGAGGGCGACCGCAACGCCTTCTACGAGCCCGGCGCCGACTACCAGCTCTCCAAGGTCGGCCGTTCCTTCATCGGCGGCCTGCTCGCGCACGCCGCCGAGATCACCGCGGTCTGCAACCAGTGGGTGAACTCCTACAAGCGCCTGTGGGGCGGCGCCGAGGCGATCGCCGGAGCCGGCGGCGAGGCCCCGAGCTACATCTCCTGGGGCCACAACAACCGCTCGGCCCTGGTCCGGGTGCCGATGTACAAGCCGCACAAGAGCGGCTCCACCCGTATCGAGTTCCGCTCGCTCGACTCGGCCTGCAACCCCTATCTGGCCTTCGCGCTGATCCTGGCCGCGGGCCTGAAGGGCATCGAGGAGGGCTACGAGATGCCCCCCGGCGCCGAGGACGACGTCTGGGCGCTGACCTCGGCCGAGCGCCGCGCGCTGGGCATCCAGCCGCTGCCCCAGTCGCTGGACGAGGCCATCGCGGTCATGGAGCGCAGCGAACTGGTCGCCGAGACCCTCGGCGAGCACGTCTTCGACTACTTCCTGCGCAACAAGCGGAGCGAGTGGAACGAGTACCGCCGCCAGGTGACGGAGTTCGAGCTGGGGCGCTACCTGCCGGTCCTGTAGGGGCCGCCTTCCCACCGGGCGGGGCCGTACGAGACAGATCGAATCCAGGGCGTCGGCGGGTCTTCCGGCGATATGCTCGGCGCCGTGCCCGTGGGCGCCCCGTCCGGGGCGCCTCGCCGGTACGGCCGACCGGCGCGACCGCGCCGGCCGCCGACCGCGAGGCGGGCGCTCCACCGCGACCTCGGACCGGACGGCGTGCCGTCCGGTTCCGGCCCTCCGGAGACCGTCGGACCCCTGGTTCGCTGTATGTGCAACGGCTCCGGTAAAATCGGTCGGTCGGTTTAGAGGGATTTTTGACGATCAATAGCCATATAAGGCAATAGGAGGTGCGGTATGACGACGGCTGCCGAGCTGCAGACCATGTTGTCCGTTCCGGCGCGTTTCCGTGGGCCCGAGGGCACCGCGAACGGCGGATGGATCGCGGGCACGGTCACCGAGGCGCTGCACGGCGCCCGGCACGACTCGGCTGTCGAGGTCACGCTGCACGCGCCCACGCCGCTGGAGACCGAGCTGGATCTCCGCCATCTCGCCAACACCGCCACCCTCACCCACGGCGACACCCTCCTCGTCGAGGCCATCCCGGTCGCCGAGCGGCTCGACGCCCCGGCGTTCGTGCCCTTCAACAAGGCGGCCCTGGCCGAGAGCGGCTTCGCCGGGCTCACCGGCCACGCCTTCCCCGGCTGCTTCGCCTGCGGCATGCGCGACCCGGGTGACGGCCTGCGGATCTTCCCCGGCTCGGTGCCCGGCACCGACCTGGTCGCCGCCGGCTGGCGGGTGCCGATGACCGTCACCGACGAGGACGGGACCGTTCCCGACGCGATCATCTGGGCCGCGCTCGACTGCGTCACCGGCTGGTCCCACTTCGGGCCCGGCGAGTCGGCGCTGCTCGGCCGCCTGACCGCGCAGGTCCACCGCCGGGTCTACCCCGGCGGCACCTACTCCGTGGTGGCCCGCTCCACCGGCCGCGAGGGCCGCAAGCTCTTCGGCGAGAGCGCCGTCTACGAGGTGGACGGCACCCTGGTGGCCGCCGCCAAGGCCGTCTGGATCGCTCCCGCCTGACCCGTGCCCCGGCCGATCTGAACCTCCGGGCCGGTTCGGGCGTCTACCATCCCGTGGTGACCTCGCAACGCCTCGGTCCCGGCGATCCGCAGCGCATCGGAGACCATCTCCTGGCCGGCCGTCTCGGTGAGGGCGGCCAGGGGGTGGTCTACGACGCGTACGACCCGGACGGACGCCGGGTCGCGATCAAGCTGCTGCACGCCGACGCCGACCGGGGGCGGATCGCCAGGGAGATCGCCGCCGCGACCAGGGTCTCCTCGTTCTGCACCGCCCGGGTGCTCCACGCCGACCTCGACGTGCCCCGCCCCTACATCGTCAGCGAGTTCATCGACGGGCCCAGCCTGCGCCGCGCCGTACGGGACTCGGGCCCTCTGGAGGAGGACCGGCTCCGCCGTCTGGCCATCGCCGTCGCCACCGCGATGACCGCCATCCACGGCGCCGGGGTGGTGCACCGCGACCTCAAGCCGGACAACGTGCTACTCGGTCCCGACGGCCCCCGTGTCATCGACTTCGGCATCGCCCGCACCGCTGAGATGTCCCTCACCTCGACGGGGCTCATCGTCGGCACCCCGACCTACATGGCGCCCGAGGTCCTCGCCGGGGAGCGGGCCGGTCCCCCCGCCGACGTCTTCGCCTTCGGCGCCATCGTGCTCTACGCGGCCACCGGCCACGACCCCTTCCGCGCCGACACCCTCGGTGCCGTCATGCACCGCGTGCTCTCCAGCCAGCCCGACCTCTCACCCCTGCCGCCGGATGTACGCCCCCTGGTCTCGGCCGCCCTGGCCAAGGACCCCGCGGACCGCCCGGCCGCCCGCGAACTGCTGCTCGCGCTGCTCGGCCAGGACAGCCCGGAAGCAGGGGCCCTGGCCGCCGCCGCCCTGCGGGCAGCGGCCTCACCCTCGCTCGGCCAGCTCGCCGAGGAGGTGTTCGTACGGCTCACGCCCGCCGAGCAGGAGGCCGTCCCGCAGATCTTCCTCCGACTGGTCAGCCCGGACGGCCGGGAGTCCCGGGGCGCCGGGCGGGCCGAGCTCGACGGCTCGCCGGAGTCCGAGCGGGTGCTCGCCGCGTTCGCCGGCGCGGGGCTGGTCCGGGTGTCGGACGAAGACGTCACGCTGGAGCGGCCCGGCCTGCTGCGGGCGTGGCCGCGACTGCGCGCGTGGTCCGACGCCGAGCTGCCCGGCCTGCCGGTCCGTCAGCGGGTCAGCGACGCCGCCCGGCTCTGGGAGTCCGGCGGGCGCAAGGACGGCGACCTCCTGCAGGGCACCCCGCTCGACGAGGCGATGGAGTGGGCGGCCACCGGCCGCAGCCACATCAAGCTCAACCATCTGGAGACCGCCTTCCTCAGGGCCGCCTCGTCCCTGCGCCACCGCCGGGTCCGGGGGCGCCGCCTGGTCACCGCCGCCCTGGCCACGCTGCTCGCGGTGGCGCTGGTCGCGGTGGCCGTCGCCGAGCAGCGCCGCGTCACGGTGGCCGCGCAGAGCGAGCGGATCGCCGCCCAGCTCGACGAGGCCGTCGCCCGCCGCCTGGCCGGTCAGGCCGACGCCCTGCGGCGGGCCGACCCGTTGACCGCGATGAGGCTCAGCGCGGCGGCCCACGCGGTCGCGCCGGTCACCGAGTCCCGCGCCGCCCTGCAGAGCTCCCTCGCGCAGCGGGAGACCTCGGTCGTGCCGGTGCCTCGCTCGGCCACCCACTACACGCTGAGCACCGACGGCTTGACGCTGCTCGGCGCGGGCACCGGGGTGATCACCCTCTGGGACGCGGTCACCGGCCGCGAGCTGCGCTCGATCCGGGCACCCGGCCTGGTCGCGACCGGCGTCGCGCAGGGGGCGACACGGGAGCGCGCCGCGATCGACACCGCCGAGGGGCTGCGGCTGTGGGACCTGAAGACGGGCAGGCGGCTGCCCGGGGTGTACGGCGACGCGGGAAGCTGGGCCGCGATCAGCCCCGACGGCGCGGACCTGCTGTCGTTCGACGGTTCCGCCCTGGTGGTGCGGGACATCGAGCGCGGCGAGGAGCTGCTGCGGCTCCCGGGCGGCCGGATCTGGAGCCGGGCGGTGGGCGGCGGCCGGTATGTGACGACCTCGGGTGCGGGCGCCGTCCGGCTGTGGGATCTGCGGACCGGCAGGTCGCTGCGGGCCCCGGCGCCGCCGGAGGGGACCGGCTCGGTGGACGCGGCGCTGAGCGCCGACGGCCGGACGCTGGTGCTGGAACGGGCCGACGCGCTGGTCTTCTGGGACGTGGACTCCGGCAGGAGGCTCGGTGAGACCAGGATCCCGCGGGGCGGGCACCTGCTGTTCGCCCCGGACGGCCGCACGCTGGCGGTGTTCCATCTGGGCGGGGTCGTCCTGGTGGGCGTGCCCGGCGGCGTGACGCTGCTGGACTACTCGACCGACGAGCAGCCCAGAGCCGAGAGCGTGCGTTTCTCCCCGGACGGCCGTGCCGTCCGCTTCGTCGACGGCGCGGACTCGGTGGTCACGCTCAGCGTGCCCGAGTGGTCCGGCGCCGGGGTCGCCCAAGGCGGCGCGCTCAGCCCGGACGGCACCCGCACCGCCGTGCAGACCGTCTCCGGCGCCCACCGCGAGGTCGAGGTGCGAGACGCGCGCACGGGCCGGGGCGTGGCCACGATGGAGGTGCCGCCGACCCCGCCGGCCCCGGAGGCGGGCGCCGGGTCGCTGGGCCTCGTCTTCAGCCCCGACGGCAGGACCCTGGTGGTCACCCCCGACTCCGAACCCGTGGCGCACCTGTTCGACACGGCCTCGGGCAGGCGGCTGGGCGAGCTGCGCTGGGACGGCAAGTACGCGACGCGGGTCGCGTTCGGCGCCGACGGGCGCAGCCTCGCCGTCGCCGCCTCCACCAGGTCCGACCAGCCGTTCGTCGAGCTGTGGGACGTCGCCTCCCGCAAGCCGGGCGCCCGGCTCGCGGGCGAGGGCACGCCGGCCCTCGCCCTGGCTCTGCACCCGGACGGCACGCGGCTGGCCCAGGGAGGTCTGGAGGGGGCCGCCCTGACGCCGCTGCGCGGCGGCGGCGCAGTCACACTCGACGGCGCGGGCGACGTGCGCACGGTGTCGTTCGCCCCGGCGGGGGACCTGCTCGCCGTCGGCGACGCCGCCGGGCGGGTCCAGCTCTGGGAGGTCGCCACCCGGCGGCCCCGCGGCCCGGCGATCGCCGTGCACACCGGAGGGGTGGACCTGGCGGCGTTCTCTCCGGACGGCACGCTGCTGGTCACCTCCGGCGGCGGCCGGGTGGCGCTGTGGGACGCGGCGACCGGCGGACAGTTCGGACGGCCCGCGGCGGGCGTGGAGCGTGCCGTGACGGGCGTGGCGTTCCCGGACGGCGGCAGGACGTTGCGGACGGTCACCGCGGACGGCACCGTCGCCGACCGGCCCCTCGACCCGGGCCGGGCCGCCGGCGCGGTGTGCTCCCGCGCGGCGGGAGGACCGTCCCCCCAGGAGTGGGCCCGGCACATCCCCGAGCTGGCCTACCGTCCCACCTGTCCCTGACCCGGGCTCCCCGGGGTGCGGCCGCCCCCGGTCCGGGCACTCGTGGCCGGTGGTGTCCCGGCCCGGGTTTCCGCAGGCGTCCGGCCCGTCCTCGGTCCGGCCTGTCCCCGACTCGGCCCGCCGGCGGCCCGGCCTGTCTCCGGTCCGGCTGGTCCGGCTGGTCCTCGGCCCGGCCTGTCTCCAGCCCGGCCCGCCGGCGGCTGAGCCTGTCTCCGGTCCGGCTGGTCCGGCCTGTCCCCGGGGCCGCCGGGCCCGTTCCCAGTGCCTCCGCGTACGGCGGGCGCAGGCGTGCCCCGGGCGCCTGCGGGTGACCTGTTCACCTGATGACAACTTCCACCGGATAAATCGCCTTTCGAGGTACAGCTTCCGTCATGGTGGGCGATTAGGTTCGGCGGGCATGGCCTCCCCTTCCGCTGTGCCGACGGACCTCGCCGCCGCGCCCGTGCCGTGGTTCGAGCGCTTGCTGGTCGCCCTCTTCGTCGTCGTGCCCTTCCTCGCCGTGCTGGCCGCCGTCCCCTTCGCCTGGGGG
>NZ_NGFP01000111.1 GCF_002149035.1 Streptosporangium minutum
CCGCCCGCCCCACGAGGACGCGCGGTTGCCGACTCGCTCCAGGGGACGCGCGATGGCATACGTGACAGCGCCTACCGCCGGAGCACCGGATCTGGGGGACGCGCCCCAGTCGTCCGGCCAGGAGCCGCTGCCCCAGCGGGTGCGCCAGGCCAGCCTGGTCACCGAGCTCAAAGTCCCGGCGGACAGGGACGAACAGACCGACCAGGAGACCTGGGCCGTACGCGACCGGCCCAGCCGGTCCAGTGCCACGATCGGCGCGTTCCAGAGGCAGTCCCGCAGGCGCCGGACCGGTGACGACACCTTCCAGCCCCGGCCGGACGGATCCCCCGAGCCCGGTTCCCCTACGACGGAAGATTGAAGATGACGCAGCGAACCACCGCCACCGACACAGATCTGGACTGGCTCCTGGACGGCCTGGTCGATCAGGTCGCGGGCACCCGGCACGCCATCGTGCTGTCCGACGACGGCCTGGTGATCAGCCGGTCCCAGACCATCGAACGCGCGGACGCCGAACGCCTCGCCGCGATCGCCACCGGCCAACAGAGCCTGGCTCGCGGTGTCGGGCAGCTCTTCGGCGGCGGACCGGTCCACCAGGTCATCATCGAGATGGCCGACCTGTGGCTGTTCCTCACGGCTGCGGGCCGCGGCACCCATCTGGCCGTAGTCGCCTCCCAGGAGGTCGACGCCGAACTGATGAGCGTCGCGATGCACACCCTGGTCCAGCAGGTCGGCCAGAAGCTGGGAACCGACGCGCGTACCCCGCAGACCGGCGACGCGGGGAGACACGGATGAAGCACTGGACCGAGGGCTTCGACGACGATGACGCCGACGAGACCCTTGTCCGTCCCTATACGATCACCGGCGGACGGACCGCCCCCGAGCGGGACGACCTGACGCTGATCACCCTGGTGACGGCGATTTCCACGGCCTCTTCGGAGACCGGACACGGCCTGCGGAGAATGCAGCCGGAGCACCGCACCATCCTCGCTCTGTGCAAACGGCCCCTGGCGGTGGCCGAAGTCGCCTCCGCGCTGAACCTCCCGGTGTCGGTGACCAAGATCCTCATCGGCGATCTGATCGAGGCCGACCAGGTGCGGGCCCGGCCACCGCTGGCCTTCGCACAGGCAGGCGGCTTTCCCGGTATGACAATCCTTGAGGCGGTGAGGGATGGATTACGCAATCTCTGACCACGGGGACGCTGCTCCCCTGGCAGTGAAGATCCTTATCGCCGGTGGTTTCGGCGTCGGGAAGACGACCCTGGTCGGGGCGGTGAGCGAAGTCGCCCCGCTACGTACCGAGGAGTACCTGACCCATGCCAGCGTCGGCGTGGACGATCTGGAGGGGGTGAACGGCAAGTCCACCACTACCGTCGCACTGGACTTCGGGCGCATCACCATCAGCAGCGAACTCGTGCTCTACCTGTTCGGCACGCCCGGACAGGAACGCTTCTGGTTCATGTGGAACGACCTTGTCAACGGAGCGATGGGCGCGGTCGTCCTGGTCGACACCCGCCGGCTGGATGTGAGCTTCGCGTCGATCGACTTCTTCGAGAGCCGAGGTATCCCCTTCGTCGTCGGCGTCAACTGCTTCCATGGTGTCAGGGACCGGACACAGGAGGAGATCCGCAGGGCGCTCGATCTCGACCCGCAGGTGCCGCTGGTGCTCTGTGACGCCCGTGACCGGACGGCGGGCCGCGATGTGCTGCTGGCGCTCATCGACCACCTGATGGCCGCTCAGTCCCGCACCGCACCGCACCCCGTGGCCTGACCGGGCCGTCCCCGAGAGAGGAGCGCGGATGCTCGTCCGGTCAGAGGTGGATCTCGACGGTAAGCCGGGCCCCGACGCTCCCCCGCGGATCACCGCGCACCATAGCGGACGGGCCCTCCCCCACCACGTGGAGTCATTCCGAGGACTCGACGAGGAAGACTTCGCAGCCCTCGACCAATGGCTTCGAGCTCTGTAAATCACGCGATCCATTCGCGAACACTGACGGATCAGACGGCGGAGATGGCCCGTGACCTCGCATACCTCCCGGTGACCACCGCCGGCATAGGCCGTCCATGCACGCTGATGGGGGGAGCGATGACCAACTACCTCATCCGGTTCGCCTACCCCGACGGCCGCGCCCTGTGGATCGGCAGCGCCGAGGAGGTCAACCGCTGTGTAAGGACCACCAACGGCACGGTCGGCAGCAACTCGTACGCCGGGCCTGCCATCACCACCGCCTACAAGGACGGAATTTGGCGGTCCGTACCGCCGGACGACCCTTGCCGGGGCCCCGGCGACCGCCGGGGTCAGGACGAGCTGATGGTTCCAGGACGACCCGGCCGACTCACAGTGTGCAGGGACGCCACGTACGTAAGGCCGCCTTACCGGAAACGGCATGGCAGAGACGTCGCCCGCGCGCTGGCCAAGACGCTGAACTCTCTGGACACCGTGCGAGCCAGAACACATGCCAAGGGCTTGGAGGCACTGACGAACGCAATATCCGGCTCATATTCGACTATCCGGAAGGACCGGCCGCTGCGGTAACGATCTCAATGAACTGCGTCCCCGCCGTCAATAACGGCCTGCTTCAAGCCGACCTGGAGGACCGCGTCCGCGACCAGATCCTCCCCCTCGCCCCATCTTGACGATGGAACGCGGGTCAACCGGCTGTGCGAGGTCCCCGGGGGAAGGAGTGGCGCCCTTCCAAGGCGCTCACCCTCGACC
Organism: Streptosporangium minutum; assembly: GCF_002149035.1. Taxonomy (GTDB): domain Bacteria; phylum Actinomycetota; class Actinomycetes; order Streptosporangiales; family Streptosporangiaceae; genus Streptosporangium; species Streptosporangium minutum. Next base: position 2,713 of record NZ_NGFP01000111.1, read on the forward strand.
GGGCGGAGGCCGTACTCGCGTTGCCGAGGGCACGCGGACGCACGCCCGCCCGGCCCTGATCGGCGGTGCGGAGGCGATGGGTCGGATCTTCACGCGACAGGAGCGACAGTCACTCCGCGAGACGGTGGGGCGGCCTGGAGACGTCGGGGTCGGAGAGGTGCAGGACCTCAGCTGTCTAGCGTTGCTTGGGGCGGAGTGCTTCTTTGCGGGCCTCGGCGTAGAGGGACCGCTCGCGCTCCAGCCACGCCGGGTTCTCCGCTTTCAGCGCATCGATCTCAGCGGTGGTGAGCGGTCCGGTGATCCCGCCTCTGAGCAGGCCGGCAATGGAGACCTTCAGCTTCGCGGCGATGACCTGCTTGGTGTGCGGGCCGTTGCGGCGCAGGTCAGCGAGCCAGGCGGGTGGCGTCGACTGCAACTCGTTCAGCTCGTCCCTGGAGACGACACTCGCCTGGAACTCGGCGGGAGTGGCCGAGAGGGGGACACCCAGCTTCTTGGCCGCGGTCGCGGGCTTCATTGTCTGGATGGTCTTCGGTTTGGGCGAGGTCATGGCGTCAAGAGTAGTCAGCCGGAACAGGTTCCCTTGACATCGGTACCCTGAGGAAGTGACTGATGGAGAGACCGGCAGGATGTTTCGACTGGCGTACGTCCCGGGGGTGACACCCGCGAAATGGGTCAACGTCTGGACCGAGAGAATGCCCGGCGTGCCGATCACCCTGGTCGCGGTTCCCGCCGCCGAGGTGGTGGGACTCCTGCGGAATGGCGGCGCCGACGCCGGATTCGTCAGGCTGCCGGTCGACCGGGACGGGCTCAGCGTGATTCCTCTCTACGTGGAGACCACGGTGGCCATGGTGCCCAAGGACCACGCGGTGGCCGCCGTCGACGAGGTGACCATCGCCGACCTCGTCGACGACGAGGTGTTCCATCCTCTGGACGACGCCATCGAGTGGACGGCCCGGCCTGGGCTGCCCGCGTTCACCCGCCCGGCCACAACGGCGGACGCGGTCGAGCTGGTATCGGCCGGCACTGGGATTCTCCTGGTTCCGCTGTCGCTGGCACGCCTCCACCACCGCAGGGATCTCACTTACCGGCCGGTGCTGGACGCGCCGCAGTCTCAGATTGCGCTGACCTGGCCCACGGACGCGACCACTGACCTGGTGGAAGATTTCATCGGCATCGTCCGCGGCCGGACGGTGAACAGCTCTCGGGGCCGTACCCCCGCCTCCCCTGCGAAGAAACCGGCACAGCGGCAGGCGCAAAAACCCGCACAGAACGGCTCCGGTCGCCGGGCCGTGCCAGCCGGCCGTAAAAAGAAGGGCTACCGGCCTCGGTGACCGGCAGACAGATGTGAAGAGGCGCCGTCACCTTGACGACGTCGGAGAAGTCGAGGCCGCGGGCGGCGAGCACGGCCATACAGCGTGCCGTACAGCAGGTGACCGGATCCGGCCACAGAGACAACCGGGCACAGGTGACAGGCGTCCCACACGCACCCCCCGAGATGTGGAGAACCCGTGAGCTACCCGCCTGGCTACGGCCAGCAGCCCCCACCCGGATACGGCTACGGGTACGCGGCTCCGCCGCCGAAAACCAACGGGCTCGCCGTCGCCAGCCTCGTGCTCGGCCTTACCGGGTTCATCACCTGCGGATTCACATCGATCCTGGCCGTGGTGTTCGGACATGTGGCCCTCGGCCAAATCAGGAGGGATCGTACCGACGGCCACAGCATGGCGTTGGCCGGCGTCATCCTCGGCTGGATCCTCACCGGCCTGTGGATCCTCTACTGGGTGCTCATCGTCAGCGGCATCGTCGGCGCCGGATTCAGCGCCCTCGACGACCCCGAGCCCGACACAGGGCGCACGCGACTCAGCCACAGCAGCCCGCCCGCCGCGCAGGAGGAGCAGGAGAACACGTCGGGTACGCACACGGTGCTGTTCGAAGCCATCGGCAGCGACGGGGCCACCAGCGCGAGCAACATCACCTACAGCGTGAAGCACGACATCGAGCAAGAGCAGAGCGTGCCCCTGCCGTACAGCAAAGAGATCAAAGTCGGCGACACCCCGTACCTGTACCTGTGGGCGCAGAACGCGGGTGCCAAAGGGTCGGTGACGTGCCGTATCACGGTCGATGACGACGTCATGTGGGAGGACGTCGCGAACGGCCCGTACGGGGTGTGCACCGTCACCGGCAACGCTCCATAGGCCGGCTCCCGGTTGGGCCCTGCACCCGGACATGGAACCTGACTGCCCCGGTTGACCGCTGACCCGATCGGCCCGACTCCGCGAGGGCCGGAGGCCGCCCGTTTACGAGAAGGGCCGTTCGGTACGGCGGGCGCCCGGTACGGCGGGGCGGAGCTGCTGCCGGCCGGGACCGGCCGCCAGAGCTGTATGCCCGACCGGCGGGCAGGCGCAGCCCCGCCGCGGTCTGCACCGGGACGGGCAGCGCGAGCGCTGGATCGCCTCAATGACGGTCGGCTACATCCCGTCCGGAAAGCGCATCGTCAAGAAGGCCGGCGGCGAGACCAAGACCGAAGCCAAGGCCGAGCTCAATGGACGGAGACCGATCTCGCCTTCGCCTCCCTGGTAGGCCCCCTGGGCTTCCACAACGTACGGCGGGCGTTCCGGAAGACCCTGAAGGACGCGCCGGGCCGCCGACGGAGGACGGGATGCCTCGGGAGATGCGGCACAGCTCCGTCGCGCTCCCCGACGGCTCCGGCGTCCCGCTGGAAGACATTGCGCGGCTCGTCGGCCACAGCGGGACGGCGGTCACCGAGACGGCCTACCGCAAGCAGATCCGCCCGGTGCTCCTCGGCACGGAGGCGATGGACCGGATCTTCACGAACGGAGCGATACTCACCCGGAATGCAGAAAGGGTGTCACCTTTGCGGGTGACCCCCTTGCCGACCAGTGAAAACCTGGTCGGGACGACAGAATTTGAACCTGCGACCCCTTGACCCCCAGGCAACCTGAGCGGTTTCCTGACCAGGATTGATATCGGCTCTGACCTGCAGTTATCATCTCTGGCTGTCCACCGGCATCCAGCCCTGTCCATGGTGGTTGTCACCCAGAAACAATGGCTGCCAACAAGCGTCCTCAGTGATGCCGTCAGGCGTTCCCTCGCCGATTGGTGTCCAAGCTCCCATTGTCAGTGCTGGCTGCGATCATGCCACTCACATGGCGGAGGAAGGACTGACGGATGCAGAAACCAGGCGCTTCGGGAACGGATGGCGGCACGAGTAGGGCCGATCTGGATATACGCGCCCATCACAAGAAGGTCCAGATCCGACTGGCCGTGGCAAGCGATCCCGTCACGCCCCCGGAGATCCTCGAAGCCATGGCGGCAGACCCCTCCCGCACGGTCAGGCGTGTCCTGGCGGCTCGGACCGACGCGCCGGGCAAAGTCTTGCGTGCACTCGCTCAGGATCCGGATCTGAAGACCCGCCAGAGTCTTGTCAAGAATCCCTCCTGCCCATCCGATGTCCTGATCACCCTGGTCGAAGACCCTCACTGGTCGGTCCGATGGTCAGTGCCGGAGCATCCGGCCGCCAACGTCGAGGTCCGCCGCACCATCTGCCGGTCCGCGGATGAGGTTCTACGCGGGCTGCTCGCCGAGCAAGACGGACTGGACGAGGAGACGAACTCGGTACTCGCCGCAGACCCCTCTCCCAACGTCCGAGCGCGCCTGGCGGCTCACACTGACGACCCGGACATCCTTGCTGCCCTGATAACCGACACCGATCCCAAGGTTCGTGCCGGTGTGACTGAGAATCCGATCACCACGACGAACCAGCACCGCATTCTCTCAACCGACAAGTCAGCAACCGTGCGCAAAGCCGCAGTAATGTCGGAAAAGCTCTCTCACGACGAATTACAACGCCTTGCCCATGACCGGTCGGTCGACGTGCGGTGGTGTCTGGCCATATGGCCCACGACGACGGAGACCGTCTTACGAGTTCTCGCTGAGGATCCCCACCCCGACGTGGTGGCCCCGGCCCGAGCCAGACTCGGCGAGAACACCTAGCCCACTCATGCACTGGATCTGTGCACCGGTGAGGCGCTCCTGTTCGAACGCGACGCGGACAACCCGTTCGTCCTCACTGTGGTTCAGGGCCAGGACTGGCAGCGGCTACCGGTTCGCGGGCCTGCTGTGGGCGGATGTCACCGACCTGGAACCGCTGCCGAGAAGCCACCACTGCGAGAAGCCATCCGTCTACCCCATCGCTCTGCACTGTGAGTTCACGGCGGCCGACTCGCTGGCGATCACCATCCGCAGTGACGCCTTGGTGGTAATTCAACCCCGGCGGTCCTCACGCGGGGCACACCGGCGTCGTCCCTAAAAGCCGGTACGGCAACGCGGTCTTCCCCGTAGCCGCGTTGCCGTACCTGACCAGCGATGACCGCGATCCGGTAACCGTGTCATCCGGTGGCAACCTGACCCGGAGCGCAGTGCCGCCAGGCGCGAGCACCGGAAGCAGGGCGGCAGAGCCCTTGATCATCGCTACGGGGACGTTCCTGATGGGCACCGAGCGAAGACGGCCGGCGCAATGCCGAATGGCACCCCGTAGGGGCCGCGAAGCGGTTGGGCCGGCGGTCGGAGCGGCAGGCGGCAGTGCGTACCTGGGAYGGCGGGTGTGTTCGGTTCGGCGGGTGCTCGGTGCGGTGGGTGCTCGGTGCGGTGGGCGGCGGGCTTACGCCGTGCCGTCCCGGCTGGCGCGGGCCAGGACCGGCCGCCAGGGCCGCACGCCCGGCCCGCTGGCCGTGCCGGGACGGCGGGGCGTGTCCCGCCGTGCGGCGGTGCGAAGCGCTGGCGCCTTGAACCAGTAAAGAAACTCTGAGCCAATGCCGATCACGGACGTAGATCGTTGCTGGATCGCTATAGGTGCCCCTCCTATTGTTGAGAAGGGTGCACCTAGAGTGGCTGAGGTGATCACTAAGTGTTCCTTTCTTGTGGCGGCCGTCTTAGCTGGATCGCTGCTGGCGCCGAGTCCAGCTCTGGCCGAGAAATCGTCTGCCCTAAGGTCTCCCGATCCACTCAAGGCGGCCCTCCTCTCTCCGGAGGATCTCGGGAGCGAGTTCACCCGTCGCGGGTACCGCACCCGCGGTCTGCTGAGCCCCACCTTCGCCCGGATCAAGAAATGCGGCACAGCCGTCAAGAGCATCTCTGCGGTTTATCGGGCCAAGGCCGCGACAGGATTGAAGCACAAGGATCGGTGGGAGGGGATCAGCGAATACATCGTGAGCGGCACCGCCAGCGAGATCTCCGCCTTGGAACGCGCAGCCAAAGCTATGGTCCGCCATTGTCGCAAGATCACGGTCAAGACGGACGGCTCTAAAGACATCATCCGCAAGCTGTCGATCGGTCGGCTCGGTGACAGCGTGCATGGAATCAAGTTCCGCAGCGGATTCCCTGACAGCAATCTGGAGCGGGACGCCGAGCTGCCAGCGGGAATGATGATCGCGATCGACGTTGTGATCATTCGGGTGGGGAACACCATGATCGCGTTGGAGCATGACGGCAATGTCGGTGAGTTCGACCCCTCGCTCACCAAGTCCGCCGCCCAGACGGCTGTGACAAGACTTCATCAGTCTCTGCAAGACAACTAAGATCACTCGCCAGCCGGACGCTCGGCTGGCAAGGCGTCCCTACACGCCGCCGTTCACGACAAGTGCGAAACCTTCAAGGTCGTGGCCCGGACCACCACGCAGGAAATGTCCCGGATCAAGGTCAAAGTGCATACCGGGAAGAGAAGACCGTTTAAGCCGTGCCAAGCATCAAGTGAGATCGGACAGTCGGTCGCAATGATCTGTCACAGCAGGAACAGGATGCGGCCGGCCGGTTCGGGATCGGGCTTGTCCTGGAGCTGTTCCGGATCGTGAACGTCAGGGTCGAATCCCTTGGGCACGCTGGTGAGATTCTCGCGGGCGTAGACGGTCTCGAAGCGTTCGGCGTCGGCCTTGACCTCGGTCATCTCCAGGGGGCGGCCGTCCTTGTCGGCGAGGATGCGGCGGATGATCAGGATGGGGCTGCCGACCGATAGGGCCATCAGGTTGCGCTCGTCGGCATACAGCATGCGGGCGGTGACGATGGTCTCCCAGGTGGTGGGGCCGCGTCCGTTGGTGATCGTCTCGTAGAACGACGGCTGGGCGAAAGCGTGTACGAAGGCTTCGGCTCCGCCTTGGGTGGCGGTCGGGGCAGGGATGATCTCCGGGACGGTGTAAGAGCTGATGCCGATGATCAGGCCGGTGGCGGTGTGGCGCCATCGGCTGGAGCGGCGAAAAACCGTGTGGCCGGTGCGCAGGCCAAGGGTGTTGGCGATGTCGCGATTGGCGGCGCTGAACTCGCTGCGGCTGTAGACCTGCGGGCCTTCGTCGTCATCGGCATGCGGCGCGGCGAGCTGGATCCACCCCTCATTGGCGGGCGGTGGGGATGAATTCGGGGTCGGCGATGTCGTGGCGCGGCCAGGTGCCAAGCAGGATCGCGTGGCGGTCGGGGACGGCTCGCACGAAGGTGCCACGTCCGCGAACCACGCTCACGAGTCCTTCGCCAACCAGGGCTTTGACGGCGTCGCGGACAGTGGGACGGGACACGCTGTAGCGAGCTGACAGGGCGGTCTCGCTGGGCAGGGGTGCACCGGGGGTATAGGGAGATGCGGCGCAGCTTCGTCTCGCTGCTGTCCGACTCCGGCGTACCCCTGGAGGACATCGCACGACTCGTCGGCCACAGCGGAACCGCCGTGACGGAGGCGGTCTACCGCAAGCCGGTCCGCCCGGTCCTGCTCGGCGGGCGGAGGCGATGGACCGGATCTTCACATGACGGGAGCCGTAGTCACTCAGAACGAAGAAAGGGTGCCTCCCTTTCGGGAGACACCCTTGCCGACCAGCTAAAACCTGGTCGGGACGACAGGATTTGAACCTGCGACCCCTTGACCCCCAGTCAAGTGCGCTACCAAGCTGCGCTACGTCCCGGTTGTCCTTCGCCCTCTCGGGCGGGACGTCATAACCTTAGCGCAGATCGGACGGGTGTGTGTACGCCAAGGCGTCCGGCGGCCGGATGTGATCACGCGAGGGACGAGGTGCACGTGGGGCGCAAAGCGCTGATCGACCATGACGAACTGCGGCGGCTGACCGGGGAGGGGTTGTCGAACGCGGAGCTGGCCACGCGGTTCGGGGTGAGTGAGTCCGGAGTTCTGCAGGCCAAGAGGGCTGCGGGGCTCTCCAAGCCGATGCTCGACCACTCCCGGGCGATCCCGTGGAAGCTGGACCGCTCACACAGCCAGTCCGGCCCGGCGACGAATTTGCGCAACCTGTCGTCCGTCGCGCAGGGACGGGCGATCCCCGCCGAGAAGCTCAACACCGCGCTGCGCTGGGCCGACCGGCTGATCGCCGGCGGGCTGGACATCGCCTACGAGCCGGAGCGGGGGTTCCAGGAGGTCCCGGCCGTCGCCGGGCGCTCACTCATCGAGGGGGTCCTGGCCGAGGCCCGCAAGGCCCTGGAGCCCGCACAGGACTGAGAGACGAAAGGGCCCCGGCCGGCACGGAGCCGTCCTTCTTCCGGGGAGGCATGGAGCCGTCGTTCCGGGGAGGCACGGAGCCGTCCTTGCGGGGAGGCATGCGGGAGCAACGGGGTGCCCACAGGTGCGCGCGGCCTCACCGGACGATCGCACCACCAGACGACTGAACGATCACACCATCAGACGGCCACCACCGGACGCCCACACCACCGGACGGTTACACCTTCAAGCGGCATCACCACCCAGCGGCTCCGCCGTCGGGCGACCGCGCCACCATGACATGCGGAGCACCCGGGCCCACGGCGATATGGCAGAACATTACGCGCCTGACAAAGCTTGATAAAACGCCTGTTCAGAATTTTTTGCCAGCGGATCACTGATATCGGCAGCCGGTTTCGAGGCTTGTCCCTGGGGCAGCGCACGGGAACAACCGCTTACGCAACCGGAGGCAGACATGTCCACCGTGATCTGGGTGGCCGTCGTCGTGGCCGCGGTGGTGGCGATCATCGCAGTCGGCTACGTCGTACTGCAGCAGCAACGCCGGCACCGACTTCGCGACCGATTCGGCCCCGAGTACGAACGCACTCTGCAGGAGCGCGACACGCGGCAGGAGGCCGAGCAGGAGCTCATCGCCCGCGAGCAGCGTGTCAACTCCCTCGACATCCGCCCGCTCGACTCCGGGACTCGTGACACCTATGCCAAGAAGTGGATGGAGGTCCAGGAGCGGTTCGTGGACGCTCCCGGCTTCGCGGTGACCGAGGCCGACCACCTGGTGACCTCCGTGATGGCGGAACGGGGCTACCCGACCGAGAACTTCGAGCAGCGCCTCTCCGACCTGTCGGTCGTGCACGGCCGCACCCTCGACCATTATCGCCAGGCCCACGAGATCAGCAGCCGTGCCGCCCACAAGGAGGCCTCCACCGAGGAGCTCCGGCAGGCCATGGTGCACTACCGCGTCCTGTTCGAGGAGCTGCTCTCGGCTCCCGAGGGTGCGATCAACGGCGACCACTCTCCCCGGCACACCGGTCCGCGCCTGGAAGAGACGGCCAACGACGACGAGCGGACCGGCCGCCACGACCCTCGAGGACGGTGACCCGCGTATGAACGATCGACATGAAGATCGTCTGGTCCACAGGAACGATGACGACGAGCTGAACGTCCCGCCCCAGCGCGCCGACGAGGTAACCCCGGGATTCCAGGAGCCCCGTCCCGGCGGAACGCTCCCGGACCGGCACGACGGCCCGGGCGGCGACCTGGGGAACGACCTGGACGGCGACCGGCTCCGTGAGCCCGGTGAGGGGCGGCACGACAGCCGGCACGACGACCGGTCCGGTGCGCTCGGCCAGGACACCCCGGTGGACGTCACCGGCCGGCACGACGTGCCCGGCGACGTTCACGACAGGGCCCATGACGATGCCCGCGACAGCGTCCACGACGACCTGCTGGACGCCGATGCGCCGACGGTGATCGCGGACAGGCCCGGCGACGTGCCGGGCCACGGCCAGGCGGGGCCCCACTCCGACCGGACGGACCCCGCGCACGGCCCCCTGTTCGACCAGGACGCCGAGCAGGTGCGGCGGCGCTGGCAGGAGGTCCAGGCCAGTTTCGTGGACGACCCGCGCGACTCGGTGGAGCGCGCCGACTCCCTCGTCGGGGAGATCACGACCTCCCTGCGGACCGCGCTGGAGACCCGGACCGCCGAACTCCAGGGCCGCTGGAAGAACGGCGACCAGAGCGACACCGAACAGCTCCGTACGGCCCTGCGCGACTACCGGGGGATGCTGGAGCAGTTGCTGGACCTGGCGAACGGGACGAGGTGACCCATGCTTGCAATCGCTGCCGCAGTCGTTTTCGGCCTCGGCCTTCTGCTTGACCTGATCAACACCAGGATCGGCGGCATCTCCGGCACGACCTTCCTGCTTCTCGGCCTGCTCCTCCTGGCGCTGCACCAGGCCGGAGTCGGTACGGCGGGCGTGCGGAGCGGGGGCGGCGGGGGGAACTGGCGCCGCAGGCGCTGAGCGCTCCCGACGAGTCGAACGCGCGGAAGGGGGCGCCGTCCATGGGGACGGCGCCCCCTTCCGGCTGGAACACCGCAGAGCGGACCGCCGTGGACCGCTCACCGGAGATCACCTCGGCCCGGCCACCCGGGGAACCCGGACCGCTCACGGAACCCCTGAACGGCTCATGGGGAGCCCGGACCGCTCAGCGGGATGACGGGACACGGGATTCGGTCCGGATGGCGAGCTCGAACTCCTGACGGGGGTCGCTTATCGCGCCGAGCGAGACGATCTCCCTCTTGAAGAACAGCCCGAGGGTCCAGTCGGTCAGCACCCGCACCTTCTTGTTCACCGTCGGCACCCGCGACAGGTGGTAGGTCCGGTGCATGAACCAGGCCGGCAGACCGCGGATCTTGCGGCCGTAGATCTGCGCCACCCCCTTGTGCAGTCCCAGGGTGGCCACCGAGCCGGCGTAGGCGTGCCGGTAGGGTCTGCGCACCCTGCCGCGGAGCGTGGCCACCACGTTGTCGGCCAGCGTGCGGGCCTGCCGTACGGCGTTCTGGGCGTTGGGCGCGCACATCTCCCCCGGCTTGGTGAGGTCGGGTACGGCGGCGCAGTCGCCTGCCGTGAAGACGTCGGGAAAGCCCTCGACGACCAGGTCGGCGCTCGCCTTCACCCGGCTCTTCTCGTCCAGCGGGAGGCCGCTGACGTGTACGAGCGGGTTCGGCTTGACCCCCGCGGTCCACACGAGGGTGTCCGCGTCGAACTCGGTGCCGTCGTCGAGCACGATGTGGCCGTCCACGGCGGAGTTCAGCCGGGTGCCGAGCCGCACGTCGATTCCCCGCCCGCGGAGCTGTTCCAGCGTCCACCGGCCCATTTCGGGGCCGACCTCGGGCAGGATGCGGTCGCTGGCCTCCACCAGGAGCCAGCGCATGTCACCGGGGTCGACCGTCGGGTAGTAGCGGCAGACGTCGCGGGCCATGTCCTCCAGTTCGGCGAGCGCCTCCACACCGGCGTAGCCGGCGCCGACGAACACGAAGCTCAGCGCTTTGGCGCGGACGGCCCTGTCGGTGGTGGACTCGGCCAGGTCGAGCTGGCCGAGCACATGGTCGCGGAGGTGAATGGCCTCCTCGACGCTCTTGAAGCCGATGCCGCTCCCGGCCAGGCCCGGGATGGGCAGGGTCCGGGAGATGGAGCCGGGCGCGAAGACCAGGATGTCGTACTCCAGGGTGCGGCCGGGGCCCTCGTGCAGGCAGAGATCGGCGGTGCGGGCGACGGGATCGACGCCGGCCACCCAGCCGTTGAGGATCTCGCACTTGTGCAGGACGCGGCGCAGGGGCACGACGACGTGCCTGGCCTCGACGTTCCCTGCCGCCGCCTCGGGGAGGAACGGCTGGTAGGTCATGTACGAGTCGATGTTCACGACGGTGATGCGGGCCTCGCCGCGCCGGAGTTTGCGCTGGAGCCGCAGGGCGACATACATGCCGACATAGCCGCCACCGACGATCAATATGCGGACAGGTGCAGTCATAAAACGGCTTGTACCCGAAAAAGCCGATTCGGACCTTTAGTGGCGTTATGTCGGAAAAAGCTGGTTCAGACTTTGAAAGACATCGTGATGAAGGTCCCCGCGGCCCCGGTCTCGAACTTGATGTCGGAACTGATCATCCGGGCCACCCACAGCCCCATACCGCTGGTGGCGTAGGGCGCGGGCGGCGTCTCGCCGGGAGTCTCCCCGGGGGCCCACCGCCCCTCGTCGTGGATCTCCACGACGAGGGTACGGCCGACGGTCCACATCCGCAGCACGGCCTTGGCGGTGGCATGGCCGTGCGTGACGGCGTTGGTGGCGACCTCGTTCACCGCCACCAGGAAGTCGGCCAGGCCTTCCTGCGACATCCCGCTCCGCACGGCTTGGACGGTGGCGAAGTCGCGCACGTCAGGCAGGTCGGGCAGGCAGAAGGCGAGCTCCGCCACGGCGGCTCCGGCAGGGACGGGCCGGGAACGGTCGCCGCTCGCCAGGAAGCGAGCAGGACGAGCACCGTTCTCGTTCACGCGAGATCCGCCTCCCCTGTCCCATCGCGCCAGCGTCCTCGGCGCCTGGGGATCATTCAAACGCACCTTACGCCACTCCTGCCGTCGCCGACTGGGGTGCCCGGTGAGGGGCGGTGTATTCAGCATTCGGCGACAAGTTCCTCGCGGAGCTGGTCCAGCACCTTCCGCAGGATACGGGAGACGTGCATCTGGGAGATCCCGAATTCGGCGGCGATCTCGGCCTGGGTCATGTTGCCGAAGAAGCGCAGCAGCAGGATGTTCTTCTCACGCGCCGGCAGCTTGTCGATCAGCGGCTTGACCGCCTCGCGGTCCACGAGCACGCCCAGCGCGTCGTCCTCGTCGGGGATGATGTCGCCCAGCGCGGCCGCGTCGTCGTCGGCGCCGAGCGGCGCGTCGAGCGAGAGGGCGCTGTAGGCGGCCGAGGCGTCGAGGGTGAGCAGGACGTCCTCCTCGGAGATCTTCATCTTCGCGGCGAGCTCGGCGACCGTCGGCGCGCGGCCGAGATCCTGGCTGAGGTCGGCGACCAGCCGGTTCAGCTCGGCCCTGCGCTCCTGGTAGACGCGGGGTACGCGGATGGCCCAGGTGCGGTCGCGGAAGTGTCGCTTGACCTCGCCGGTCATGGTGACCACGGCGTAGCCGCGGAAGGCGTGACCGAGAGTGGGGTCGAAGCCGTTGATGGCCTTCATCAGCCCGACGTAGGCGGCCTGGAGGAGGTCCTCCAGCGGCTCGCCCCGGTAGCGGTAACGGCGGGCGATCTCCATGGCGAGCGGCCGGTGCATCTCGACGATCCGCTCGCGCAGGCGCTCGGCGCGGTATTCGGAGATCTCGGGCAGAACCATCTCGGCGAGGAGTTCCTCGGCGGTCATGTCGGTGAGTTCGAGGGCCTGAACAGACATTGCTGCTCCTTGGTATGACTGTCGGGCGGTGCCGGCAGCACGGAACAGCATCCGGGCAGACGGCATCGCCTCGACCACTTTTCGAGGCGAGGCCCTCTGCTGGACCTCGGTTCTAGTATTACCCCGATTCCGGGAGTATTGCTCCCCTCCAGGTAACAGTAAGGTTGCTAATCAAATGTCGAGGAGGACCTGAGTGACGGTGTCGGAGAACGGCGAGAGAGCGGCGGCCCTGACTCTGACGTCGGCGCTGGTCGGTGGGATCACTGTGGTCCGGGTGACGGGTCTGCTGGACGCGACGACCAGGGACCAGTTCGCCGACTACCTGGCGTCCGAGGCGGAGGAGCACGGCCCTGACATGGCGCTGGACCTGGGCGGGGTGACGTTCATGGACTCCCGCGCGCTCGGGCTCATCGTCCACCACTGGCAGCTCAGCACCAACGCCGGCGGGAAATTCGCCCTCATCGGCGTGGAGTACGCCAAGACCAAGGTGATGTGGATCACCGGCCTGGCCCAGCGCCTGCCGCTCTACGACACGATCGAGGAAGCGATCGCCGCCTTCGGCTAGCGGGTTTCCCCCGCGACGGACCCGGCGCCGGGGCGGGCGCCACGGACCCGGCGCCGCCTCACGCGAGCGCCACCGTGGACCCGTCACCGCCGTGAGCGGGCGCCACCGTGGACACCCCGGGCGCGGTGACGGCCTCTCAGCCGGCTTTCCCCTCCCGGTTGCGCTGGTGCTCGTCGACCAGCAGCCGGGCCAGGTCGGCGACCTTCACCTGGTGATGCTGGGAGACCCTGCGCAGCTCGTCGAACGCGGCCTCGGCCGAGCAGCCGCTGGACTTCATGATGATGCCCTTGGCCTGGTCGATGATCGCCCGGCCGGCCAGCGCCTCCTGCATCTGGGCGGCATCGGTCCTGACCTCGTCGTAGTCCCACATGTTGGCCAGCGCCACGGTCACCTGCTCGGCCAGCATGTCGGCCAGCGGGGGGACGCTGCGGGCCGCGAAGACACCGGGGCGCACGCCGTACAGGCCGAGGACCAGGACGGCGCGCTCGACGGTGATCGGCATGGCCAGGACCGAGCGGACCCCGCAGCGGACCGCCATGCCGACGTAACCCGGCCAGCGGGATTCGCGCAGCACATCCTGGACGATCACGTGGCGGCCGGTGGCACGGGCCTCCGAGGAAGGCCCCTCCCCCAGGTCGCCCTCGCTGTCGACGAGCACGATGAGCTCGCTGTGCGAGGCGGAGACGACCATCCGCTCCTCGCGCCACAGCTCGGCCGAACCGCCCGCGCAGCCGGGCACGTCGCCCGCGAGTGTGGCGGTGAGCCCCCGCAGTACGCTCTCGCTCGAGGTCTCCTCGCTCACCCTGCCGAGAGCCGCGAGATCCCGGGCGAGAACGGGAGTGACCATCTCCATGTCACGTAACCCCTTCCTGGCTTCGCTAACTTAATCACTATCTGACCGTGCATCGATCCGATCCACCGGGTGGCGTACCGTCTACGACGGGGCCAGCCCCATCCCGGCCGCCGACGAGGACGAACATTGACCGACGCCATTGGCCTTCAGGCCCTGGAGCAGGCGCTCAACGCGCTCACCACCAGGGTTTCCTCCCTGCGCGAGGCCAGATCCGCCTACCCCGCCGACCCCCGGTCCACACTTGACGCCGCGCTCGCGGAGCTCGACACCGCCCGCGAGCTGCTGGAGGCGTCCCTGCGCGAGCTGCGCAAGGCGCCCAAGCGGTCCGGCGAGCGGGAGAGCGGGTCGCAGCGGGAGCTCAAACTGCTTCGGCAGGTGTTCCGTACCTTCCCCGTCCCCGTGGTGGTGCTGGACGCCTCGGGGGTGGTCCGGCGCATCAGCGCGGAGACCTCCCAGATGCTGGGCAGCCCGGCCGGGTATCTGATCGGACGCTCGTTCCCGCTGCTCGTCGACGTCTCCCGGCGGGCGGCGTTCCGCTCGCATCTGACCGCGGTGCAGCAGGGCGGCCAGACCGCGACGTTCCAGACGCGGCTGGCCCACCAGGGCCGCGCGCACACGGTGCAGCTCGCCGTCACCCGGCTGACGATGCCGGGCGAGCCGCAGGAGATGACCGCCATCGTGATCCTCCCGCTGGAGGCTCAGGTGGCCGGGGCGCCCCGGGGGCCGGTCGACCGCTCGGACGCCTCCCTGGTGATGGCCGCCGCGCGCCGCCAGGAGCTGCTGTCCACGATGACGCGCCTGCTGCTCGACGAGGAGAGCCTGCGCCAGCCGGTGACCGTCACCCGCGCCGCACGGCTTCTGGCGGCCGAGAGCGCCGACTGGGTGATCGCCGACGTGGTCCGCGACGGCGTGCCCCGGCGTGCCTGCGTGCTGGGCCCGAGCGACAAGCCGGTGACCGAGCTGGTCCGCCTGATCGAGGGGATGACCCCGCTGGCCGCGCCGGCCGTCGCCCACGTGCTGACCGGCGGCTCGGGCGTGGTCCACGAGATGCTGGAGGAGGAGACGCTGCTCGGCGAGGTCCCCGGCGGCCCTCCGCTGCTGCGGGTCATGGGCGCCGCCTCGCTGCTGATCGTGCCGATCCAGGGCGAGGCCGGCGCGCTGGGCGCCCTCACCCTCGTACGGCTGCGCGACCGCGAGCCGTTCTCCCTGGCCGACCTGGGGCTGATGGAGGAGATCGGCGTCCATCTCGGGCTCGCCCTGCGGGCCAGGCGCAGCTTCCAGACGCGCTCCCAGGCCGCCGACGCGCTGCGCACCAGCGTGGTGCCCCGGAGCTTGCCGGACATCCCCGGGTTCGAGGCGGCGGCGATCTACCACGCCGGTTCCAGCCCGGTCGGGGCCGAGTTCTACGACGTCTTCCCCGTGCGGGACGGGTGGGGATTCGCCCTCGGCGGCGCCGCCGGCAAGGGCGAGGAGGCCGCGTCGGTCAGCGCCATGGTCCGTAACGGGCTGCGCGTGCTCAGCGTCTGGGAGTCCGATCCGGGTGAGGCCCTGCGCAAGCTGAACCACGCGCTGACCGCGCAGAACAGCGGTCTGTTCGTGATGGCGGTGGCGGGGTTCGTCCGGGCGCGCAAGATCAGGCTGGCCAGCGCGGGCCACCATCCCGCCGCGCTCCTGCAGCCCGACGGCGGGGTGCGGTTCACCGCGGGCGGCGGCGTGCCGCTGGGCATCGCCTCCGAGGCCGAGATGTTCAGCGAGGAGCTCACGCTGACCTCGGGCCAGACCCTGGTCTTCTACTCCGACGGGCTGGTCGCCTCGCAGAACGAGCAGGGCGAGCCGTACGGCGAGAACCGCCTGGCCGACGTGCTGGCACGCTGCGTGGCGCAGTCCCCCGCCACGGTGGTCAAAACCGTGGAGGAGGACCGGCACGCGTTCTCCGGCGGACGAGTATGGGATGAGATCGTGATACTCGCCCTACGCGTCGTATAGCTTGACCGTCCCGCCACGTGAACGGCCCGGCGGCCCGTCACGCGAGATGTGCCGGTGCCCGGCGGAGGCCTGTGCTCGTGTCCAGCGAAGTGGGGACGTCGAATGACACCAGCCCTGGATCGGCGTTCCCGCGGCGTGCGCCGGGACGGGGGCGCTCTCCGGTGACCCCCGTCCACCAGGCCGCGGTCTACGACTCCGATCAGCGCTTCCTGGCGATGGCGCTGCCGTTCGTCCGGGACGGGCTGGCCAAGGGCGACCCCGTGATGGCCGTGACGACCTCGGCCAACCTGGGGCTGCTCAGGGACGCCCTGGGCCAGGACGGTCTCCTGGTCGACTACGCGGAGAGCGGTTTTCTGGGCCGCCGGACGGTGGAGCGCATCACGGCCTTCCACCGCTACTGACGGCGGCGCGGCGTCGAGGCCCGGGGCGGGCAAGGTCGCCGACCAGTTGGAGCTGCCCGTCACCGTCCGGCTGTGGGAGCGGTTCGGCGCGATCACCTGTCACCTCCACCGCCCGGGCGGCCGCATCGCCAATCCGGTCGCCGGGTTGCTCCCGCCGGGCCCCACGGACCGGCCGGGTGACGGGCTGTGGGTCGCCCGGCAGCTGTGCGACCGGCTGGACATCCACGATGACCTGGGCGGATGCTCGGTCCAGCTCCACGTGCCCAGCGCACGCGCCGAGGAGTTGCGGCAGAGCAGGAAATACTGAGGTTTGCCGTCGGCGTGAATCCGGGTATGGTTTCCCTCATACAGACGTGTGCCTAAGACGCAGGCACCCCTGAAGGAATTACAGGCTTTCCATGCCTATCTCCTCCCAGAGGTGTGCCGTGAACATTGCATTCGTCTCCTCCGACGCTCTCTCCGCCTCCCAGAGCCAGTCCGACATCGCCGCGCAGCGCGCCCACCTTCTGGCCATCGCCCGCGAGCTGGGCCGGGAGCACAAGGTCACGATCTACACCCGCAAGCACTCCGACGCCGACAAGCCCCGGGTCCGCGTGTTCCAGGGGGTCACGCTGGAGAGCCTGCCCGCCGGGCCCGCGGAGGACCTTCCCGAGGACAGGGTCCTCCCCTACCTGCCCGACCTCGGCGACCAGCTCATGCGCCGCTGGGGGCAGGACCGCCCGGACGTCATCCACGCGCACTCCTGGACCGGTGGCCTGGCCGCCATCGCGGGAGCCGACGGCCTGGGCGTGCCGTTCACCCAGAGCTTCAGCAGCGAGCACAGCCGCGACGCCAAGAAGGTCCGGGTGCAGCGCGCGATCGGCCGCCGGGCCAGCGCGGTGATCGCCGGATGCGGGGACGAGGAGTCCACGCTGATCCGGCTGGGCGTGCCGCGCCGCAACATCTCCGTGATCCCCTGCGGCGTCGACATCGAGCGCTTCCGGCGTCAGGGACCGGCCGCGGCCCGGGGCACCCGGCCCCGCCTGCTCCACGTCGGGCCGCTGGCCCAGGACAAGGGCGTCTCCACCGCCATCCGCGCCCTGGAGGGCATCCCCGACGCCGAGCTGCTCATCGCCGGCGGCCCGGACGCGGCGGGGCTGGCGCACGACGCCGACGCGCACCGCGTCATGCTGCTGGCCAAGGAGGTCGGCGTGGAGGACCGGGTCACCATGCTCGGCCAGGTCCCGCACACCTCGGTGCCCAAGCTGATGCGCAGCGCCGACCTGGTCGTCTCGCTGCCGCAGGAGACCTCCACCGGCATCGTCGCGCTGGAGGCCATGGCGTGCGGCGTGCCCGTCATCGCCTCGGCGGTGGGCGCCCACCTCGACTCCGTCGTGGACGGGGTGACCGGCCTGCTGGTGCCGGCGGACCGTCCCGCGCAGACCTCCCGCCTCATCCGGGAGCTGCTCGCCGACCCGACCCGGCGTACGGCGATCGGCTTCGCCGGCGCCGACCGCGCCCGCTCCCGCTACTCCTGGGAGCGGATCAGCCAGGAGCTCGTCCAGGTCTACGAGAACGCGCTCGCGACGCAGCACTGACCGCGACGTGTCCTGGGGTCCCCGTGCCGGGGGCCCCAGTTTTTTGTCCGCTTTCAAGCTATGAATCCGATCCGATGGCACGGACCGGACAGAAATGCTTTTCACGGCACGCTGATTCATCCCCTAGAGCAGGCGGGCCGCCTTGAGGCTGAGATGGACCAGCAGCCGGTCCTCGCCGTCGGCCAGGTCGCGGCCGGTGAGCCGCTCGGCCTTGCCCAGCCGGTAGTAGAGCGTCTGGCGGTGCACGCCGAGCGCCGCGGCGGCCGCCTGGACGTGGCCGCCGCGGTCGAGGTATCCCTCCACGCTCCTCGCCAGCTCCGGGTCGTCCGCCAGCCCGGCGGTCTCCCCTGCCAGCTCGCGCAGATCGACCGGTGACAGGCGGGCGAGCGTCCGGTAGACGCCGAGGTCGGACCAGGCCGCGACGGGGGCGAGCGCGGGCACCTTGCCGGCCACGTCGAGCGCCTGTACGGCCTCCCGCCAGCTCCGCCAGGCCTGCGCGGGATCGGCCCGGGCGTCACCGACCCCGGCGGCCGTGCCGTACATGCCCTGGACCCGGCGGGCCAGCTCCCAGGCCTGGCCCGCCGGGGCGAGCAGGGCGACCAGCGACTCCCCCTGCACGAGGAGCCCGGGGTCGGCGAGCACGCCGCGCGGCAGCGTCCAGAGCGCGGCCACCCGGTCCAGCGAGCTCCGGACGGCGATCGCCGTCACCGGGCCGGGCACGTTCAGCCGGGCCAGCGCCCAGGAGCGCTCGTCGGCGTCGGAGGAGAACAGCTCCCGCAGGTTCCTGCCCAGATCCTGGCGGCGGCGGGTCTCCTGGGCGAGCACGGCGGCGACCCGGGCGACCAGGTCAGACACCGAGGCGAGCGCGTCACCGCCGAGCGTGCCGTCGTCCAGCAGCCACAGGTAGCCGTAGGTCACCCCGTGGTGCCGCAGCGGCACGCACACCCGGGCCAGGACGCCCAGTTCGGCGTCCTCGGGGATGCGGACCGGGCCGGGCGCGGTCGCGATGCCGTACCCCTCGAAGTAGGCTCGCACCTCCTCCGTCGCGCGGCGGCGCAGGATCGACTCCTGCCGCACCTCGTCGATGTCACCGCTCTGCGCGGCGTAGGCCAGGAGCTGGAACGAGCGGTCCTCCAGGGTCGCGGAAGCACCCAGCCTGGCGGCGATCTCGTCGACTGTCTCCTGAAGCACCCCCCCATTGTTGTGCATCTGTATGAACGGAGGTTCCGGCGGTCGTGGCAGATGCACATGAGGCATATCTGAGCTGGGGTTTTAGCATGAATACATGCTCGGTTCCCTTCTTCTCGCCGGATCGCGGGTGCCGCTCGTCCGCCGCGCGGTGTCCGGCGTCCCGCTGACACGCAAGGTCGTCGACCGCTTCGTCGCGGGCGAGACCACCCAGGACGCGGTCGAGAGCGTCCACCGGCTGACCGACGCCGGTCTCGCCGTCACCATCGACCATCTGGGCGAGGAGACCCGGGACGCCGAGGCCGCCGCCCAGACCGCCGACGCCTACATCGTCCTGCTCGGCGCGCTGCGCGAGCTGGGGCTCGGCGACCGCGCCGAGGTGTCGGTGAAGCTCTCCGCGGTCGGGCAGGCGCTCGGCGCCGACGGGGACAAGATCGCCCTGGAGAACGCCCGGCACATCGCCGAGGCCGCCCGGGCCGCCGGAGCGAACGTGACCTTCGACATGGAGGACCACACCACGGTCGACTCCACCCTGGGCATCCTGCGGGCGGTGCGCGAGGACTTCCCCTCCGCCGGTGTCGCCCTCCAGGCGTACCTGTTCCGCACCGAGGACGACTGCCGCGACCTGTCACACGAGGGTTCGCGGGTCCGTCTGGTCAAGGGCGCCTACGCCGAGCCCGCCTCGGTGGCCCACCAGAGCAAGAGCGAGGTCGACAAGGCCTACGTCCGTTGCCTGCGGATCCTCATGGCGGGGCGGGGCTACCCCATGGTGGGGACGCACGACGACCGGCTGATCTCGATCACCGAGACGCTCGCCGACCGCTTCGGCCGCTCCCTGGGCGAGTACGAATACCAGATGCTCTACGGGATCCGGACCGACAAACAGCAGGCCCTGGTCGGCGCCGGTCACACCATGCGCGTCTACATCCCGTACGGCGACGACTGGTACGGCTACTTCATGCGCCGCCTCGCCGAGCGTCCGGCGAACATCGCCTTCTTTCTTCGTGCCCTTGGAGGCAAGTGATGGATGCCATCTTCAACGTCCCGGCCCCGGCCAACGAGCCGACCCTCGGCTACGCCCCCGGCAGCGCCGAGCGCGCCACGCTCGAGAACCGCGTCAAGGAACTGACCGGAGCCCAGCTCGACCTCACCATGACGATCGGCGGCGAGCAGCGGATGGGCGGCGGCGCCTCCATCGACGTGGTCCAGCCGCACAACCACGCCTCCGTGCTCGGCCGTACAGCTGACGCCACCGCCGACGACGTGCGGGCCGCGATCGACGCCGCGCTGAAGGCCGCTCCGGCCTGGCGGGCGCTGTCCTTCGAGGAGCGGGCCGCGATCTTCCTCAAGGCCGCCGACCTGCTCGCCGGGCCGTACCGGCAGACGCTGAACGGCGCCACGATCCTGGGCCAGTCGAAGTCTGCGCAGCAGGCGGAGATCGACTCGGCCTGCGAGCTGATCGACTTCCTGCGCTTCAACGTGGCCTACGCGCGCCAGCTCTACAGCGACCAGCCGGTGTCGTCGCCGGGCGTGTGGAACCGGATGGAGTACCGCCCGCTGGAGGGCTTCGTCCTGGCGATCACGCCGTTCAACTTCACCGCCATCGCCGGCAACCTGCCCTCGTCGGCGGCCCTGATGGGCAACGTCGTCGTCTGGAAGCCCTCCCCCACCCAGCAGTTCGCCGCGCACTTCACGATGCGCCTGCTGGAGGAGGCCGGGCTCCCGCCGGGCGTCATCAACATGGTGACCGGCAACGGCGCCGCCGTCTCCGAGGTCGCGACGACCCATCCGGAGCTGGCCGGAATCCACTTCACCGGCTCCACCCCGACCTTCCAGCACCTGTGGTCCACGGTGGGCGCCAACATCGGCTCCTACCGGGGCTACCCGCGCCTGGTCGGCGAGACCGGCGGCAAGGACTTCGTGCTGGCCCACCCCTCGGCCGACCCGGCGGCGCTGACCACCGCGCTGGTCCGCGGCGCGTTCGAGTACCAGGGGCAGAAGTGCTCGGCGGCGTCCCGCGCCTACGTGCCGCGCTCGGTCTGGTCGCTCATCCGTGACGACCTCGTCGGCACCGCCGAGTCGCTGACCATCGGCGACGTGGCCGCCGACCTGTCGACCTTCATGGGCGCGGTCATCGACGAGCGGGCGTTCGCCAAGCACAAGGCCGCGATCGACCGGGCCCGCGGGCTCGACTCGATCAACGTGCTGACCGGCTCCTACGACGACTCCACCGGCTACTTCGTCAAGCCGACCATCCTGGAGTCGGCCGACCCGACCGACGAGATCTTCACCAAGGAGTACTTCGGGCCGATCCTCGGCGTGCACGTCTACGACGACGCCGACTTCGACACGGTGCTCGACCAGATGGAGAGCGTCTCGCCGTACGCGCTGACCGGCTCGATCATGGCCCAGGACCGCTACGCGATCGCCTCGGCGTCGGAGCGGCTGCGCTTCGCGGCGGGCAACTTCTACATCAACGACAAGCCCACCGGGGCCGTCGTCGGCCAGCAGCCCTTCGGCGGCGCCCGCGCCTCGGGCACCAACGACAAGGCCGGTTCGATCTTCAACCTGATCCGCTGGGTGAACGCCCGCACGATCAAGGAGACGTTCGTCCCGCCGACCGACCACCGTTACCCGCACATGGGCTGACGCTCCGCGGCCGGTGGCGCCTGGAGCCGCCCTCGCGGTCCGCGGCGCGGACGTGTGATCGATCTCGCGTCACCGTCGGCGGGCGGACCGCCACGGTCGCCGGGCGCGCCGCTCCTGAGCGAGCGCGTGGCCGCCGGGAACATTTCTCGGCGGCCATGCGCCTCTCCTCAGGAGGCCGGATCACGCGCGGCGGCTCTGCAACCCCGCGATGACGCAGTCGACACCGAACTCGAAATCGGCACCTTCGTTAGGTTCCGTCGGCGTCGATGTGAACGGATACTCCGGCGTTCAAGGGGACGTTCGTTTCCCCTGCCGCCTGGTCACACGTCAGTTCATGGCCTGAGTTCTGGCCGATATTCCAGCCAGATGGATACCATGGACTCCATGGAGATCATCCCGATCAGCGAAGCGAAAGATCGGCTGACCGAGCTGGCCGATCGGGCCGCCCGGGAGCACGACCACTTCACCCTCACCCGGAACGGCAGACCTCATGCCGTGATCGTCTCCGTGGCCGAGTGGGAGTCCCTGCAAGAGACCCTGGAGATCCTCACCGACTCGGGGATGCGCGCCGATCTGGTCGAAGCAGCCGCCGCCGAAGCCCGGGGCGATGTGACCACCGAGGAGGAGATGGCCGCCATCATGGCGTCCCGCCTCGGCAGGGCGAGCGCGTGAGCGACCGGTACACGGTTCTTCTCGACCCCCCGGCCCGACGTGCCCTCGCGACGATCCTCCCCGAGGGAGTGGCGGCAGCCGCCTGGGAACTCATCACCGGCGCCATCGCCCGAGAGCCGTGGCGAGTGGGAAAACCTCTCCAGGAGCCGTACGAAGGACTGCATGTGGCCCGTCGCGGAACCTACCGCGTGGTGTACCGCATCGACGAGGACAAGCACACCGTGACGGTCCAGACGGTCAAACACCGCCGAGACGCCTACCATCCCTGACAGCCGATGCGGTGACCGCCGTCCCGCCGGCCGACCACCGTTACCCGCACATGGGCTGACCTCCCGCGGACCGGCCGGCAGGAATCCGACCTGAGGAAGCTCGGCCACCCGGGCAACGGATCACAGCGGCCGGAACGGCGGCGCCCGGGACTCACGGATCCGAGTCCCGGGCGTTTCTCTCCCCGGCCGATCCTGATCACGCCCAGGGGTCGATCCACGACAGTGGCGCTGTGAGCCGTCAAGGACGCGGCGAGTTCCGTGTCCAGGGTCGGCTCCACCCCCGATGCGAGCGACGGCCCGACGCCGCGACGCACTTCTCGCACACCTCGTTCACCTCCTCGGCCGCGCCGCCCGACTCGGGAAAGACATCAGGCCAGCGCACGTGGGAGAAGCGCAGCAATCGCGATCGGCTGAGCGCCAGTCCGCACAGCGTCTGGTTCGTCCCCGGGTACCAGGCATGCACCTCGCCCGCAGGCATCCGCACGCCGTTCTCGTCTCGCCACTGCCGTGAGGCCGCGACCGACGGCCCCCCACGTACCGGCATCTCGGACCACCTCCTCGCTGAGCACCACATCGTGCCGGGGAAGAGGGCGAAGAGCCCTCCGGATGCCGGTGGTGCGGGCAGGTGGGCCGGGCCGGGCATGCGCCGCCTGTTCCCCGCGGGGCGGCACTGTTCACCGGCTGTGGGCTTCCTGTCGCGGCAGCGGTCCGGCACCGGCCCGCCGGCCCGGGCGCATCGCCGCATGCCGCTGCCCGGGGCCTGGTCCCGAGCGGGCGGCCAGGGCGTCGGCCACGACACCGGTGACGAAGGCGTAGACCGTCTTGTGCAGCAGATCCACCGCCAGCTCCCGGCGGGGCCACGACGGAGGCGGCGCACCGACCCCGGTGGCGTTCTCCAGGATCTGGTCGTTGGTGAGCCGGACCACCGCGAACTTCGCCGAGGACCACGGCCCACGCAATCCCGCGTGGGCCATCACCGAACGCAGCACGCCCAACAGGGCCCCCTGCCCGAAATGCATGACCCAGTTCACCGGCTCGGGCTGACGTCCGGGCCGCTCGGCCATCCCGGTCAGCCGTTCGAGAACCCGCGCCGGAACATGGGAGTCCGGCCGGCCGGTCAGCCGCTGCTCCGCCTTCTCCCCCAGCGTCATCACCACGGCCCCGGCCGTCCCGGCGATCAGCCCCTGCCACAGCGCGTGCTTCATCATGACGTCTCCGTACCCGGCAATCGCGCCTTGTCAACGGCCCGTCCGTCCATCGCTCGGTCGAGTCCGGCTCGCACTCGGGCGGCCGGGGCCCGGGGGCGGGCGCACCGCCCCACCGGTCTCATCCCTGTCCGCTGTCCTCCTTGCCGTACCCGAGCGTCTCGGCCACCTCCGCCAAGTTGGTGAAAGTCTTTTCCGGCAGGGAGCGAACCGCGCCGATCACCGAATCGGGTGCGTTCTGCTCCTCGGCGCGGGCCAGCAGCGTGGCTCGATCCGCGGGGAAGACACCGGCTCCGCTGATCCATCTGGCCAGTTCACTGCGCGCCTCCACCCCCTGCGGACTGATGCCCTGCGGCGTACCGGGCTCATGACCGGGCGTGTGCGACGACGATGTCATGTGGTTCTCCTTATGTGATCACAGTGCGGGCCCACTCCCTGGTGGGCGTGGTCATCCGCGTCCAGGAAGGGCGACGGAACAGATGCGTACACTGATCCCCCGAACACGCCCCGCGGGCGGCGTTCCCCGACGCGACCTGCCCCTACCCACTCTTGGACGGGAAAACATCCGGGCTCTCGGCCGGGAACCATCCGGGACATACCTCGCCTCGGGGCCGACGCGGCATCTCCGCCTCCCGGATCGGCCGGGCGCATCCGGCGGGCAGCCCCGCAGGTCGGTTCCCCTCCCGTCGAACGGAGCCTCCGGCCCCGACGCCAAGGACCAGTCCGGCGAGCCGCCGGGGCTTTCCGGCTCCACCGGAGGAGGCCGGAGCGGTGGGAGCCGGAGGGGGCGGTGGGGGCGTATCGGTCATACGTCTGCGCTCTCCACCTCCCGCCAGGTCATTCCTCTGACGACCCGGCATTCACCGTTCACGGGAGTCAGCCCGGGAAGACGTTGACCACGACCGTGAGGAGTACGGAAAGGACCGTGAGGAGTACGGAAAGGAGGATCAAGACGATGATCATCGGGCATCCTGCCACGCCCGGAGGGGGCGGATTTCGACGTCACCCTCCATGATTTTCAGCTGCCTTGCGCCGTGCCGGTCACCCGGTTCGCCGGCGCCGCTCTCAATCGGTTCCGCCGGGGTAGGGGCACAAGATGCGAACACCACAGTCTCCGCAGGTCACTCGGCCGGTGATGTATCACCGATGGTCCAACATGTCCTTCATCCACTGGCGCTACTCCCCCGCCCTGGTCCAGTCGTTGCTCCCCGACGGGCTCACGGTGCAGAGGTTCGACGGATCGGCCTGGGTCGGCCTGACGCCTTTTCTCATGGAGGACGTACGGGTGCCCGGCGTCCCGGCGCTGCCGTGGTTGTCGCGGTTCCCGGAGACGAATGTGCGCACCTACGTGCAAGACGCGCAGGGGCGCAGCGGCCTGTGGTTCCTGTCGCTGGACGCCGGACGTCTCCTTCCCGCTCTCGGCGCCCGGACCGGCTACTGGTTGCCCTACTACTGGTCCGACATGTCCGTGCGCGCCGAGGGTGAACGGCGTGCCTATCGCTGCCGGCGTCGCCGGCCCGGGCCCGTCGGCGCCCGATGCGACGCCGACGTGGAACTGGGCGCCCCACTGGCCGACGCCGAGCGCGACGAGCTGACGGACTTCCTCACCGAACGCTACCGGCTGTTCACCGTCATCGGAGGCAGGCTGGCCCACGCCGAGGTCGAGCATCGGCCGTGGCCGCTGCACCGTGCTCGGCTGACCCACCTCGACCAGGATCTCCTCCAGGCGGCAGGGCTCACCGCCCCGGACTGCGACCCGATCCTGCACGCCTCCCCCGGGGTGCGCGTACGGGTGGGAATGTGGAGCTGGCTACGCACCCCGGCACCCCGGTCCCGGGCGATGACGTCCGCGACGACGACGCCCGGACCGAACCCCTGAGTCCCAGGTGTCGCGCCTTCTCCCGCATGACAGGGGCGCGGCCGGGATCTCCATCCGTGCCCGCGAACGGCCCTGAAGCAGCGCTTCTCGCCGACGGAAGCGCTGCTCGCCCGCCGCTCCTCGCCCGGCCGACGGCCCCGTGGCCTCAGGTCGTCGGCATCGGTCCCCGCAGGTCCGAGCAGGCATGATCCCGGCGGCGGAGGAGTTTCCCGCCCTGTTCGACGGGCAAGCCGAGCAGTGGTGGGTGCCGTCGCCGAACGGCACCGGCCGCCTGGGGGGGTCGCCGTACACCGACGGCATCACCGAGGCACGCCGCCCCGCCCGCCACCGGCCGGACCCGCGCTCCGCGCTGACCGGCGAACCACAGGAGTGAACAACCGATCATGACATCCCAGCGACAGCACCTGCCCGTGCTCACCGTCTCCGCCGAGCTGCGCGACGGGGTGAGCATCATCCGCGTCGCCGGTGAACTCGATCTGGCGACGGCGCCGACACTCCGGCGGCACTTGCGCGCCGCCACCCTTCCTCCCGCCCCGCCGGTGCTGATCGTGGACGTCGGCGAGGTCTCCTTCTGCGACTCGGTCGGGTTGAGCGAGCTGGTCCTGGCGTTACATCACAGTCAGACCGGCGGACGGCGGCTGATACTCAGCGGCCTGCACGGAAGCCTTGAGCGGCTGCTGTACCGTACCGGCCTGCACAACGTCTTCGAACGACACGCGAGCTGCGACGCGGCGCTGCGGCAGGTGGGCGTCGAAGCCGACTGATGATCCCTCTGACGCCGGAGACGCCGGAGACGCCTGAATCCAGCTCGTGTTCCAGCGCCGGTGATGACCTCCCGGCAAGCCCTTGGACGGACGACCACGACGGGATCCGCCGTGGGCGGACGTCGCCGCTCCCTCGACGGCGGGCCGGCCAGGCGCCACTCCACCACCGCGGGGCCCCGCGGGAGTTCACCGCAGGAAGACGTTGAGCACGACCGTGAGCAGTACGGACAGGACGACCGAGATGATGATCATCATCAGGCATCCCGCCGCACCGCCGAGAGGACGGATCTTGAAGTTACGTCCCATGCCGTTCAGCCATCCCGCATCAACTGCGCTTTCCGCGTCGAGTCATGCCCTACCCGGGGTCATGCGGGCGAATCCAGCCTCACGTAGAGCC